>JAFSRH010000062.1 GCA_017446225.1 Oscillibacter sp.
CGTCCCGGTACCCGCGCGCGTGGAAGCGGACGGCGGCGCGGCCGCGCGCGTGAACATCAATACGGCGGACCTGTCCGAGCTGTGCGCGCTCCCGGGCATTGGGGAGTCTCTCGCCGGACGCGTCATCGCCTACCGGGAGGAGCACGGACCGTTTCGCGCGCCGGAAGAGATTACCAACGTCACCGGAATCGGACAGGGGAAGTTTGCCGACATTCAGGGCCTGATTACGGCGGAGTAAAAATCTGTTTCAGTCATTGACAAAGCGAAGGTTTTGCTGTATCATATCATATGATTTGAAAAATCGCTTTTTAGGGAGTGGGGAACAATGTGGAATATTGTCAGCGACAGCAGTTGTGACCTCAGAACGGACGAATTTTCCAGCGACTGTGTCCGCTTTGAATCGGTCCCGTTGAGAATCCGCGTGGGGGAACGGGAATTCCTCGACAACGACGGCCTGCGGACAGCGGACCTTATTCACGCCATGCGGGAGGAAAAAGGACCGTCTTCCACGGCCTGTCCGTCTCCCGCCGCCTACGCCAGAGCCTTTGAAAAGGGGACGCATACCGTCTGTTTTACGATTTCCGGTAACCTGTCCGGGAGTTACAACGCCGCCGTGTCGGGCCGGAACCTGTTTCTGGAAGAACATCCGGACCGGAAAGTGTGCGTGATTAACTCCAAATCCACGGCGGGCGTACCGTTCCTGCTCATCCGCCGCGCGAAAGAGCGTATGGAGGCGGACCCGGAAGGCGAACATTTTGAGGAAATCTGTGACGAACTGCGCACGTATCAGGCTTCGCTCCGCACCTGTTTCACGCTGGAAAACTTCGACAACCTCATCAAAAACGGGCGTATGCGTCCGCTGGTGGGAACGCTTCTGCATACGCTGGGCATTCACGTTGTCGCAATCGGCACCACACAGGGCAGCATACAGGTCGTCAGCAAGGCGCGCGGGGAGGCGAAAACGCACAAGGTGATGGCCGATATCATGAGCGCAAGCAAGGACTGTACGGGGGCTTCCGTCATGATTCACCATTGCGAAAATCTTGCGGGGGCCGTGAAACTCAAGGAAGTGATTTTAAAAGAGTTGCCGGTCAAGAGCGTGGAGATCATCCCCTGCCGGGGCCTGAACAGTTTCTACGCCATGGAAAAGGGCCTCATTGTGGGCTACTGATAAGCTGATAACAAGGAGCGCACAGCCGCCGGGACGCCGGAAGCTGTGCGTTCTAATCATTGCACATATGTCTGATAATCCGCGCCCGGAAGGGCGGTCCGGCAGGGTGGAACGGGACAGGGTGTGTACTTCAGAGCGACACTTCCACGGTCATGCCGGACATGGGGTCCGGGGCGTTCAGGCGCTGGAGTTCGCCGAGGCAGTTGGCGCAGATGTTCTTACCGTGGAACGTGTGAATGCCCGTGTCATCGTTACAGAAAATGCAACTGGGCGCATATTTTTTCAGAATGACGGACGAGCCATCGACATAGATTTCCAGAGAGTCACGTTCCGCGATATCCAGAGTGCGGCGCATTTCAATGGGCAGTACGATGCGTCCGAGTTCGTCTACTCTTCTTACAATTCCGGTGGATTTCACAATGTATCTCCTTCCAGCATGCGGTACCCCGTAACGGGGGAATTGTGAATGATACTGTCCCGTCCGTTTTTCCGCGTTGACTGCCCCGGTCAGCTCACGCCGTAGAACGGTCACTGGAACATGTAAAAACCATAACATAGTCTGTAATAATTTGTCAATTACAAAGTGAAAACTTTTTGTGAACAATTTGTAAAAGTTTTAAAATATGAACTTTTCATGAATATTTCCGGGAGTTTTTACCAGAATTTGCAAGGAGTGGGAAACAATGGCATTGTCAGTGATATGGACGGGAATGGTCACGTGCGCGTGGATATTCGGACTGTTTTCCGGGCGTACGGACGCGGTCGCGGCGGCGGCGCTGGACGGCGCGGCGGAGGCGGTACGGCTGTGTCTGTCCATGGCGGGGGCGCTCATGCTCTGGAACGGCGTCATGGAACTGTTGCGCGCGGCGGGCGCGGCCGCGGGGCTGTCGCGTTGCTTCCGTCCGGTTTTACGTTTCCTGTTCCCGGAGGCGGGCCGGGACCCCGAAACGCTTTCGGCGCTTTCAGCGAACGTGACCGCCAATCTGCTGGGACTGGGCAACGCCGCCACGCCGCTGGGAATCCGTGCCGCCGAACGCATGGCGCGCGGACGGGACGGAATCGCCAGCGATGAACTCTGCCGTCTGGTGGTTTTAAACACGGCGTCCATCCAGCTTTTCCCGGCAACGGTGGCGTCTCTGCGGAGCGCGGCGGGGTGCCGGACGCCGCTGGACATCCTTCCGGCGGTATGGCTCACGTCCGCCGTATCCGTGACGGCCGGACTGTGCGCCGAACGCCTGTTTTCGCGCGCGGGAGGGCGGACGACATGAGCCTGCTGTTGCCGCTTCTGCTCTCCGGCGTGGGGCTTTGCGGACTGTGGCGGCGCGCGGACGTCTACGCGTCCCTGACGCGCGGCGCGGAAGAGGGCTTCCGCGTGCTCTATAGGATACTCCCCGCGCTGGTGACGCTCCTTCCCGCGATTGCCATGTTACGCGCTTCCGGGGCCATGGAGGCCTTTTCCCGCTGGTGCGCTCCGCTCTGGGCCGCGTGCGGGATTCCGCCGGAAGTCGCGCCGCTGATACTGGTCCGTCCGGTCTCCGGAAGCGGCGCGTTCGCGGCGGCGGGCGAGCTGATCCGCGCCTATGGCCCGGACAGCCTCATCGGACGTACGGCGGCGGTCATGCTGGGCAGTACGGAGACCACCTTCTACACGGTCGCGGTCTACTTCGGCGCGGCGGGCGTCCGCCGGACCCGTCACGCGATTCCGGCGGCGCTGGTGGCGGACATAACGGGCTTTGCGGTCGCCGCGCTGTCCGTACGGCTGTTTTTCCCGGACTGAGCCGCGATTCGCCAAGGAGCGCGTACGCGCGCCGCTTTGAAAAACGGCAGAAAATTTCCGTTTACAAGTCGAAAATTTTGTGTTATACTGCTACACGTATTTGGCCGAAACGGCTCTCCCCTGTGAGGGGGAAACTCAGTGACCCGCGAACGCCGCAGGTCCTGAAAAACAGGGAGGTACAAGTATGGCAAGAAAGTTCAAGTCCATGGACGGCAACAACGCCGCCGCGTACGTCAGCTACGCGTTTACGGAAGTTGCGGGGATTTATCCCATCACGCCGTCCTCACCCATGGCGGACCTCGTGGACCAGTGGTCCGCCGCCGGTCAAAAGAATATCTTTGGAACCACGGTCAAAGTCGTGGAAATGCAGTCGGAAGCGGGCGCGGCAGGCACTGTTCACGGCTCCCTCGGCACCGGAGCCATGACCACCACCTACACGGCCTCTCAGGGCCTGTTGCTCATGATTCCGAATATGTACAAAATCGCGGGCGAACTGCTCCCCTGTGTGTTCCACGTCTCCGCCCGCACGGTCTCCAGCCACGCGCTGAACATCTTCGGCGATCATTCGGACGTCATGGCTTGCCGTCAGACGGGCTTTGCCATGCTCTGTGAGAATGACCCGCAGGAGATTATGGACCTCGCCCCCGCCGCCCACCTGTCCGCCATTGAGGGCAAGGTGCCGTTCATCAACTTCTTTGACGGCTTCCGCACGTCCCACGAGATTCAGAAAGTCGCCGTGTGGGACTATGAGGACCTGAAAGAAATGTGCGACATGGACGCGGTCGCCGAATTCCGGAAACACGCGCTCAACTCCGACCGTCCCGCCATGCGCGGCTCTCACGAGAACGGAGACATTTTCTTCCAGCACCGTGAGGCCTGCAACCCCTACTATGACGCGCTCCCCGACATCGTGGAAAAGTACATGGGCAAAATCAACGAAAAGCTCGGTACCGACTACCACCTGTTCAACTACTACGGCGCGCCGGACGCCGACCGCGTCATCATTGCCATGGGTTCCATCTGCAATGTCGCGGAGGAAGTCATTGACTACATGACCGCGCAGGGAGAGAAAGTCGGCCTTGTCAAGGTCCATCTCTATCGCCCCTTCCGCGCCGACAAACTGTTGGCCGCGATTCCGGAAACGTGCAAAATGATCGCCGTCCTTGACCGGACCAAAGAACCCGGCTCCATTGGCGAACCGCTTTACATGGACGTTATTTCCGCGCTGGCCCGCGCGAAACGCTTTATCCCCGTCATGGGCGGCCGTTACGGTCTGGGTTCCAAGGACACCCCGCCGCAGAGCGTGTTTGCCATTTATGACGAGATGAAGAAAGAGAACCCCAAACAGGAGTTCACCATTGGCATCAAGGACGATGTCACGAACCTGAGTCTTGACGAAACCAACTTTACGGACGTGGCCCCGAAAGGCACCGTGTCCTGTAAGTTCTGGGGCCTCGGCGGCGACGGCACCGTTGGCGCGAACAAGAACTCTATTAAGATTATCGGCGACCACACCGACAAGTTCGTGCAGGCGTATTTCCAGTACGACTCCAAAAAGACCGGCGGCGTCACGGTCTCCCACCTTCGTTTCGGGGACGTGCCCATCAAGTCCAGCTACTATATCAACAAGGCCGACTTCGTGGCGTGCCATGTGCCGTCCTACATCACCAAGGCCTTCCCGATCGCCCGTGACGTCAAGCCCGGCGGAACGCTCCTCATTAACTGCCAGTGGTCCCCGGAGGAACTCGAACACCATCTTGACGCCGCGTCCAAGCGCTTTATCGCCAACAACAACATCAACCTCTACACCATCAACGCCATTGACCTTGCCATTGAAATCGGCATGGGCAAGCGTACCAACACCATTTTACAGTCCGCCTTCTTCGCGCTGGCCAAGGTCCTTCCCGCGGAGGACGCCATCCGCTACATGAAGGACGCCGCCACCCACTCCTACTTGAAAAAAGGTCAGGACGTTGTGGACATGAACCATAAGGCCATTGACGCCGGCGCGACCGCTTTCAAGAAGATTGACGTCCCCGAAAGCTGGAAAACCGCCACGGACGAAAAGAAGGACATCCGGCGCGCCGGGAAACAGGAACTCGTCCAGCAGGTCAACGACATCCTCGACCCCGTGGGACGTATGGACGGCGACAGTCTGCCCGTGTCCGCGTTCTCCAAGCACGTGGACGGACAGTTTGAACTCGGCGCCTCCGCTTACGAAAAACGCGGCGTGGCCGTCACGGTGCCCTCGTGGAATCCCGAAAACTGCATCCAGTGCAACCAGTGCGCCTACGTCTGCCCGCACGCGACCATTCGCCCGTTCGCGCTCAACGCCGATGAGGCCGCCAAGGCCCCCGAAGGCGCGAAAATGCTGGACTTCACCGGCAAGAAAGAGTACAAGTTCGCCATGACCGTCAGCCCGCTGGACTGCATGGGCTGCGGCGTATGCGTGGGCGTCTGCCCGGGCAAGAAGGGCAACAAGGCCCTGACCATGGTTCCGCAGGAAGGCGAACTGCCTCAGCAGGCTATGTTTGACTACTGCGTGGCGGAAGTCTCCGAAAAGAAGGAACTCCAGACCAACAACGTCAAAGGAAGCCAGTTCCGTCAACCCATGCTGGAATTCTCCGGCTCTTGCGCCGGCTGCGCCGAGACGTCCTACGCCCGCCTGATTACTCAGCTTTTCGGCGACCGGATGTTTATTTCCAACGCCACCGGCTGTTCGTCCATCTGGGGCGGCCCCGCCGCGACTTCCCCCTACTGCGCCAACAAGGACGGACGCGGTCCCGCGTGGTGTAACTCCCTCTTCGAGGACAACGCCGAACACGGACTGGGTATGTCTCTGGGTCACAATGCCATCCGCGACAGCCTCAAGGCCAAGACGGAAGCCCTGATTGCCCAGCCGCAGACCCGCCCCGAACTCAAAGAGGCCGCGCAGAAGTGGCTTGACACCTACACGGACGGCTCCGCCAACGGCGATGCCACGGACGCCTATATTGCCGCGCTCATGGCGAATATCTCCACCGTGGACGAGTGCATTTCTCTCTTGCGGTCTGATGACGGCAAGAAGATTTTCGGCGACAAGGCCCCCGATATGCTCCGGCATTATGAGGACCGCAAGGCCGCCGGCGAATCGTTCTGTGACTGCTCCGCGTGCTCTCTGGTCGCGGAAATCCTTGAGAAGAAAGAGTTCCTCCGCAAGAAATCCTTCTGGATCTTCGGCGGGGACGGCTGGGCCTACGATATCGGCTACGGCGGCGTGGACCACGTCCTTGCCTCCGGCAATGACGTCAACATCTTCGTGTTCGACACGGAAGTGTACTCCAACACCGGCGGACAGGCTTCCAAGGCCTCCAATATCGGACAAGTCGCGCAGTTCGCCGCGGCCGGCAAGGAAATCAAAAAGAAGTCCCTTGCTGAAATCGCCATTTCCTACGGCTATATCTACGTGGCACAAATCGCCATGGGCGCGAACATGGCCCAGACCCTGAAGGCCATTCAGGAGGCGGAAGCCTATCCGGGACCGTCCCTGATTATCGGCTATGCCCCGTGCGAAATGCACTCCATCAAGGGCGGCATGACCAACTGCCAGTCCGAGATGAAGAAAGCCGTGGAGTGCGGTTACTGGAACCTGTTCCGGTTCAACCCCGCCGCGGAAAGCAACAAGTTTACGATCGACAGCAAGGAACCCAAGGAGGACGGCTACCGCCAGTTCCTGATGGGCGAGGCGCGTTACAGCCGACTGACCCGCGAGTTCCCCGACCGCGCCGAAAACCTGTTCGCGCGCAACGAAAAGACGGCCATGGACCGCTATCAGCACCTGCTCAAACTCAAGGAGATGTACGCGTAAGCGGAAAATTTCCACGCTCCCCCGGGCTTTTCCGGGGGAGCGCTTGCCTCCGGTCCCGCTTCGCCAAAAAACGCTTTACGGCGATTTCCGCCTTGACAAGTCCCCCGCCGTCATGATATAGTATCCCACGGTGTAAAGCCGTGAGATACGGCTTTTCGGCGTCAAAGAAACCGGACAGAGTTTCCGCGCGGAAACGAAGTGAAACGAGATGAACTGTTCCTGTCTGCCCTGAGCCGAAAGGCCGGGGTATTTTTTCGCGGGCGGACAGAGTCGGGAGGCTTGAAGCGATGGACAATCAGCAGAAAACCATGGAACGTATCGTTGCGCTGTGCAAGGGACGCGGATTTGTGTTTCCGGGCAGCGAGATTTACGGCGGCCTTGCCAACAGTTGGGACTATGGTCCGCTCGGCGTGGAGCTGAAAAATAATGTGAAACGCGCGTGGTGGAAAAAGTTCGTGCAGGAGAACCCGTACAACGTGGGCCTTGACGCGGCCATCCTCATGAACCCCGAAGTCTGGGTGGCGTCCGGGCACGTCTCCACGTTCAACGACCCCCTCATCGACTGCCGCGCCTGTAAAATGCGTCACCGCGCCGACAAGCTCGTGGAGGAGTACGTCAAGGAAAACCATATGGACGTCTCCGTAGAGGCCATGACGCAGGAGGAGCTTGTGACGTTTATCCGGGAGCATTCGGTCCCCTGTCCGGGGTGCGGCAAGAGCGACTTTACCGACATCCGGCGTTTCAATCTCATGTTCAAGACCCATCAGGGCGTCACGGAGGACACGGCCAGCGAAGTCTATCTCCGTCCGGAGACCGCGCAGGGGATTTTCGTCAACTTCCCGGCCATTCAGCGCACGACCCGCCGCAAACTTCCGTTCGGGGTCTGTCAGGTGGGGAAATCGTTCCGGAACGAAATCACGCCGGGAAACTTTATTTTCCGGATCCGGGAGTTCGAGCAGATGGAGCTTGAATTCTTCTGCAAGCCCGATACCGACTTGGAGTGGTTCCAATACTGGCGGACGTACTGCCACGACTGGCTCATTGGCCTGAACATACGGGAAGAAAATCTCCGCTTGCGCGACCATACCCCGGAGGAACTGGCGTTCTATTCCAAGGCGACCACCGATTTTGAGTACCTCTTCCCCTTCGGCTGGGGCGAACTCTGGGGCGTGGCCGACCGCACCGACTACGACCTGACGCAACATCAGGAACACTCCGGACAGGATTTGACCTACTACGACCAAGAGAAGAACGAACATTACATTCCTTATGTCATTGAGCCGTCCTTGGGCGCGGACCGCATGACGCTGGCCCTGTTGGTGGAAGCCTACGATGAGGAAGTCGTGGACGCCGCGAAAAACGATGTGCGCACCGTTATGCGGTTTCATCCCGCGATTGCGCCGTTTAAGGCGGCGGTGCTCCCGCTGTCAAAGAAGCTCGGCGGCAGGGCCAAGGAACTGCAACAGGAACTCTCCAAAGACTGGATGACCGACTTTGACGATACCGGCTCCATTGGAAAGCGGTACCGCCGGGAAGATGAAATCGGTACGCCGTACTGTGTCACCGTGGACTTCCAGACGGACGAGGACCAGTGCGTGACGGTGCGCGACCGCGACACCATGGCACAGGTACGCGTTCCCGTGACGGACCTTCGGGCGTATCTGGCCGAAAAGCTGGCCTATTAAGCACACACCCGACCGACTGAACAGAAAGGGGGGATACCGTATCTCAAAAGCGAATAAACCCCATAAGAAACGCTCAGCGGGGAAGAATACCGCGCCGTACGGACAGTTACATGACCCTTACGGACGGCGTTATGACCCCCATGGCAAAAACCGGCAGGGGAATTCCGTTTCCGGAAGCGATTCCGAGCCGGTGCGGAGAGTGGGACGGCAGGAGCGGCAGACGAAAGAAGATTACAAGCTCAAAGACCTGAAAGAGCCGCCTTCCGCGCTGGTTCCGCCGCCGTCTCTGTCGGACCTCTGGACGGCCTCCACACAGCCCGCGCCGCTTCTCAACCGGCAGAAGGCGGACATTCCGTTTCCGGACGCCTCCGCGGGCAACGTCAGAATCTATCAGGCGGAAAAGCCGCGTCCCCGGACCGGAAAGGCCCTTCCGCCCGTTCCGCTGACGCCGGACGTATTGCAACTGGGCGAACCTTCCAAAAAACGGAAGGGGCAGTGGCAGAAGGGCCGGAAATCCATTCCCATGCAGCCCGTGGCGCCGCCGCCCGAACCGCCCCTCATGGTACCGCCGCCGCGCGTATCCGTTCCGGCGCCGATCAGTCTTTTACGCTGGCGGCAGGAGTTGAAAGAGGGAGAAAGAAGTCTGGCGCGGCGCAAGGATTCCCCGGCGCAGGACCTCCCATGGCTTCCCCCGCCTCCGGGTACCGGACCCCCGCCGCCCGAACCGCCGCCTTTGTCCAAACGGATTTCCGGCTTTCTTTGGACTTCGCTTCGTCACGCGGCGGCCAAAGCCGGAAACTGTCTCCTGACGTCCGTAAAGCGGGGCGTTCTGTTCCTGTGGCATACGCTGGCGGGACTCTTCGTCCGGATTCGGAACCGCCTCCCGACCCCGCCGGCCTTTCTGCGTAAACGCCGCCGGTACCGCGGACGCGCGCGCGTTTCGGTATGGAGCCAGTGGCGGGCGTTCTGCCTGTCCTCCCTGTTCATGGGACTGGCGGCCACCGGGGCGGTGGAGGCCGTACGGGCGGGCGGCCTCATGGAGATGTGTTCATGGGCCGCGGAACGGACCGGAAGTTTCTTCCTCTCCGGCCTCCTCTACAGCACGGTCACGGCCTTGCTGGGCGCGTTGATTGGGAAATTATGGGTCTCCGGACTGCTTGTGTCCGTCCTTGCTTTGACCGCCTCCCTTGTCGACCACTTCAAACTGCGGATTGACGGCACCCCTCTGACGCTCTCCGACTTCGGACTCATCGGACAGGCCGGAGACATTGCCGGCGTTGCCGGGGAACTCAGTCCCCCGGAAGTGTTCTGGCACTCCGTCTGGTTCCTGACCTTCTGCGTCCTGACGCTCTTCTTCCTCAGCGGCCTTACCCGTACGAGAGGACCCGACCGGATTGTGCCCGTAGTGTTTTCGGCGGCGTTGACGTTCTGCCTGTTCTCCGCTACCATGACCATGTCCGTGGGGGCGCTGTTCCACGTGGACGTGGCCGAACGGATTCCGCCCGCCACAAATCACCGTCTTTACGGCCTGACCGTGGGCCTGTGGCGGGAACTCTTCCTTCAGAAAATCAGTCCGCCGCCGGACTACGGACCCGAACAAATGCGGGACGTCCTGAAAGAAGTGGACGCCCTGACCGCCGTCCCGGAGACGGAAGAGCGGACCATGCCCAACGTCATTGTCATTCTCTCCGAAAGTTTCTTTGACGTGAACCGCCTTACCGGCGTCACCTACGACCGGGACCCCGTGGAGAATTTCCACGCTCTACAGGCGGAGAGTATCAGCGGAAGGTTCTACTCCCATTACCTCGGCTACGGCACCGGCTACATCGAAATGTCCATGCAGACGGGTATCGGCGAACTCGACCTTGACGCCGGGACCAATATTTGTTTCATGCCGGACGAGACTTACCAGCTTCTGGACGCCCTCGCCGAACAGTATACCAACCTTGGCAACTATACCGCGGAAATGCTCCACGCCTACGATAACAGCCTGTACAACCGGACCGTGACCTATCCTATGATGGGCTACTCGAAATGTCTCTTCTCTGAGGACATCCGCGCGCTTGGCATTGAGTGGACAGGCAATCTGTACGGCGGGTACTACATGAAGGATTCCTATTTCTTCCAAGCCATGCGCCACGAGATGGAGGAAATCAACGCCGCCGGAAACCGGGCTTTCCTGTACGGCATTACCATGGAAAATCACCAGCCGTTCAACCCGGACAAGTTCAACGGCGTTTCACAGGTCAAGGTCACGGCCCCGAAACTCAAGCGCTCCGAACTGGAAATTTTAAAAGTAGGCGTGGAGGGAATCGTACGCGCGGACGCCGCCTTAAAGGAACTTACGGACGCGCTCCGGGACTATCCGGTGCCAACGATTGTCGCCTTTTTCGGGGACCACCGTCCTACGCTTCCCATGCCGAACGGGCGTACGGTCTATACGCAACTGGGCCTCGTTCCCGGCGGAGATACCAGCCTGTGGACGGAAGAGCAGATCGGCGATATTTATTCCAGTGACTACCTCATCTGGGCCAATGACCCCGCCTTACTCCAAGGACAGGCCGGTACCCGTAAGCACGCCGGCGTACTCTCCTTCGGACCCATGATTCTGGAACTGACCGGACAGCCGCTTTCCCGCTGGTGGAAACTGGCCTGTCTGTCGGCGAACGTCCAGCTCATCAGCAGGGAAGTGTACTTCGTCAACGGAAAAGGGGAGGCGTTCTTCACACAGGCCCGGGCAGGACTTTCGCCGGAGGAAGAACATCTTCTTGATTTACGCTCCTATGTGCTCTATGACGCCCTTTACGGGGACCGTTACATCACGGCGGAAATGAATCGTGCCGGACCATAGCGGCCGCGGCGGCCCCTGTCTGGAGGGGTCGCCGCGTTGTGTAGAGCGTGAGCCGTTATGTTTTGGCCTGTATTTTCGCGCCGCACTTCGGACAGGTGATGACGATGTTGCCCTTGCCGACCGGCACACGGCAGACCGTCCCGCACTGTTTACACGTGTAGTATTTGTGCTCCCGGTCCCGGTGACGCTTCACGGCTCCGTCCGCAATCCGCCGCGTACGCTGCCACCAGTTCAGCCAGCGCAGATTCTCCGCCTGACGCCGCGGAAGGTTCCGCGAAAGGACCCGGAACGCCATTGCGATGAGCAGAACATCCGTCAGGACGTTGAACACGACCCCGATAACCAGACTCCGGCTCGCCGCCACCACGACCGCCCGGACTACGCGCAGGATCAGATACGCCCACAACAGCGCGTAATTCAACTGGTCCATTCCGTTCCGCCCCAGCATAAACCGTCCGGCCGCGATACGTAGTTTTTGCAGGGCGTCTTGAAGTTTTTCCATGAAATCCCCTCTTTTCCGGCTCCGTGCCGGGTGTTTTTCCTATTGTAACGGAATTTTCCGCCGCTGGCAACCGTTTCAAGGAGGAAATTTACAAAAACGACATAAAAATCCGTTCCCAATTTTCGCCACTCGTGCTATAATCTGCCTGTGAAACGGGGCGCCATGCGCGCCTTACCGCAATCTCAAAAAAGGAAGTGTGTTTTTCTGCCATGGAAAAGAAAGAATTTAAGGCCGAATCCAAACGCCTGCTCGACCTGATGATTCATTCCATCTACACCCACAAGGAAATTTTCCTCAGAGAGCTGATTTCCAACGCCAGCGATGCGTGCGACAAACTCTGTTACCGCGCCCTGACGGATACGAGTATCGGCATGGACCGCAAGGATTTTCAAATCCGCCTGACCATTGACGCCGACAAGCGCCTTCTCACCGTCTCCGATAACGGAATCGGCATGGACCGCGCCGACTTGGAGGACAATTTGGGCATGATCGCCTCTTCCGGCTCCTTCCGCTTCAAGGAGGAACTCGGCGAGGACGCCAAAGACACGGACGTGATCGGACAGTTCGGCGTGGGCTTCTATTCCGCGTTCATGGTGTCGGACCATATCACCGTCATTACGCGCAAGTACGGAGACGAAACCGCGTGGAAATGGGAATCGGACGGCGCGGACGGCTATACCATAGAGGAAGCCCATCGTGACGCCCCCGGAACCGATATCATTTTGCATATCAAGCCGGATACCGAAGAGGAGAATTACGGGGAATTTCTGCAAAGCTGGCACATTCAGTCCCTTGTACGGAAATACTCCGACTATATCCGTTTCCCCATCCGGATGGAAGTCAGCAAGACGCGTAAGAAAGAGGATTCCCCGGAGGACCGCCCCGAGTACGAAACCTATCAGGAAGAGGACACGCTGAACTCTATGGTTCCCCTGTGGCAAAGAAGCAAGGGGGAAGTCAGCGAGGAGGAGTACAACAAGTTCTACCGCGACAAGTTCCACGACTACGGCGAGCCGTTGCGCGTGATTACGGTCTCCGTAGAGGGCGCCGTGACCTACAAGGCGTTGCTGTTCCTTCCCTCCGCCGCCCCGTACGACTTCTACACCAAGGATTATCAGGCCGGGTTACAACTCTATTCCAGCGGCGTACTGATTATGGACAAGTGCGCGGACCTGCTGCCGGAATACTTCCGCTTTATGCGCGGCGTGGTCGATTCGCCGGACTTGTCTTTGAACATCTCCCGCGAACTGCTTCAGCATGACCGGCAGTTAAAAGTCATTGCCGGGAACTTGGAAAAGAAGGTCAAGAGCGACCTGTTGAAACTCCGGGAAGAGGACCGCGAAAAGTACGGGACGTTCTGGAAACAGTTTGGCCGTCAGGTGAAGTACGGCCTTGTCAGCGATTACGGCGCCCATAAGGACGCGTTACAGGACCTGTTGATGTTCTACTCGTCCACGGAAAAGAAAATGGTGACGCTCGCGGAGTACGCCGACCGTATGCCCGGAGAGCAGAAGTATATTTACTACGCCGCCGGGGAAACGCCCGAAAAGGTGGACCATCTGCCCCAAACGGAACTGCTCAAGGAAAAAGGCACGGAAATTCTGTACTTTACGGAAGAAGTGGACGAATTTTGCGCGCAGACGCTCCACGCCTACCGGGAAAAGGAATTCCGTTCCGTACTGGATCAGGAACTGGAAGAAGGGGACGCCGACAAGGCAAAAGAAACCGCCGAAGCGCACAAGGCGGCGTTCGATTTTGTCAAGGAGGCGCTCGGCGACAAGGTGAAGGAAGTACGGGCTTCCACGAGACTGAAATCACATCCGGTCTGTCTTGCGGCGGAGGGGATGAGTTTCGAGATGGAAAAGTATTTCCACGCGGTTCAGCCGGATATCGCCGTTCAGGCCGGACGGATTCTGGAATTGAACGTGGAGCACCCGGCCTTTGAGGCGTTGGAAAAGGCGGTTTCCGATGACCCGGAGAAGGCGAAAAAGTACGCGTCCTTACTCTACGCGCAAGCTCTGCTCATTGCCGGACTCCCGCTGGATGACCCGTCCGGGTACACCGACCTTGTCTGTGAACTGATGAAATAACGCGCGGAACAGCGCAAAAACCACGCCGGGGAAACAAGTCCCCGGCGCATTCATTTTGCTGTCAAAGCGATCCGTAGCGGCGCTTCCACATCAGTTTTCGTGAGCCTCTGCGACCCGTTGAAGAAACGCCCTGAGCATATCCGGATCTATATTGTCGCCGTGATTTGAATTCAGCTTCTTTTGCAGAGCATCGGGAGGATCAATACCGGTCCGGGCGGCCAAAATACTGACCCTTCGCCGGATATTTCTGAGATAATCATCTTCGATATCGGTCAAAGCCGCCAGATATTCCCGGTAAATAGTTTCGATTTCCTCCGTATTTGTCCTCCAGTCCTCCATTGTATACAGGAGAGCTTCCCGGGACAGCGCGGACAAATATATGAGATATTCCAAACGGGCGGCTGTGGTCGTTTGCCCATATTGCAAGGCCCGATCACAGGTAACAATGACTTCTTGATAATTTTGTTGCTGGAACATCTCATCGGCATATCGTAAAGAACACCGGACTGCCGCGTATTTTCCGGTCTTCGCGATATCCGCCAATTTCCGCAAAGCCTCGTTCATGAGCCGATCGGCTTCATCATAGTTCTCTTCATCCATAGCGAGCTTAGCGAGACTTTGGAGAATATCATATTCCGAAAGATAACTGCGTTCGTCAGACGGGCAATATTTCTGATAGCGCTCTGCAATACGCAGGGCAGTGTTCAGCCACTCTTGCATTGTCTTCTTGTCTTTTTGCCAGCTCCACGCTCCTTTGAAAAAATCGATCGTGAACTGAAACGCGCGCCACGTCCACGAAGAAAAAGGACGCCCGATCAGCGTAGCCAAATGCCCTTGCGCTTCGGCATACTTGCTACATTTAGAACCATAGTTGATGGCGTCCGCCAGAAGATCTGTATCGTACGGAAACTGTTGCAATCCCCGTTTCACAATCTCATAAGCGGTCAAATAGTCATCTAATCTTGACAAGACAACCGAGTAATTATGATAATCGGTTTCATCTCCGACTATCTCCGGATTTTCCTGAACTTCCTGCCAGATTGCGCGTATCTGGTCGTAATCGCGCTCATTGCTGGCTTTTTTCGAGAATTCTTGTGCAATGCCGATTGAGAGAATCACCGGCTCCGCTTCATTCGTCCTGCTCATTCGTCTTCCTCCCGATCCGGATTGAATTTGGTCAAAAGCCTGTCATCACGATTTTCGCTTTGATCATCTCTTTCCTTTTTTTTGCTGAAGTTTTGGCGTTGCTCCGACATTGTGCTATCGCGGTTAGCAGGATCAGAATTCGCGCTTTGATCATTATCCTTCTGAAGGATAATTTCAATTTGACTTTTGAGAGCGAGAAACTGTTCATCTGAAAGGTCAGAGATATCTGGCAGATTGCGGTTTTTGGGAGTCGGATTCTGATTCTGAAATTCCTGCAATTTACACGAACCGGTTGATTCAATCCACTGATTAATGACAAGAGGGTCATGTATATACGTATAAATAGATACGGTCAGTTCTGGCGGCTTCTGGTCATCTTGGAGTTCCTCAATGGCAAAACTTGCTTGATTATATCCTGTCTTGTCCGGAAAAATACCGCCAATTCTCACTTCATAAATAGTCCTCTCATTCACGCCTCCTTCGTAGTGTATAGGGGTCACTGCCGGTTTGTGCGTATGCCCGCACAAGTACACTTGGGCTTGGACCTTCTTTGCAAACCCGCAGAACGAAGATTGCGCCTCTTCGCTATAAAAGGAAATCGGATGATGTCCAAAGAGAACAGGGTAGTGACACTTTTGCTCTTGCAAAGCGTCTTTCAGAGCGTTGGAAGCGTCCTGACTGATAAAGCAAAGGTGTTCCTCATCGTTTCTCCACAAACCCTGCCGCTTCATATAGGCGTTTTGATAACGTTCATAGGCTTTCTGCGCTTCTTCAAAATGCAGTTTAGCGTGCGCCGTTTGCATTTCACCCCAAGCCTTTTCCAATTCTTCCGTGATTTTAGCTTGAGAGTATAACTGACCGGCTAACAAGGCGGTATTCAGGCCAATTACAGCGCTCTTTGGCGAACTGCCATCGGGGAGAGCAAACTTTCTAAACTCGTAAAGAAACTTATTGTCATCGCCTGACCAGTAGTTATTACCACATTTCTGCATTGCTTTGTCGAACAAAGAAAACGTGCGCTCCGTCAAAACTTGACGCTCTAAGGTCTTCAAGGCATTGAGTCCATCTTTATTGTAAAAACGTCCTCCCTTTGTAACAAACGGATTCCCTTTTTCATCTACAGATTCCAGTAAATTATTCCGCAGGATGACAAAGGAATCATCCTCATTTACAAGGTAGGCATTTCTGAAAACATCATGATTCCCGGGGCAGTAAAAAAGCCGGTCCATCTGATCCCCGGGGTTCCAGTTCCAGCGGCACTGATTTGAGCAAGCCTTATAAACCTCCCCTAAAAATCGCAAGGCGGCTTCCTTTTGCCCTTTGTCCCATTTCCCATGATTGAACAAATCGCCGGTAAAAATAATAAAATCTACCGGATTATCATGGACTCGCTCATTTAAGCCCTCAAAAAAAGACTCATAAAACTTGTCCTCTTCTTGGGAATTCTCGTTTGGATAGGAGCTGTTAATATGGAGATCAGAAATATGCAACCACTTCATATTTGAACACCTCCACATTAAATCTTACCAAAGAACAGAAACATTGTCAAGTATTTCAGTCGATTTTTGTCAAACAGTACAAACAGTACCGGGCAAAATGTGCAGTTCATCTAAAATACGTGTTTTATCGCGTATTTTCGTGAATTGTTACCAATCGAGTTGGAAGTCCTCTATGCGCCATCCGTTCCGGGTGGTACGTTTTTCCAATCCTCTTGCGTGGGTTAATAAATTTGCGTGTAAATGCCCAGCCAGTGAAGCGCCGCCGCAGTCAGGACCAGAATATGCCACACGCAATGATCGTATTTTTTCTGCCGCGCGAACGGAATCATGCCCGCCGTATAAACCACGCCGCCCATGAAGATAAACCATAACAAAGTCCGCGCGTGCGCGTAGAAGTCCGGTATGAACGCCAAGGCACTCCAACCCAGAACAAAGTACGTTGTGAAGAGCAAAGCGCGCCACTGTCCCGGGCCGAATATCAGCACCAGCAACGCCCCCGCCAGAATCACGCCCCACTGCACACAGAACAGCGTTACGCCGAGTACGCCGCCCGTATACACCAGCAGAATCGGCGCGAATGTGCCGCCGATCAACAGGTAAATGGACGTGTAGTCCAGTCTCCGCCACACGCGTTTGGCTCCGGACCCCGTGGGCAAGGCGTGGTAAATACTGCTCATCAACATCATGAACATCATGCTGACGCCGTAAAACAGGGACGCTGTCAGCTTCCACGGCGTGTCGGACTTCATCAGCAGGAGCGCCATACAGGCGGCCGCCATCAGGGCGCCCAAGCCGTGACTCGCGGCGTTAATCCACTCTTCGCGCCTCGTCAGGCGGGGAGGCTCATTCCGCTGACGGACCAGTTTTTTATGTTTGGCGCGTTTACGTTCGCGTTGCAGTTTTCGTACCGCTTTTCGCAGTTGCGCGGCCTCGTCCCCCGCCTTGACGCCGACAAGATACCCCTCCATTGACACCGTCCGCATACAGCAGACCTCCCTTCTATACGTTCTTTACAGTATATGACAGGTTTCAAAAGACTTGATAACATGGTTTCTATTACTATATTACATCATGTCAAAAGAAAAATCAAGCGTTTTTTTTGTGACTTCAGGATTTCCCGGAACGTCAGAGAACATCCGCGCCGGGAAGAGGAACAATCGCGTAAAAAAGACAGGCCCTCCCTTTCAAAAGGAAGGACCCGCCGCATGATTCCATTATTCCACGGTGACAGATTTTGCCAGATTGCGCGGTTTGTCAATGTCGCACCCGCGCTGAAGCGCCACGTAATACGCGAACAACTGCAACGGCACCACGCCCAAAGAAGGCTGTACGATGGGATGAGTGTCCGGCACTACCAGCGTAAAGTCGGCGGTTTTCTCCATGCGGTCGCGGAACGTCTCCGTAGTCAGGGCCAGCACTTCCGCGCCGCGCGCCTTGACTTCGACAACGTTGCTCATGGCCTTGTCGAACAAGGCCCCGTACGTACCCAGCGCGACAACCAGCGTGCCCGGCTCAATCAGGGAAATGGTGCCGTGTTTCAACTCGCCGGACGCGTACGCCTCCGAGTGAATGTAGCTGATTTCTTTCAGTTTCAACGAACCCTCAAGGCCCATCGCGTAGTCCAGATTCCGCCCGATAAAGAAAATGGAATTGTGGTTGAAGTACCGGGAAGCCAGATACTGCACCTTCTGGACGTCCTCCAGACAGACACGCATTTTCTCCGGGAGCGTCTGGAGCGCTTCGAGAATGTCCCGGTACTCCTCCGCGCTGACGGTCCCTAACAGGTCCGCGAAATACAGCCCGATCAGGTCCAGCAGGGCCAGTTGCGTGGAATAGGCCTTTGTCGTGGCAACGGCGATTTCAGGCCCCGCCCACGTGTAGAGGACATGATCCGCCTCCCGCGCAATGGACGAGCCGACCACATTGACTACGGCCAGCGTTTTAGCGCCCAGCCGTTTGGCCTCCCGGAGCGCCGCCATGGTGTCGAGCGTCTCGCCCGACTGGCTGATGATGACCACCAAGGAATGTTCGTCAACCAGCGGGTCCCGGTAGCGGAACTCCGAGCCGAGCGACACTTCCACCTGACGCCGTAACAGCTTCTCCCAAGTGTACTTGCACACCATCCCGACATGGTACGCCGAGCCGCAGGCCACAATAAAGATACGCGAAATCGCCCGGATCTCTTCCGGCGTCATGGAAAATTTGTCCAGCGCGATGCGTCCGTCCCGGATCCGCGGGGAAAGCGTGTTCTGTATGGCCTCCGGCTGCTCCATGATTTCTTTAAACATGAAGTGCGGATAGCCGCCCTTCTCCGCCGCGGACACGTCCCAGCTAATCCGGCTCCGGCTCTTCTCGACCGGCGTCAGGTCCGTGTCGAACACGTCAATACTTTCCGCCGTCACAACGGCAATTTCCCCATCGGACATATAGGTGACGTCCCGCGTATGCTTGATGATGGCGGTCACGTCTGAGGCAATGAAATTCCCGTTTTTGCCATAGCCCAGAATGAGCGGCGCGTCCTTACGGGCCGCGATCAGGGCGTTGGGGTAGTCGGAGCAGATAATCCCGAACGCGTACGAGCCTTCGATCCGGTGAATGAGTCTCGCGACCGCTTCCAGCATACTGTCACATTCCCGGTAGTAGTATTCCAGAAGCTGTACGGCAACTTCCGTGTCGGTCTCGGACAGGAAGTGTACGCCCTTCTGCAAGAGCCATTCCTTGATTTCCAGATAGTTTTCAATGATTCCATTGTGCACAAGGGCCACGTTGCCGCCCTCGCTGATGTGCGGGTGAGCGTTAATATCGCTCGGTTCGCCGTGGGTGGCCCAGCGCGTATGCCCGATTCCCAGCGGGCCGTCAAGGTCCGCGCCGCCGTGGGTCAGCTCATAGAGCGCCTCAAGACGCCCTCTGGATTTCTTCGCCTGCAAGCCCCATTTCTCCGAACGCACCGCGATTCCCGCCGAATCGTACCCCCGGTACTCCATCCGGGCCAGACCGTCCAGCAGAATCGGGGCCGCTTCCTCATGCCCCGCAAAACCGATAATTCCACACATAATGTCATCCTCCTGAAAGTTGATTCACAAGGACAAATGCGCGGTCATTTGCCGTTTGTCACGCGGTCACGGTCCCTTTGTTTTGCGGTCGCCCGCATATTTTGGAAGCCGTGTACGTGTCCGCGCCCACGGGAGAGCACCCGCCGAACGTTCGATTCTCTCTCCGCCTCGTCTACCTGTACACAGGTTCTGGCGCTTGTATGCGTATTCTCCTTTCCGTGAATTCCGCGTATTTTTTATGATAAAGCCTCCCGTATGGAAGCATTACCCGCGTATAAAAAGATTCCCCCGTGTTATCCTGAAACGGAAACCGCCCCGCGGAAAGGAAGTGACGCTGTCCATGATCACCGCCCTAATTCGTACGCTGATTTTGTACTTTTTCATCATGGTCGGTCTCCGGCTGATGGGCAAGCGGCAAATCGGAGAACTTGAACCGGGGGAACTGGTCCTCACAATGATGATTTCCGACCTCGCTACGGTCCCCATGCAGGATTTCGGGATTCCTCTGTTGTCCGGAATTATCCCGATTTTAACGCTTCTGTCCGTTTCCATGCTTCTGAGTCAGCTTTCCTTACGGAACCTCCGTTTCCGGGAACTGCTCTGCGGTACGCCCGCCATCCTCATCCGGGACGGCGTCCTACAGCAGTCCGTCATGACGGAGAACCGTTACACGCTGGACGAACTGCTGGAAGAACTGCGCGGACAGGGATTTTCAAGTATCGAATCCGTAAAATACGCCGTGCTGGAAAACTCCGGACATTTGTCCGTCCTTCCGTGGAACCGCGACCAGCCGCCCACCGCCGAACAGCTCGGGCTTGCGCCGGATGACAACGTGACGTTACCGGTCATTGTCATTAACGATGGGCGGGTGTTAAGTAAAAATTTGGAAGGTTGCGGGCGCGATGAAACGTGGCTGTACGGAGTTCTTGCCCGTTATCATGTGGCGTCCCCGGCGGGGGTGTTCCTGATGACCCTCGATGAAAACGGAAAGGTCCTGTGCGTTCCAAAGGAGGCGGACATATGACCAAGGGCTACAGAATCCCCGTTATAACGCTGGCCGCGCTTCTGCTCTTCTCCCTCTGGAACGCGCGTATTCTCTCCGGACACTGCCGGAATCTGCTTGAGCAACTCGACCGCGCCGAACAGTACGCCCGCGCACAGCAGTGGACACAGGCCGCCGATGCCGTCCGGGACGGGTACCGGGACTGGCAGTCCCGGAAAACGTATTTACGCGTAGTCTCCCGGCATGACGCCTCCAACGGGGCGGATACGCTTTATCAGCAGTGCGTTCTATACGCCGGCGCCGGGGACGAAGTCCACTTTCTGACGGAATTACAGGCCCTGCGGGAACAAATCGAAACTTTGACGGAAATGGAACAACTCTCCATTGGAAACGTCCTGTAGCGCGACCCGTCCCCGCAAAGCATATTCTGTCATGCGGCCCGGTATGCCCGTCAGAGCGTAAAGGCGCGGTGAAAGACTTTCTTCCCCTTTTTCAGAATGACGCCTTCCCCTTTGAAATCGTCCTGATCCAGCGCGGCGGCAATGTCGGCGACTTTTACGCCGTTGGCCGTTACGCCGCCCTGTTGAATCAGCCGCCGGGCCTCCCCGTTGGACGGACACAGTCCGCAGAGCGTCAGCAGACGAATGACGCTGATTTTCCCGCCCTCGAACTGCGCCGCCGGGACTTCCGTGGACGGCATATGCTCCGCGGAACCCGCGCCGGAAAACAGACTTCGTGCCGTTTCCCGACACTTTTCCGCTTCCTCCGCGCCGTGTACCAGCGTGGTCAGTTCCACGGCAAGCAGTTCTTTGGCTTCGTTAATGCGGCTTCCGTCCCATCGGCTGATCTCCTCGATCCGGTCCAGCGGAAGGAAGGTCAACATACGCATACACTTCAGCACATCGGCGTCTTCCACGTTCCGCCAATACTGGTAAAAGTCAAAGGGCGTGGTCTTGTCGGGGTCCAGCCAGACCGCGCCCTTGGCCGTCTTGCCCATCTTCTTCCCTTCGGAGTTCAGAAGAAGCGTAATCGTCATGGCGTACGCGTCCTTGCCCAGTTTCCGGCGGATTAACTCCGTACCCGCGAGCATATTACTCCACTGGTCGTCCCCGCCGAACTGCATATTGCACCCTAACGTCCGGTACATATGATAGAAGTCGTAGGCCTGCATGATCATGTAGTTGAACTCCAAAAACGACAGGCCCTTTTCCATACGCTGTTTATAGCACTCCGCGCGCAGCATATTGTTCACGGAGAAGCACGCGCCCACTTCCCGTAACAGTTCGATATAATTCAGTTTGAGGAGCCAGTCGGCGTTATTGACCATCCGGGCCTTCCCCTCTCCGAATTCTATGAACCGCTCCATCTGCCGCTTGAAACAGGCGCAGTTGCGTTCAATGATATCGACCGTCATCATGGAGCGCATATCCGAACGCCCGGAAGGGTCGCCGATCATACCGGTTCCGCCGCCGATCAGCGCAATCGGACGGTTACCCGCTATCTGCATACGCTTCATCAGGCACAGGGCCATAAAGTGGCCCACATGGAGACTGTCCGCGGTCGGGTCAAAGCCGATATAAAAGACCGCCTTGCCGTTGTTGACCAGTTCCCGGATTTCCGCCTCGTCCGTGACCTGCGCCAACAGGCCGCGGGCTTTGAGTTCCTCATAGATTTGCATGGTACCCTCTCCTTGCCAAGAATTCCGGGGCGGAAAACGCCCTCCGTCCCCGCTCCGGGACAGAGGGCGATAACAATCGCGGTGCCACCTCTGCTTCGCCGTACCCTCACGGGGACGGCCTCTGCCCGTGCCTCAGCACGGAAGCGCTGTAACGGGCGCGCCCGGAGTACGCCTACTGGACTTCCCGGAACTGAAAGCCGTTCGGATACCGGCTCCGAGGCGTATTCCCCGTAAACAGTCCTCCTCATTCCACCAGCCTGAGGCTCTCTGCGCGGCCGCTTTACGGGTACTCTTCCTCATCTCCGCCGTAATCATGATTCTATCGGATTGCGTTTGAATTGTCAAGCGCGAATCCTTAACAAATCATGTCAAAATCATGTCAGTTTTATGGAAAAAGTTTCAATTTGTAACCGCCGGAAGCGGAAACAAATTCTGTGTGCGGGACAGCGTATCAGCCGCCCGCGACCAGCGCGCTAATCATGGTGGCGGCGAAGCCGAACACCATTACGGCCGCCAAGAGTACGGAAATCACGCGTACGGTTTTTTTGCTCATGGTAAGTCCACTCCTTTTGTCCACGGTAAATCAAAAATCTGACGGTTCCATAGCATACACCGGTTGACAGACTCTGTCAATCGTTTTTTTCAATTTTTTCGGCGGGGAGCAGTTTTCGGATACTCTTTTCCGCCCTTGCGCGGGGCAACATCAGCTCGTGGCCGCACGTCAGACAGCGAAGTTTGATATCCATGCCCACGCGCAGAATCTCCCACGCCTTCCCGCCGCACGGGTGCGGCTTTTTCAACTCCACCCGGTCATGTACGCGCAGTTCCATGGGTTCCCTCCTGTCAACGTTCGCCGCGGATATCTTTCCAGTAGGCTTTGGCGGCCTGTTCGGCGCGGTTGTCGCCCCACTCATAGTAACGCGTTCCGCGCAACGTGTCGGGAAGGTACTGCTGTTCGACCCAGTGGCGCGGGTAGGAATGGGGGTACTTGTAATGCTGTTCATGCTCGAACCCGGTGGTGTCGGCGTGGACATTCTGCAAATGCCGGGGGACGTCCCCGCTTTTTCCGGCGCGTACGTCCTTCATGGCCTTGTCGATGGCCGTCACCACGCTGTTGGACTTGGGCGCGGTGGCCAACAGAATGGCGGCCTGCGCCAGCGGCAGACGCGCTTCGGGCAGTCCCAGCCGGGTGGCCGTGTCAACGCACGCGTTGACAATCGCGGCCGCCTGCGGGTAGGCAAGGCCGATGTCCTCACTGGCCGAACAGAGCAGACGCCGGCACGGGGTAATCAAATCGCCCGCTTCCAGAAACCGCGCCAGATAGTGTAACGCCGCGTCCGGGTCACTGCCGCGAAGGGACTTCATCAGCGCGGAAGCGTTGTCATAGTTGGCGTCCCCGCCGCGGTCGTAACGCATACCGCTCTTGACGGTAATCTGTTCGGCGTCCGCGCGCGTCAGGAACAAAGTCCCGTCCTTGGGCATGGCGGCTTCCGCGAGCAGTTCCACCGCGCTGACGGCCTTCCGCACGTCCCCGCCGCCCGATGCCGCCAGATAGTCCGGAAGCTCCGCCTCCCATTCCAGCGGAAGGGCGGAACGGGCCTTGACCAGTTCCAGCGCGCGTAAAACCGCCTTCTTCGTCTCCTCCGGCGAAACCGCCTTGAACTCGAACACCGCGCTTCTGGACAGCAACGCGCCGTATATATAAAAGTACGGGTTTTCGGTCGTGGAAGCGATGAGCGTAATTTGTCCGCTCTCCATGAACTCCAAGAGGCTTTGCTGTTGTTTCTTGTTAAAATACTGAATCTCGTCCAGATACAGCAGGACGCCGCCGGGAGCCGTCAGCGTGCCGACTTCCGACAGAATTTCCTTGACGTCCTGTAAAGAGGCCGTGGTCGCGTTCAGACGCCTCAACGCCTTTTGGGTACGCTTCGCGATAATGTTGGCGACCGTGGTTTTGCCTGTCCCGGACGGACCGTAAAAGACCATATTTGTTTCCGTGCCGTGTTCAATTAGACGCCGCAGTACCGCGCCCGGGGCCAGTAAATGCGGCTGTCCCACCACATCTTCCAGCGTTTCCGGACGGATTGCGTCCGCGAACGGTTGACGCATTCGTAACTCTTCCTTTCGTTCAGTCTCCGTCCTCCGTCCGGCGGAGTTCCAAGCCCATCACCGTCAGGCGGAAGCCGTCCTGTAATTTCCGCCACGTCGCGGTCTGATAGGCGTCCTTCGGCCAGCGTTTCCGCCACGCCTCCCGCAGACATTCCGCGAACGCCGTTTCGCCCATGTCCAACAGCATCGGGGAAAGATAACAGAAAATCATCTGTTTTTCCTCAAAGCGCCGGGCGGAACGCTTCCAGAACGTTTCACGCGCCCAGCCGTCCGACAGCGCGTCCAGAAGGCTTTCCGCCAGCGCGTCCGGATTTCCGGCGGCGCGTATCGCCTCCCGGCACGCGCTCCCGTAACGCCGCTGATACTCCCGGAACGCTTCCGCGTACTCCGTACGGGTAAACCGCGCAAGCCACGCTTTGCCGTCCCGTACCGCCGACAGCAACGCGTCATTCATGGTCCCGCGCTCCCTCCGTGTCCCCGGACGCGTCCTCCCCGGCCCGCGCGTACTTCCACTCGCGCCGGAGCGTCCACGCGCCCACCGCCGCGAACAGTAACGCGCTGAGAATACAAATTACGTCCTGTGTACACGTTTCCGTGCCGCCTGCCAGAAAAAGCCGCGCCTGCTGAAAGGACAAGTACAGCAGATACGCCCCCGCCAGCGTCCATAACGGACGCATTCTGACGCCGGAACGCTTCGGATTGTCCATGAACAACACCCCATTTTTCAAAACTCACTTTACAAGCGCGCCGGAAACAGGTATGATAGCGTTGCGTATCCCGGAGAGCGGAGGAGTGAGAGCATGAAAGAAATCACCATCGGGAAAAATGACGCCGGACAGCGCTTAGACCGGTTTCTGTCCAAGAATCTGCCTCTGTTGCCGTCCTCGCTGGCCCAGAAGTATATCCGCCTGAAACGAATCAAGGTCAACGGCCGCAAATCCAGCCGTGACGAGCGTCTGTCTCCCGGCGATACCCTGCAATTATATATCAACGACACGTTCTTTGGCAAGAGTGAGGAGGCGGAAAATCTGTTTCTGCGCCGCTTCGAGCCAAACCTGCGCGTGGTCTATGAGGACGAAAACCTGCTTCTGGCGGACAAACGTCCGGGGCAGTCCGTCCACGCCGATGAGACGGAGAAAGTCAACACGCTGATTCACCACGTCCAAGCGTACCTCTACCGGAAAGGGGAATGGAACCCCGCGGAGGAACACGCCTTTGCGCCCGCGCTGTGCAACCGGATTGACCGGAATACCGGCGGACTGGTGATCGCCGCCAAGAACGCCGAAACGCTCCGGATTGTCAATGAAAAAATCCGCGCGCATGAAATCGAGAAGTCTTATCTGTGTATCGCCGTGGGACGCCCCCGGCCGCCGGAAGGAACGATAGAAGGGTTTCTGCGGAAGGACGAACAGAAAAAACAGGTGACGTTTTACCGTCACCCGGTCCCGGGCGGACGTTCCGCCGCCACACTCTATCGAACGCTGGAAACGCGTGACGGCCTGTCGCTGGTGGAATGCCGTCTGCTTACGGGGCGTACGCACCAGATTCGCGTCTCCATGGCGGAAATCGGCTGTCCGCTTTTGGGGGACGGCAAGTACGGAAACGGCGCCGTCAACCGGAAACTCCGGGAAACCCGACAGGCCCTTTACGCTTACCGGCTTCACTTCGCGTTCCCCACGGACGCCGCCTCCCTGAACTACCTTCGGGGACGGACGTTTACCGTCCCGCGCGTTCCTTTCCGGGAGACCTACTTTCCGGACGGATGACACGCGGAACGGCTCTCCGAAAAAACGTCCCGCGGATGGGGCGCCCGATAAACGGAAATTTTGGCTATTTCAATCCACATGACACAAAGGAAAAAGGCCCGCTCCTTCCGTACTCGCGTTCCCTCCTTTCTCCGCGGAATATCATACCTGTTGGCTGAAAAGAATCAAGCCATATCCGCAATGTTTTTTGGATTGCTCTAAACGGTAAGCTCTATTTGGTTTCCCTCAAGAAACACAATACAGCTTTCATAATACCCATCGCCCGTTGTCCGGGGACCGCTTACCACCTGAAAACCTGCGGACTTCAACTGAGCGGTCAATTCGTCAACCCGTTCCTTACTGCCCACGCTAAAGGCAATATGCGCGTAACCTGTGCGATTCCAATGTTTTTCCGCGTCTATCATTTCCGGTTTCGTCATAATTTCCAATCTTGCCCCATCGTCAAAACGAATGAAATAAGAGCGAAATCCCGTGTTTTTATTGTGATATCCCTCATTGGAATGTCCGCCAAGGTATTTGAGAAACAAATCCCGCGCCGCTTCCAAATCCATCGCATATAGCGCAATATGTTCAATCTTCATGTGATATCTTCCGTGAATTCGACCTACAGCGGATTTTCCGTTCCGTAGGATAACGCGGCGGCGTGAAAATCATCGGAAGAGAAACTGTCAAAATATCGCCGCCGCCACTCCGTGTAGTCGGATTTTTCCCGAATGAGGACTGATATAAAGCGTTCGGCTTCCACAATCCCCAGTTTTTCGATCAGGCAGGTCATGCCCGCGTCCATAATTTCCGCCGTACTCATAGTTTCTCCTCCCATTGCCGTATGAATCCGGTTGGGTTCATTATCATGATTTTGTCCGTCCTGTACTTCAACAATCGGTCGTCCGTAGTCAGAAAGCAGTCGCTCCCCGCGAGAATGGCGCAGGCCACATGATACGCGTCAGCGGTTATGCGGCGGGCGTCACTTCCATTTGAATGGTACCGGTTGCCTTTTCCAGACAGGTGGCTTTCAACAGATAACTCCCCGCTGGCGCCGTTTCCGACACTTCCTCCGTGCCGCTGACATCGGCCGTAATGACCGCTTCGCCGTCCATGTCGGGAAGCTGTTCCATGCTCTGTTCCTCAGGCTCTTTGACAATTTCTACCCTGACCGTTCCTTTTGTCAGACTGGGAGCAATCACAATCCGCTCTCCGTCAGCGACTTCAAGGGAACCGGCCATAAAGAAAGCGTCCTTGTCCGCGTTTTTCGCCTCGATTGTCATCAGTTTCCCGGTATTTTCGGTGAGGCCGAATTCAGATTTTCCGCAGGATGTAAGCGTCAGCGTCAACAGGGCCAGTACGGCGATAAAAGAGAAAAGATTCATCCGTTTCATGGTTGTAATCCCCCTGTCTTTCATAGTTTCCGGACATTTTCAGGTTCCAATTTGTCCGTTATCATATCAGATACGCAAACTGATGTCAAGGCGTTTCCTTTTTGATTTCCGTCATTTTGCGCGCAAAGCGAAATATTCCTTGACAATCGGGCACGATTCCGCTATGATACGCACATTGTTACCCTTCACGCAACGCCTATGGAGCCATAAGGAAAATCATGGAATATCTGCTCACTTTTTTGGAAGGAATCCTCTCCTTCCTCTCCCCCTGTACCCTCCCCCTGCTCCCGGTTTATATCGGCTACTTCGCCGCCGCTTCCGGACACGCCGGCCGGAAACCGCTTCCCGGCGCGCTCGCGTTCATCGCCGGTTTTACCGCGGTATTCTGTCTGTTGGGAGTATTCGCCGGTTCGCTGGGCGGACTTCTGACCCGCTATCAAACGATTGTCCGTCTGATCTGCGGCGGAATCGTCATTTTGCTGGGGCTGTCCTATCTGGACGTCCTCCCGCTCCCCTTCCTTCACGGTACGCAGTACCGCGGGGAAGTCCGGGACGTGTCCTCCGCGTTCCTGTTCGGCATGGTCTACTCCGTCAGCCTGACGCCCTGCGCGGGGGCCTTTCTGGGCGCCGCCCTTATGATGGCCTCCACATCCGGCGGCGCGCTGCGCGGGGCCGTCCTGCTCCTGCTCTACGCCCTCGGGTTGGGGATTCCCTTCCTGTTGTCGGCCGTGCTGATTGACCAGTGTAAAAACGCGTTTGCGCGCGTCAAACGCCACTACCGGGCGTTCCAACTGTTTTGCGGCGCGTTCCTGATTGTCTCCGGCCTCGCAATGGCGACCGGATGGCTTCAGCGCGCAATGGTGTTCCTCTCCGGCGTGTGAAAGGAGGCTCTCAGTATGCGTAACCTGAAATTCGTGCCGCTGATGGCGCTGGCGTTCATCGCGTTACTGTCGGTCACGGGAATTGCCTACCGCCGCCTGTCGGCGCAGTATGGACCCGGCGCGTCAACGGTCGCCGACACGGCGGAAGCCGTGCCAACCGCCGCGCCTGATTTCGCAATGCTCAACGCTGACGGCGAAACGGTCCGCCTCTCCGACTTCTTCGGGAAGCCGGTCGTACTGAACTTCTGGGCGACATGGTGCCCGCCGTGCCGGGAGGAACTGCCGTACTTTCAGGAGGCGTACGCCGAATACGGGGACCGCGTTTCGTTCCTGATGACCAACCTGACGGACGGCCAACAGGAAACTCCCGATATTGTACGGTCCTTCCTCACGGAACAGGGCTACCTTTTCCCGGTCTGCTACGACACGGAGATGGAGGGCGCGTACGCCTACAATGTCACGGCGATTCCCGCCACGTACTTTCTCAACGCCGATGGCACGCTCCATTCCTATCAAATCGGCGCGCTGAGCCGGGAACTGCTCTATGACCAACTCGAAAAACTTCTGGAATGATACCGAGCAACGGCGCGTTATCCATATCAAATCAAACGAAATGGGGGAGGATACATGTCCAAAGAGCTGATTCGCCTGCAAAACCTGTGTATGGCGTATGACGGCGAAACGATACTGAACAACATCAACCTCTACATTAACGATAAGGAATTCCTTACGTTACTTGGCCCGAGCGGGTGCGGCAAAACCACCACGCTTCGGATTATCGGCGGCTTCACGACTCCGGTCTCCGGCGATGTCTTTTTTGACGGCGTGCGGATTAACGATGTCCCGCCGCATAAGCGGCAGATTAACACCGTCTTTCAAAAGTACGCCCTCTTTCCGCATTTGGACGTCTACGAGAATGTCGCCTTCGGACTGCGTATGCAGAGGCGTCCGGAACCCGGCAGTAAACGCGGCGTAAAACTCTCCAATGAGGAGATCGACCGCCGGGTGATGGAAATGCTGGAGGCCGTCAGCCTGAAAGGCTTTGAACGCCGCCGCGTGGACGCCCTCTCCGGCGGACAACAGCAGCGTGTGGCGATTGCGCGGGCGCTGGTCAACCGTCCGAAAGTGCTCCTGCTGGACGAACCCCTCGGCGCGCTGGACCTCAAACTCCGCAAAGATATGCAGATTGAGTTGAAACGCATTCAACAGCAAGTCGGCATTACCTTTATTTACGTCACCCACGATCAGGAGGAAGCCCTGACCATGTCCGACACGATTGTCATCATGGACAAGGGCAACATCCAGCAGATTGGCACGCCGGAGGATATCTACAACGAACCCAAAAACGCCTTCGTGGCGGACTTCATTGGAGAGTCGAATATTATTGACGGCGTCATGGCGCAAGACCGTCTGGTCCGGATGTACGGCCGACAGTTCCCGTGTCTTGACGGCGGTTTCGCCGAAAACGAGCCGGTGGATGTGGTCATCCGGCCGGAGGATATCGACATTGTACCCGTGGAACAGGGGCAGTTGACGGGGACCGTAACCAACGTGACCTTCAAAGGCATGCAGTATGACATCATTGTGGACTTCCGGGGCTTCAAGTGGCTGATTCAGACCACGGACCATTCCCCGGTCGGCTCGAAAATCGGCATTAAAATCGACCCGGACGGCATTCACGTCATGAAAAAGAGCGAGTATTCCGGAATGTTCGGCGACTACTCCTCGTTCTCCGATGAATACGATGAACTCAACGGCACGGACGAAGCGCGGGAGGAACAGAGCAATGAAACGTAAATTGTCTCTGCTGGCGGCGCCTTACGCCGTATGGCTGTTCCTGCTGGTCGTGATTCCGATTCTCATTATGGCGGTCTACGCCTTCACAACGTCCGATTCCGCCGCCACGCTCGAAAACTTCATGGATATGGGCATTTACGCCTCTGTCTTTGTGCGTTCGTTCCGTCTGGCGGCGATTGCCACGTTGATTTGTTTGTTGATTGGCTATCCGGCGGCCTACTTCATGGCCGGGGAAGGCCCCGGTTTTCAGCGCGTGGCGCTGGCCCTGATTATGCTTCCCATGTGGATGAACTTCCTTCTGCGGACTTATTCATGGATGGCCATTTTGGAGAATAACGGACTTCTGAACCAGTTGTTTCAGAAAATCGGGCTGTTCTCTTTCCTCAGCGGAATTACGGGGGAGGAGGCGCAAGCCTTCCAAATGCTCCGTACGCCGGGGGCCGTCACGCTCGGCATGGTCTACAATTACCTTCCCTTTATGATTCTCCCGATTTACTCCGTCATTCTCAAACTCGACTCCCAGCTTCTGGAAGCCGCGCGGGACCTCGGGGCCAACTCCGTACAAGTGTTCTGGCGCGTAATTCTGCCGCTGTCCCTGCCGGGCGTGCTCTCGGGCGTTACCATGGTATTTGTCCCGTCCGTGTCGACATTCGCGATCTCGCGTCTGCTCGGCGGCGGAACGCAAATGATGCTCGGCGACCTCATCGAACAACAGTTTCTCGGCGGCGCGTACAATCCCCACCTCGGCGCGGCCATTTCCATGGTCATGATGGTCATTGTCGTGCTGTGCATGGCCCTTATGAACCACTTCGGGGAAGGGGAAGAACAGGCGGTGATGTTATGAAGCAAAGCCGCCGTACCGGGAGCCGGATTCTGATTGCTCTGGTGTTCCTGTTCCTTTACGCCCCGATCGCGCTGTTGATCATCTTCTCGTTCAATGAAGGGGACAGCAGCGCCGTCTGGCGCGGATTCTCCCTGCACTGGTACCAATCCATGCTGCGCAACCGCCTCATCATTGAGAGCGTGTATATGACCCTGCTGGTGTCCCTGCTGGCCACGCTGATTTCAACGTTCGCGGGCACGTTCGCGGCCATTGGCCTTTACAGCCTCCCGCGCCGCCGCCGCGATGTCCTTCTGACCGTCAACAACATTCCCATGATGAACGCGGACATTGTCACGGGCGTGTCACTGTGTCTGTTTTTTGTGGCGTTTTTCCAGTTCTGGGGCGGCTTCGCGCGGTGGCTGAACGGCGTACAGTCGGCGTTCGTGCTCCCGGAACGCCTCACGCTCGGCTTCGGTACGCTCCTTCTGGCGCATATCGCCTTCAATATCCCGTACGTGATTCTCAATGTCGCGCCGAAACTCCGGCAGATGGACCGTAACCTCATGGACGCCGCGCAGGACCTCGGATGCACTTGGATGCAGGCCTTTTGGAAGGTCATGCTCCCGGAAATCAAGCCCGGTATCATCTCCGGCGCGCTGATTGCCTTTACCATGTCCATTGACGACTTCGTGATTTCCTACTTTACCGCGGGGTCCTCCACGTCCACCCTCGCCATGACCATCTACGGCATGACCAAACGCCGCGTCACGCCGGAAATCAACGCCGTTTCCACGCTCCTGTTCCTCACGGTCCTGATTCTGCTGGTGATTGTCAACGTGGGGGAAATCCGGCAGGAACGGCGGAGACGGAATCCGTCCGTACGCAAAGAGCCTTTCGGGGAACGGCTCCGCCGCTTCCTCTCCACGCGTACCGGCCGGTATGTACAGTGGGGGATTACGGCGGCGGCGGCGATCTGCTTCGTGGCAACGGTTTCTTTTCTCACCGCGGAGACGCAGTCCATCCCGGTCGTGAACGTCTGTAGCTGGGGGGAGTATATCGACACCGACCTGATCGACCGCTTTGAGGCGGAAACCGGTATCCGGGTCAACTACCAGACCGCCGAAAGCAATGAGACCATGTACTCCCTCCTTAAGAGCGGCGGGGCCGACTACGATGTCATTGTCCCGTCCGATTATATGATTGCGCAGTTGATTGAAGAGGGAATGCTGTCCGAACTCAACTACGACAACATCCCGAATTTCCAACTGATTGACCCGCGTTTCCGCAACCTCTCCTACGACCCGGAGAACAAGTACACCGTGCCCTATACTTGGAGTACGCTCGGCGTTATCTACAACCCCACGATGATTGACGGCCCCGTGACGAGCTGGGGCGCGCTGTACGATGAGCGCAACGCCGGAAAAGTATTGCTGATCAACAATTCGCGGGACGCTATCGGGGAAGCGCTGATGTATTTGGGTTACTCCGTCAATACCACGGACGAAAACGAAATCCGGGCCGCCTACCGGATACTGGACGAAGCGTCAAAACGGGGCGTCTTTCAGGGAAAAGTCATGGACGAGGTATTCCAGACAATGGAAGGCGGCAACGCCGCGATTGCCTCTTATTATGCCGGAGACTATCTGTCCATGCTGGAAAATAACGAGGATTTGCGCTACGTCATCCCGGACGAGGGCGCGAACTGGTTCGTGGACGCGATGTGCGTCCTCAAGGACGCGCCCCATATGCGGGAGGCGGAAGCGTGGATTAACTTTATCGCTTCCACGGACGCCAGCCTTGCCAATATGGACTATATCGGCTATGCCTCCCCCAACTCGGAAGCGCTCGAACAGTATCCGGCCTATTACGAAGAGCTGTACGGGGAACCCATGGATCCGGAACTGTACGACATCATGGTGACGCCCCCGGAAGTGCTGGAACGGTGCGAGATGTACGAAAACACCCCGCCTAATGTCCGGGCCTTGTACAACCGCCTCTGGATACAGCTTGGTATCTGATCTTGCGAAAAGGTGTGATAGTTTGTCAGCGAAAATCAGAATGTCCACTCCGCTGGCGGAGATGGACGGCGATGAAATGACCCGGATTCTTTGGGCGTGGATTAAGGAAAAGCTGATTCTGCCCTTTGTGGACCTCAAAACCGAATACTATGACCTCAGCCTGCTGAACCGTAACGCCACAAAGGACCAAGTGACGTTACGCGCCGCCGCCGCTACAAAACGTTTGGGCGTGGCGGTGAAGTGCGCCACCATTACGCCCAATCAGCAGAGAATGGAAGAGTATCCGGAACTCACGGAAATGTGGAAGTCGCCCAACGGCACGATCCGCGCCTTTCTGGACGGTACCGCGTTCCGTGCCCCCATTACGCTTCCCTTCCTGAAACCGGTCGTCAAGACGTGGGAGGCCCCGATTACCGTTGCCCGCCACGCCTACGGGGACGTCTACAAGGCCGTGGACCTTCGCACCCAAACCCCCGGAACCGGTATGTTCACCTTTACGGACCGGGACGGGAATACCATTCAACGCACGGTACAGCAAGTCTCCGGCGGCGCGGTCTGGCTCTCCCAGCACAATACGGAAGAAAGTATCCGTTCGTTCGCCGAAAGCTGTTTCCGTTACGCCGTCAGCACGAAACAGGACCTGTGGTTTTCCACGAAAGACACCATCTCCAAAGTCTATGACGCCGCGTTCAAGGAAATCTTTCAGGAACTGTACGATGCGCGTTACAAGCCGCAGTTCGACCGCCTCGGCTTGACGTACTTCTACACGCTCATTGATGACGCGATTGCCCGCGTGATCCGTTCCAAGGGCGGCTTTATCTGGGCGCTTAAAAATTATGACGGGGACGTCATGAGCGACATGATCGCCACCGCGTTCGGCTCGCTGGCTATGATGACGTCCGTTCTGGTCTCCCCGGACGGCGTCTACGAGTACGAAGCCTCGCACGGAACCGTCACCAAACATTACTACCGCTACCTCAAAGGGGAAAAGACGTCCACCAACCCCATGGCCACCATTTACGCGTGGTCCGGCGCGCTCCGCAAGCGCGGCGAAATGGACGGCCTGCCGGATTTGTCCGCGTTCGGCGACATGATGGAAGCGGCCTGTCTGGACACCCTCCACAGCGGTACCATGACCGGCGATCTGGCCGGACTGGTGGACCCCGGGTTTCATACGCGCGTAGTCGACAGCGAACAGTTTTTAGACGCCGTTGCCGCGCGTCTGGAAAAACTCGTACACGCCGGTGTTGACAGAACGCCGTGAATTGTGTAAACTGAAAGCACTGTTCACGAAAGGAGCGTTCACTATGCCAGTCCCGACCCCTCATAACGAAGCGAAAGCGGGCGACATCGCCAAAGTCGTGCTCATGCCCGGAGACCCCCTGCGGGCCAAGTACGTGGCCGAACGGTATCTTGAAAACCCCGTCTGTTTCAATCACGTGCGGAATATGTTCGGCTTTACGGGCGCCTATCAGGGTAAACGCCTTTCCATCATGGGCCACGGCATGGGCATTCCGTCCGTGAGCCTGTACGCGTACGAGCTGTATTCCTTTTACGGCGTGGAATCCATTATCCGGATCGGATCGGCCGGCGGCGTGAGCGAAAACACGCATTTGCGGGACGTCATCCTTGCTCTGGCCGCCTCCACGGATTCCGGCTTTGCCGCGCAGTACCGTTTCCCCGGACAGTTTACCCCCGCCGCGTCATGGCCTCTGCTCCGCAAGGCGGCGGAGACGGCGGAAGCGTTGGGCATTCCCGTTCAGGTCGGACAGGTCTTTTCCTCGGACGTGTTCTACGGGGACAGTGACGCGGTACGCCAAGCCTGTCGGAAATTCGACATCAAGGGCGTGGAAATGGAGTCGGCCGGCCTGTACTGGACCGCGCAGTCTCTGCATAAACAGGCCCTTGCCATCCTGACCGTATCGGACCATATTTTCACCGGGGAAGCCCTCCCGGCGGAAGAGCGGCAGGAATCCTTCCATGAGATGATGAAACTTGCCCTTGAAACGGCCAAGCATTTCGCGTAACAGGGCAACAAAAACCGCCGGGACGCCCCGGCGGTTTTCCGTTCCGTTCAACGGTTCCGGAAATGCTTCTCCTTGCGTTTCTCCAAAAACGCGCCCATGCCTTCCTTCTGGTCCTCCGTGGCGAAACACATGGCAAACAGTTCGTTTTCCAGCGCGATACCGTCATCAATGTCCATCTGAAGGCCCCGGTCGATACAGGCCTTGCTGTACTTGACCGCAATCGGCGCGTTTGCCGCGAACGATTTCGCCATTTCCATGGCGCCGTCCATGAGCGCTTCGGGGGCGTACACCGCGTTTACAAGTCCAATACGCATTGCCTCTTCGGGTCCAATCATCTTACCGGAGAAAATCAGCTCCTTGGCCTTGGCCGCGCCCACGCGCCGGGGCAGACGCTGTGTGCCGGAGAAGCCCGGCGTGATACCCAGTCCCACTTCGGGCTGTCCGAATTTCGCGCCGCCCTTGCCCTCGGCGTTGGGGAGCGCGGCAAGGATGATGTCACAGGACATGGCAAGCTCACAGCCGCCGCCAAGCGCGAACCCGTTCACCGCCGCAATCGTGGGAATTTCCAGCTTCTCGATCCGCCGCATGACGGCGCTGCCGCGCTGTCCCCATTTCCGGCCCTGCGCAATGTCCATGGGGCACTGTTCCCCGATATCGGCCCCCGCGACAAACGAACGGCCTTCCCCCGTGATAATCAACGCCCGGAGTTCGGGGTCCCGTTCGATTTCGCTGAGAACCTGTTCCAGTTCGCCGACAACGGCGGCGTTCAGGGCGTTCAGGGCCTTCGGACGGCTGATGGTAATCACGCCGACCGCTTCCGTCTTTTCGTAACGAATGGTTTCGTACATTGTTTCGTCCTCCTGTATTCTCATTGGCCGGTCCTTCCGGTTCGGTCCTTATACTGTCCGGCGCGCCGCGGGCGCGTTCCGCTCCGGCTCCTCCTCTTCTTCCTGTTCGTCCGATTCGCCGTCCTTCTCCGCCTCTCTGGCGGCAACGTCCGGGAGCGTGTCGCCCTCCGCGCTGAGGTCCAGCGTAAGGACAATGTCCACCGGCACGCCCAGATACATACTGTTCCCCACACGGTACGCGCCCGAAGTCACGGCAACGACGTGCCCGAACACGTTTAACAGCGCGCCGCCCGAACTGCCCTGTGAGATGTCGGCGGTGTTCATGACGCACGGCAAACTGTAGCGTTCGACTTCACGGGCCGTTGCGCTGATGACGCCCGAACTGACCGCCAGACCCAGTCCCAGCGGATTACTGAGCGTGTAAGCGACATCGCCGGGGCGAAGGTCGGCCGTCCCGACAAGTTCCAGCGCGGAGAAGCGCGGGACGCGCTGTCCGTCCAGCGTGGTGAGGGACACGCGAATAACCGCAAGGTCCATTTCTTTGTCGTACCATATCACGCGCTCCACGGGGAACGACTCCCCGGTCACGAGCGTTGCAACGGCCTGTATGGCGCCGTCAATGGAGTGGTAATTGGTCACGGCCAGCCCATCGGGGCTGATAAAGAAGCCGCTGGCGTCCGCGGACGGCGCGCTTTCGGCAATCTCCCCTTCCGTTTCGTAAAGAGCCATGCTGAACACGGCGGACATATAGCGGTCGGAAATCTGACGGGCGGTCAGTTCCGGACGGTCCAGCCCCAGCGCGCTGACGGCGGACCGTGCGCATAGGCCCCGCTCCACCAGACGTTCCAGCACGCCGCCGCCGTCCGGATAGGAACAGCGCAACGCGTCAAGCGCGGACTCGCACAGGTCGCCCACGGTGAAAATACCGGTATAGGCGCGGGAACTCAGTCCAACGCGCCGCGCGAACATCGCGGCATCGGACGGCGTGAACTCGTCATAGCCCAGCATACGCAGAAGCATGACAAACCAGTCATTGGCCATGATATTCTGGTCCGCGCCGAAGGACGTGGCGGAAACGGCGTCCGCCCAGCCTTGTTCCACGGCGTAGGATACGAAGGCGTCCGCCTCTTTGGGGACGTCCCGGAAGCGGGAACTTCTTCCGGCTTCCGGAACCGTCCCGCCGGAGAGTTTGACCAGCATGACAACGGCGTCCGCACGGTTGGCCGGGGCGGAGGCGTCGTACGTTCCTTCTTCCAGCAGTCCGAGGGTAATTAAGGTGTCGGCGGCGCGGCGGGCCTCCCCTTCCAGCGCCGGGACAGCGGGAAGATACGTCAGAAACAGGGCCAGTACGCAGAACAAAGAAAGCATTCGTTTTCTCATACATCTGTCCTCCATCATGGAAAAGTCACCCGTTACGGTCCGCGGCAATCAGTCCCTTGAGGGCTTCCACGGCAACCCGTACGGCGGCGGCGGTATCGGTACTCATATTCTGGTCAAGCCCGGCCTGTTCGCGCTCCTGATTCCAGATGACGTGAAAACAGGCCCCGCAACGTACGCCCAGCGCGGCGGCGACCACGTAAAGCGCGGCGGTCTCCATTTCGCTGGCCTTGACGCCCAAGCGTTTCCACGCCTCCCACTTCGCGCGCAGTTCGTAACTGACCGGGGACGCCTCCGGGCTGTGCTGTCCGTAGAAGCTGTCCTTACTCTGCACCACGCCCGCGTGGACGGGCAGTCCGAGCGTTTTGGCGGCCTGAACCAGCGCGTTCACGGCGTCCAGATTTCCCACGGCGGGGAACTCCGGCGGCGCGTACTCTAAACTGGTATGCTCGTAACGTACCGCGCCCGTGGCAACCACAATGTCGCCGGAGCGGACGTTCAGGTCAATGCCGCCGCAGGTGCCGGTTCTCAGGAAGGTGTCCGCGCCGCATTTGTGAAGCTCTTCCATGGCAATCGCGGCGGACGGGCCGCCGATTCCCGTAGAACAGGCCGTGACCTTTTCGCCCAGCAGGTAGCCGGTCCAGACGCGAAACTCCCGGTTGTACGCCACCTCCCGCGCGTCATCGAACAGGGCCGCGATATCGGGCACGCGTCCGGGGTCGCCGGGCAGGATACAGTAGCGGCCCACATCCCCCGGCGTACAGTGAATATGAAACTGCTTTTCAAGTGTTTGCATAACAACTCTCCATTCCCTTGTCGTTTTGTCCTTTGCGCTCCGGCGTTTTACTTTTTCAGCGTCACCACCGTTACGCCGTCCTCGCCTTCCCCGTAGACGCCCAGACGGTAACTCTTTACGGCTTTGTTGCGCTTGAGCAACGCGTGTACGGCTTTCCGCAGGGTGCCGGTACCCTTGCCGTGAATGATGACCACGGTCTCCAAATGTCCCATAACGGCGCCGGACAGGAAGTTTTCCACCACGCTTTCGGCCTCTATGGTCTCCATGCCCCGGATGTCAAGTTCCCTCTGCGCGGCGGAGCGGAGAGAAACCGTCACGCCGCCCTTCGGCGCGGAAACGGGCGTACCCCGTTTTTTACGCGCGGCGGGCTGTTGGAGCGCCACGCGTTCCGGGCCTTCGATCAGGCGCACTTCCGAGGCGTTGACTTTCATATTGACGGGTCCGGCTTTCAGACGCAGGGTCTGCCCGTCCACGCTGACCACTTCCGCCGGGGTACGTACGCCGGGAATTTCCACAAGGTCCCCCGGACGGATGGGCCGGCTTGGTTTTGGAATCGGTTCCTGTCTGGGGTCGGGATGGGAAAGGGCGTCCTCCGCCTCATTGAGTTTCCGCCGCATGGCCGTTCGGATTTCGTTGGAGTCCGCCACGGAGCCGCCTTCGAGCAGGGCCTTTTCGTACGCTTTCCGCAAAGCGTCCAGTTCGGCAAAGACGCCGTCGGCGGCGGTCCGGGCGTCTTTGAGCAGACGTTTCGCCTCCGCCTCCCCACGGCTCCGGGCGTGTTCCTTGGCGCGCTCCATCTGTTCCCGGAATTCCCGCGCCTTTTTCGCGTCCTCTTCCCGCTGACGGTAGAGGCGTTCCGATTCCGTGTCCCGGCGTTCCAACGCCTGACGCTTTTCTTCCAGACGCGTCAGGACGTCCTCAAAGCGGACCGTATCCCCGCTCATCTGGGCCTGTGCGTCCGCAATGATTTCTTCCGGCAGTCCGAGCCGGCGCGAGATGGCGAACGCGTTCGACTTGCCCGGGATACCGATAATCAGGCGGTACGTGGGCGCGAGGGTCTCCACGTCAAACTCACAGGACGCGTTTTCCACGCCCGCCGTGGTCATGGCAAAGGTTTTCAGTTCCGCGTAATGGGTTGTGGCGGCGGACTTCGCGCCGAGCGCGCGGACGTGCTGAATTACCGCAATCGCGAGCGCGGCGCCCTCTACGGGGTCGGTTCCCGCGCCGAGTTCGTCAAACAGAAGCAGGCTTGCGGAGTCGGCTTCCTGTAGAATCGAGACAATGTTGGTCATGTGCGCGGAGAACGTGGAAAGGCTCTGTTCAATGCTCTGTTCGTCCCCGATGTCGGCAAGGACGCGCTCGTAAACGGAGAGTACGCTTCCGTCCCCGGCGGGGATGTGCAGGCCGCATTGCGCCATCAACGTAAGGAGGCCAAGCGTTTTCAGGCTGACAGTTTTTCCGCCGGTATTCGGCCCGGTAATCACCAGCGTGTCGAATTCTTCTCCGAGGGATAGGTCAATCGGCACGGCGGATTTCGGGTCAAGGAGCGGGTGGCGGGCCTTGCGCAGGTGAATGGCCCCGTCCCGGCGCAGAACGGGCCGTACGGCGTCCATCTGGTAGGAGAGCTGTCCGCGGGCAAAGATGAGGTCGAGACGGACAAGGGTGTTGTAATCGTCCTCCATTTCGCGGCGGTGCGCGGCGGCGTCATTGGACAGTTCGGCAAGGATACGGTCAATTTCTTTCTGTTCTTTGGCTTGCAGTTCAATGAGTTCGTTATTGGCCTGTACCACGCCCATGGGTTCCACGAACACGGTCGCGCCGGACGCGGAAATGTCGTGGACCAGTCCGGGGAGCGCGGCGCGCTGTTCGGCCTTGACCGGGACGACAAAGCGTCCGTCCCGCTGGGTGATGATGGACTCTTGCAGGATTTTCGCGTAACTGGGGGACGTGATGATTTTTTGCAGAATCTGACGGCTTTTCGACTGGGCCATTCTCATGTGGCGGCGGATGTCGGCTAATTCGGGACTGGCGGCGTCCGACACGGTATCCTCGTCCGGGATACAGCGGCGTATTTTCTCCTCAAGAAACCGGTTGCCGCGCAGGGACAGAAAAAACGAATCCAGCGCGGTCCGTTCCCGCTGTTCGTCCGGGAAGTATTCGCGGGTCCGGCGCGCGGCGGTCAGCACTCCGGCAATCGTCAGGAGTTCGTGGAGGTTGAGCGCCCCGCCGCGTTCGGCGCGGTCAAGGGCTTCGGCGATGGGCTTCACGCCGGAAAAGGACGGGCTTCCGTGCAGTCCAATCATAGCGCGTGCGGCGTCCGTCTCATTGAGCAGGCGTTCCACGTCCTCCCGCTCGACTTCCGGACGCAGTCGGAGAGAACGTTCTTTCGCCTCCGCGCTGACAGCCTGTGCCGAAAGGAGTTCCAGCACGCGGGGGAGTTCCAGAGTACGGACGGATTTTTCGGTAAGTTCGCTCATAGGCTCACTCCTGTCAGGAAGATGAATACGGATTCGGTTCAGGGAGAATCCACGGCAGACGGTCAAACCAGAATTCGACCTGAAAACAGGGACGCGGGAAATCCTCCGGGAGCAAATCACACGCCGCGTCACAGGATACCGAGACGCCGTCCGCAAGCGTTGGCGCGGGTCCCGCCCCGCCGCCGAGCAGTTCGCCGTGGACGTGGTACCATGCGCTGGCGCACACGTTGCGGCGCGTCCCGCCGTAGTGGCAGACTTCCGCGGGTTTGAGCGGGTCGAGGCCGAGCGCGCGGAAAAGGTCCGTGACGGCTTCCGGTAACGTGCGGACGGCCCGGAGGAAGTTCCGGCACCCGGCGCAGTCGCAGACCGGCCACGGCGTCCGCGCGGCGTAATAGGCGCGTGTCCGTTCCGGGTCGGTACGCGTCCGGTAAGGCCCGAAGGCAAGGTCTGTCATAGGCCGGTTTCTTTCAACGGCAAGAGACTTTTGTAAAATTCGAGCGTCCGGAAGCGGCGTTCCATCTGGACAAAGAGGAAGCGTTCCGCGGCGTCCGCGAATCGTTTCAGGGCGTCCGGGGCGAGGCGGAACGAGTACAGACGCCTTTCGTCCCCGTAGACCACGTGGCGCAGGGCCGACAGGGAGGCCGGACACAGCGGCACGGAGTTTCCGGCGTTTCCGGGGGCGCAGTTCCGGCAGTGTAACACGCCTTGCACGGTGTCCAGCATGGGATCGGGCGGGTCGGGCCTTCCGCAGTACGCGCACGAATCCGCCAGCGGCGCGAACCCCGCCACGCATAGAAATTTCAGTTCAAAGGCGGCTTTCACCAGCGGCAGCGGCCTTGACAGCGCGGAGAGGGCGTAAAGGCCGTTGAGCAGAAGCCGGAGCAGGGGCCGCGCGGGGGCTTCTTCTACGGCCGCCGCTTCCGCCAGTTCCGCGAAGTAGAACCCGAGCGACAGCGTTTCCAGACGGCCCCGAAGGCCGGAAAACAGTTCGATGGTGTTTCCCTCTTTGGCGTGGTACCAGTCGCCGCGCCGGAACAGGGTCCACTCCGACCACGCCAGAGACTGGGCCGCGGCCGCGAAACGGCTGTTTTTCCGTCTGGCTCCCCGCACAATGACCGGCATTTTGCCGCGGTCCTCCGACAGAAGCGTCAGAATTTTATCGCTTTCCCGCGTCACGGTCTCCCGCAGGACGATGCCCCGGGTCACAAAGTACGCAACAGGCATGGGCACGCCTCCGCTTTTCTCTCAAAGTGTGCTGATTATAGCATACCGTCCGGAAAACCGCAACCGAAAAAGCGGGACTTTTTCTTACAGGTCCGTAAAAATCCCGGGAAAACTGAAATTTTCTATTGACACTTCGCCGGATACGTGGCAAACTGTATCCCATGGACCGCGCTGAACACGCGGCACAAAAGAGAGCGGCCGGAGAGCCGCTTTACAGGGGGGTCCGCTGTGACAGAACATATCGACCGGGGTGCTTGCAAAGCGCGCGCCCGGGAATTGCTGGACGCCGCGCAGGTTTCGCCGCGAAAAATGGTCGCGCTCTGGCTGGGATTAAAGGCGCTTCTTTCTCTTTTAGAATCCATTGGCGGAGGTATCAACCCGTTCTATATGTTTCTGGTCGTGCTGACCGCCATGCTGTCCATAGTGCTGGACGCGGGCTTCGTGCTCTACTGCATGGCCGTCCGCAGGGGGGAGCGGGCCGAGTACCTGACCCTGTTCGATGGGTTCGCCTTCGCCGGGGAAGTCATTCTGCTGACGCTGGTCAAGGCCGTTCTGATCGGCCTGTGGTCCATGCTCTTCCTGATTCCGGGTATCGTTGCCTTCTACCGCTACCGTTTCGCGCTCTACAACCTGTTGGAGAACCCGGACTTGGGCGTGACGGGGGCCATTGCCATGAGCAAACGTCAGACGCAAGGCTTCAAGTGGCAGATTTTCACGCTGGATATGAGTTATCTTGGCTGGGCGCTGCTGGCGGCCTTGCCGGATCTGCTGTATCGTCAGAACGTGCAAATACAGGTTTACGGCATTGTCGGCGCCGCGGATTACTGGAACCTTCAGGACGTCATGAAGTATGTAAGCCCGGACGTGTTCGGCGTCCCGTGGATGGCTTGGCAGGCGCTGATTATCGTATGGGAACTGGCGGTGTCCATATACTACCGGGCCAATTACCAGTGCGTGGAGCTGGACTATTTCGACACAGCCAAGCGTTGCTCCGGCGAGGGAGAGACGCCGCAGGAAAGCGGACCCTATGGCGAAGCGTAAAACTATTCCCGGCGCGGGAGAGCTTCCGCGTTCCGTGAATGGAAAATAATAAGGAAAAGGAGAAAAACATCATGAAAAAGTACGAGTGCGACCCTTGCGGATACGTGTATGACCCCGCCGAAGGCGACCCCGACAATGACATTGCCCCGGGCACGGCGTTCGAGGACTTGCCGGAGGACTGGGTGTGCCCGGTGTGCGGCGCGGGCAAGGAAGAGTTCAAGCCCGTTGAGGACTAAACGCGTCATGACGAACGGAATCCCCGGCCGCGGCCGGGGATTTTTGCGCGTATCAGGCGGGGGCGTTCCAGAAACGGCGGACCGTGCCGGACAGACGGCGGCCGATAAAGTAGCCTTGCTGCCACAGGGCGCGGATGATGTTCAAGTCCCGTTCCGTACGCGCGCATTTGAGCGTGTCGTCCGGGGCGATGACCATAATTTTCCCTTCCTCTTCCAGCGCGAACAGGGCCGCGCGGGTGTCGTTGTACCGGTCGGTACGGCGGCGCATGGTCTCCACAAAGGCCGGATACTTGCGGAACATAAGTTCCATGCTCTTTGCGCTGTCGAAACGCTTATGGTAGTCCCGTTCGCGCGTGAGAATGACAACCACGCGGTCACATCCGGCCTCCAAGGCCCGCCGCCACGGAATCGGGTCCGAACAGCCGCCGTCAAAGTACAGTTGCCCTTCCACCTCAATGGGCGGAAACATCACGGGGATGGCACAAGTGGCCTGCAAGACCAGATTCGAGGGGTCGTCACGCGGGACGGTCCAGTATTCGGGCTGTCCGGTCTCCAGATTGGTCAGCACGGCCTCCACTTCCCCGGGGTAGGCGTGAAAGGCGCCGTAATCGAACGGTATCAGCTCATTGGGAATGGTGTCGTAAACGAATTTGAGGCCGAAATAGGCGCGGTTATGGGGGTTTAACAGGTTTCGCATTCCCATATAACGGCGGTCGCGTACGTACGCGGAGACCAGTTTCAGGTTCCGGCGGCTCTGGCGGGAAAGGTAGCTGACGCCGTAGGCGATCCCTGCGGATACGCCGATGGTATAATCCGGCAGAGGTACGCCCGTGTCCAGAAGCGCATCGCATACGCCGGTGGAAAAGATGGTCCGGAGAGCGCCGCCTTCCAGAACAAGACCGGTTTTCATGATTTTGTCCTTCCTTTCTGTGGTGTCTTTCTATATGCGAAGCGCATTCTACCACAGTTTCCCGGAAAAAGGAAGGGGGTCTTTTTATTTTCTGATACGCCGGGCAAGGCGCGTTATCCCGTAAACATCTGCGTCCAGTAGTGCCCGTCCGCGACATAGCCCACGCCGATCCGCGTATAAGAGGCGTTCAGAATGTTGGCGCGGTGCCCCTCGGAGTTCATCCACGCCTCCACGACTTTCTGCGGCGTGCCGTAGCCGTAGGCGATGTTCTCCCCGGCGGTGCGGTACGTAATGCCGAACGACTTCATCATCTGGAAGGGCGTCCCGTAGGTGGGGCTTTCGTGGGAAAAGTAGCCCTTTTCGCGCATATCCCGCGACTTGTAGCGGGCTACCCGGGACAGTTCCGCGTCCGCCGCCAGCGCGGCGAGTCCGTAGCGCGCGCGTTCCGCGTTGACCAGCCGGACAACCTCCGTCTCGTAATCCGACATTCCGGCGTCCGTTGTCACGGCGGGGGTATTGTCGGGAACGGCCGGCGCGGTGGGGGTGTTGTCCGGGACAGACGGCGCGGCGGGGGTATTGTTGGGGACAGACGGCGCGGCGGGGGTATTGTTGGGGACAGACGGCGCGGCGGGGGTGTCCGTATCCTTGCTGTCAGGGAGACAGAAGTCCGGAAGCGTCCAGCGGCCCCACGTCCCCGGACAGCGGCGGACAATCGTCCGGCCGGTGTCGTGCCGGACAACCGGACCCTCACAGATGGCTTGCGCCGGTACGCTTAACAGAGCCGCAAGCGCCAGCAATGTCAGGAACTTCATCTTCTTCATAACATCCTCCAAGCCGGTAAAACTTTAGGAATCCTTGCAAGGAATGGAGAAATTGTAACCGATTTGTAACCGGATTGCAAATGTAATGTTTTCCAGCATTCCGCACAAGAAAAAGAGATTGTCCGGAATGTTTCATGAACGAACTGTAAATTCTTAAAAAAACGTGAAATTCTGTTGCAATGTTCGGAAGAAGCGTTTATAATATTCGGGCGGTGAGGGAGTGTTTCTTTTTGTCATTTTTTCCCTCCCCGCCGGACCGGTTACGAGATGGGGTGAACATCGCTTGATTCGTTTGAAAGACGTGGAGCTTGAGTACGAAAACGGTACGAAAGCCATTCAGGGCATTACGCTGAGCATTGAAGACGGAGAATTTGTCTTTCTGGTAGGCCCGTCCGGCTCCGGAAAGTCTACCATTATTAAACTGTTGACGGGGGAACTCCTGCCGACTTTCGGCCGGGTCATGATTAACGGCTTTTCCATTGTGAACCTGAAAGACCGCCAAATACCCTTTATGCGCCGGACCCTCGGCGTGGTCTATCAGGACTTCCGCCTGATTGAAAAAAAGACCGTGTACGACAATCTGTCCTTTGTCATGCGGGCCGTGGGGGCCAATCCCCGCGAAATCAAAGACCGGATTCCGCGTATCCTCCGGCAACTGGAACTGGAGGACAAGGCCGACTGCTACCCGCCGGAACTCTCCGGCGGAGAACAGCAGCGGGTGGCCGTGGCCCGCGCGCTGGTCAACCGCCCGTCTACGATTATCGCCGATGAGCCGACCGGAAATCTGGACCCCGACCGCTCTATGGACCTTATGCGCCTTCTGATAAAAGTCAACCAGATGGGGACCACGGTCCTTGTCGTCACGCACGCGCGGGAACTGGTCAACCGCTTCGGCAAGCGGGTCGTGACGCTGGACGAGGGTCTCGTGACCCATGACGCGGTGGGGCGTTACGTGGGGGGCCGCCGCTATGGTTAAGCATGACTTTGTCTACTTCTTCCGCGAGGGCCTGAAAAACATGAGCAGTCACCGCCTGATGAGCTTTACCGCCATCAGTATGACGGTGGGCTGTCTGCTGATTATGGGGACCTTTACGCTCGTGGCGGTCAACGCGGCTATGAACCTCTCCACGCTGTCGAACTCCAATGAAATCGTGGCCTATGTCAACGAGGACTGGACCGAACAACAGGGCCGCGCGCTCGAAGAGAAACTGCTTGCCATTCCGAACATCACGGCGGCGCGGTACATCACCAGAGAGGAAGCGCTGAACGCCTACACCGAACGGAACCCCGAAGAGGAACTGTTTCAGGACCTTGACCCCGGCATTTTCCGGGACCGGTACGCCCTGACGATTGAAAATCTGGAACAGATTACCATCACCGTGCGCCGGGTGGAACATACGGAGGGGATCGCGAAAGTCAGCTACTACGAGGAAATGGCCAGCGGGATTGTCACCGTACGCAATGTCGCGGCCATTGTCAGCGCGGCGTTGATTGGCGTCCTGTTTGTCGTGTCCGTGTTCATCATCTCGAATACCATCCGGCTGGCCACCTACGACCGCCGGGAGGAAATCGCCATTATGAAAATCGTGGGCGCGACCAACGCCTTTATCCGCTGGCCGTTCGTGTACGAGGGCTTTCTGATGGGCGTCATTGCCGCGGGCGTGGCGTTTCTCCTGCAATGGGGCCTCTACGCGGCCGTCACGGGCGCGATCGCCGACAATGACACGCAGAGACTGTTTGAAATCCTTCCCTTTGCGCGGATCTGGCTCCCGGTACTGGGCAGTTTCTTCGGCACGGGAATGCTTGTCGGAATCGGCGGAAGTCTGACCGCTATCCGGCGGTTTCTGGACGTCTAATCTATTTTGGAAAAGGATGGAATCTGAGCATGAAAAAAGCCAAACGCGTAACCGTCACGTTTTTTTCGGCTTTGCTGACGCTTCTGACGCTTACGGCGGCGCTCCCGCCGTCCTTCGCCGTCACACAGGACGAAATTGATACGCTCATTACACAGGCCAACGGCCTTCAGGAAGAGCGTGACGCGCTCGAACAAGAAATCGGTACGTATTCCTCAAACATTGCCGCCGCGCTGGAACGGAAGGCCCTCTTGGACGCGGAAATATCTCAAATCGAGGCGGACGTCTCCGCGCTGGAAACGAGTATCACGGACTACGAACAGCGCATTGACGTGACGGAAGGCGAACTTGCGGACGCGAAAGCCCGGGAAGCGCAACAATATGACCTGTTCTGTCAGCGTGTCCGGGCCATGGAAGAGCAGGGCCGCATGAACTGCTGGATGATTCTTTTACGCGCGACCAGTTTCGTGGACTTCCTCACGCGGCTGGATTTCGTCAGCGAAATCATGGAGTCGGACCGGCGCGTGATGAACGACCTGAAAGCGTTGCAGGAGGAAATTTCCGAAAAACAGGCCCAGCTTACGGACGAAAAACGCGAACTTGAGGCCGCGAATCAAGCCCTTCTGGACAAAAAGACCGAACTCGATACCCAGCGGACGGCGGCCAACCAGTTGATTATCGACTTGGAGGCCAGCCGGACGGAGGCGGAAGCCAGCCGGGACATCCTCACGGAAGAGGCGGAACAGATTCAGGGCGAAATTGTGCGTCTGTCAGAAGAGCTGGCGCGTCAGGAGGAGGAAGCGCGGATTCGGGCCGAAGCGGAGGCAGTCGAAGCCTATCGGGCCTTACGGGAACGGATGAGCGCGGAACTGGACGATTTTACCGTTTCGGAAGGCTTGGGCGGCTACATCTGGCCCGTGAACAGCCGCCGGATTACGTCCACGTTCGGCGGACGGGCGTCCCCGGGCGGCATTGGCTCCACGAACCATAAGGGCGTGGACATCGGCGGCGTGGGCTACGGAACCGCGGTACACGCCGCGAAAGGCGGGACCGTCATCATCTCGCAGTATTCCAGCTCGTACGGAAACTTTGTGGTCGTCTCGCACGGGAGCGGCAATACCACGCTGTACGCGCACATGAGCGCGCGTCTGGTAGAGGCCGGACAGGTCGTGTCACAGGGCGACATTCTCGGCCTGACCGGTTCCACGGGACATTCCACCGGGCCGCACCTTCACTTTGAAATTACCGAAAACGGAACGCGAATCAACCCGCTGATTTACCTTAGCGGTTACAGTCTGTCGTAACGGCAACGGCGCACAGTCCGGAGCGAAGGCCCGAATTGTGCGCCGGTTTCAGGAAGGAGACATTGAAAATGTCGGAACGCGTTCTAAACTTTCTCGCGGACGCGGAAGCGTACGGAGAACGCGCGCGCGCACGGGTCCGGACCGTTGTCAGGGACTACCGGGAGACGTTTCTTGTCACGGTCTGCGCCGGTCTGGCCGCGTACGGGTTCGCTATGCTCAACGTGCTGAACAATCAGGACAACATCTCCAACACCCCCGGCGGATACGGGGCCGGCATTTCCTCCGGACGCTGGTTTCTGGAATGGCTGGCCGAAACTCTGCGGACGCTCTGGGGCACGAATACGCTCCCGCTTTTTAACGGACTGCTGTCCATTGTACTGGTCGCGCTGGCGGCGTGCCTGACGGCGTCCGTACTCGAACTCCGCGCCCGTCCGTTCCGGGCGCTGACCGGCGCGTTGTTCGTGACGTTCCCGAGCCTCGCCATGACCATGCTGTTCATGTTCACCGTGGGCTATTACTCGTTCGCGCTTCTGCTGGCGGTTGTGGGCGTCTACTGGGCCAAAAACGTGCGCGGACTGTACGGAATTCTGCCCGCCTCCGTCTGTATGACGCTGTCACTGGGCATTTATCAGGCGTACTTGCCCGTGGCGGCGGCGCTGTTCCTGCTCATCCTCCTGCGTTACGGCTGCGCGGAGCGTCCGCCGTCCGCGCTGAGACTGTGTCTGGAAGGCGTACGGTTTCTGTCGGTTCTCGTTCTGGGCGCGCTCTTCTACATGGTCGTACTGCGTCTTTCCCTCTCCCACAGCGGACAGGTACTCAACGAATACCAGCAGATTGACCAGATGGGCAGTATCTCCGTCAGCGAACTTCCCGACATGATCGCCGCGACTTATCAAAACTTTTTCAACCTGCCGTTTCACGCGAAGTACGCCGTCAACGACACGCCCGTGATACGGTTCGGCTTTCTCTGTTCGCTTCTGCTCTCCGCGGTTCTGTTCCTGTGGCTGGAAGTCCGCGGACGCGCGGAAAGAGGCGTCAAACTGTTAAACGCGCTCTATTTCACGCTCTTTCCGGCGGGCGCGTTCAGTATTGTGATCATGTGCTACCACAGCAGTATTTTCGGGCGCATGGTCTACGGAGCCGTGACGGCGTTCTTTCTGCCGTTCGTCCTGCTGGAATGCGTCCGGGAACGCGGCGGCGTGGCGGTACGCGTACTGCGCAAGGGCGCGGCGGCGGCGTTGTCCGTCCTGCTCCTGCTCACGTCCGCCAATTACGTCTGGCAGTCGAACGAAAACTACATGGTCCTCTACTACACCAACCGGCAGACAGAAAATTATTTCGCCTCCATGGCAACCCGTATCCGTACTCTTCCGGGCTACCGGCAAGACCTGTACCTTGCCTTTGTCGGGGAGAATATCACGGACCGGACGTTTACCAACAGCGTCTACCGCGGGAGCGCGCACCGTTACGGCGGCTATACGGAAGCATCCAACTACAGAAAAGCCGGACTCAGTTACATGACGCATTATCTCGGCTTCCATCAGCCCACGGCCTCCGCGGAAGACGTCCTGACGCTCGCGGACATGGAAACGGTCCGTGCCATGCCCTGTTATCCGGACGACGGCTCCATCCGGATTATAGACGGGTACATTGTCGTAAAACTGGAAGATTAGAGCATGGGAAGGCGTTCGTCATGGTGGCGGCGGAGCGCGGCGGCACAGGCGTCAATGTCCGCGCGGGACGTCTCCGGGCCGAAACTCAGCCGGATGACGCTTTGCCGTACGCGCGGCGGAAGGCCCAGCGCCTTTACAACGTGGCTTGGCTTCCCCTGATGACAGGCCGACCCGGCGGAAATACAAATCCCTTGCGCGGACAGGTCCGTGACAACGTTCTGACTCGGCCAGCCCGTCAGGGCCACGGAGAGGATATGCGGCGCGCACTCCGTCCGCGGGCTGATAACCCGTAAATCCGGAACTTCCGACAGTTTCGCCAGCGCGTAGGCGCGGAGTTCCGACAGGCGCGCGAACGTCCCGGACAGATTGCCGCTCCGGAGTTCCGCGGCCTTCGCGAATCCGGCGATTTGCGCGGTGGCCTCCGTACCGGAACGGAGACCGCGTTCCTGTCCGCCCCCCGGCAACAGCGGCCGCGGGTCCCTGACGCGTTCGCCGATGTACAGCGCGCCAATTCCCTTGGGGCCGCCGATTTTGTGCGCGGAGACCGTGACAAAATCCGCGCCGGAAGTCCGCGCGGAGAACGGAACTTTTAAAAAACCCTGTACGGCGTCCGTATGAAACAATGTGTCGGGGAAACGCTCCCGCAGACGCCGCGCGATGTCCTCCACGGGATAGCGGTTGCCCAACTCGTTATTCACCAGCATGACGGACACCAGCGCGGTATCCGGCCGCACGGCCGACAGTACGGTATCGGCGTCAACGGACCCGTCCGCGCGGGGCGGGACGTACGTCACAGCGTATTGTTCGCGCTCCATCCATTTGAGCGTCTCCAGTACGGCGTTGTGCTCCACGGACGTGGCGACAATGTGACGCCCGGTCCGGCGGTTCCGCCAGCAGGCCGCGCGAATGGCCCACACGTCCCCCTCCGTGCCGCAGGACGTGAACGACAACCGCTCCGGCGCGCAGTCCAGCGCCGCCGCGACCGTCTCACGCCACTGCTCGACTTGCCGGCGCATAGCCTGTCCGGCCTGATACTGCGCGCTGGGGTTGGCGTACTGCTCGCGTAAGACGCGGCACATGGTGTCCGCGACTGGTTCCGGCACAGGGCTTGTCGCGGCGTAGTCCAGATAAATCATAAGCGGTCAAGCCTCCTTACTTTACATAAAGAATACCACGTGAACCCCATTATAACCGCCTTGGGCGCGAAACGCAAGGAGAACCGGCATGAGAGCGGCAATTTATACGCTTGGCTGTAAAGTCAACCAGTACGAGACACAGGCCATAGAAAAACTGTTGCGGGAGCGCGGACACACCGTGACGGAGTTCGCCGCGGAGGCGGACGTCTACATTGTCAATACCTGTTCGGTGACGGCAGTCAGCGGACAGAAGTCCCGGCAGATCATCCGGCGCGTACGGCGGGAACATCCGGGCGCGGTGGTGGCGGTGTGCGGCTGTTACGCGCAGACTGTCCCGGCGGACGTGCGCGCGCTGGGCGTGGACCTGATAGCGGGCACCGGGGACCGTACGGGATTTGTGACGCTGTTGGAACAGGCCGCCGAACGCCGTACGGAAGCGGCCCGGGAGACCTTGGACGACCCCCGGACGCGCCGTACTTTTGAACTGCTCCCCGCCGGGGGATTGTCGGGGCGCACAAGGGCCATGTTGAAAGTGGAGGACGGCTGTGACAATTTCTGCTCGTACTGTATCATTCCCCACGCGCGCGGGCCGGTACGCTCGGAAGCGTTGCCGGACGCGCTCCGGCAGGCCCGGGAACTCGCCGCGGACGGCGTACGGGAAATCGTGCTGACAGGCATTGAGATTTCCTCATGGGGCCGGGACTTCCGCAACGGACAGACTTTAACGGACCTGACCGAAGCCGTCTGCAACGCGGTTCCGAATGTGCGCGTACGGCTGGGCAGTCTGGAACCGCGGACCGTGACCGCGGACTTCTGCCGCCGTCTGCGCGTGTTTCCGAATCTCTGCCCGCAATTTCATCTGTCGCTTCAAAGCGGCTGCGATGAAACGTTAAAGCGAATGCGGCGGCGGTACGATACCGCGCGCTATCTGGAATCGGTGCGCCTGTTGCGCGAAGCCTTTGACCGTCCCGCGATTACCACGGACTTAATCACGGGCTTTCCCGAAGAGACCGAGGAAGAATTTACCCGGACACTGGCGTTTATCCGTCAGTGCGGCTTTGCCAGAATGCACATTTTCCCGTACTCATCGCGTCCCGGGACGCCCGCGGCGGACCGGCCCCAAATTCCGAAGGCGGTAAAGGAAGCCCGGGCGGCGCGCGCGAAAGCGGTCGCGGAGCGTATGCGGGCGGAATATCTGGCGGACTGCGTGGGCGAAACATACGAAGTTCTCTTTGAACAGGCGCGGGAAGGCGTGTTTCACGGACACGCGCCCAATTACGCGGACGTGTACGCGCCCGGAACCGGACTCCATAACGAATGCCGTGCGGTACGGATTTTGTCCAGCGATGGGGAAGCCCTGTACGGGGAAATCGTGCCGTAACGGAACAACAAACGGGACTGACATAAGTCAATCCCGTTCGTTGTTTGGAAGATTGGATGAAAAGAAGTTCTTGTCTCTTGCAAGGGATAAGGTACCAAAAGAATGTTAAAGAACAAGGCGCCAAATATTACAAAAGTCTTAATTTTTCTCCGTCCCAAAGGAGCGCGCAATCTGCGGCGGTTACTTCACGCACAGGCGGAGAATGGCGGCCATGTCGTCCGGGCCGATTTTGACGAGGCCCCCGAACGGAAAAGCGTTCGGTTTCCGGCTCCGGTGGGCCAGAATGGCGGGAATGTCCTCTTCCCGTCCGCCGACTTCCGCGAGCGTGGAGGGCATACCCAATTCGTGGAAGAAGGTCCGCAGACGCCGGATCCCCTCTTTGGCGGTCCGTTCGGGACAGGCGTAGTCCATTTCCACGCCGAATACGTTGACCGCGAACCGGGCGAACCGGGATACGTTCCGCGGCATGACGTATTCCATCCACGCGGGAATGACCACCGCCAGACCGGCCCCGTGGGCGCAGTCGTAGAACGCGGACAACTCGTGCTCTATCTGGTGGCTTGCCCAGTCCTGATCGCGTCCCACGCCCACGGAATTGTTATGGGCAAGGGTCGAGGTCCACATCAGGTCCGAACGCGCGGCAATGTCGTTTGGATTCGCCAGCGCGCGGGGGGCGGCGTCCACTACGGTTTTTAACAACGCCTCACAGAGACGGTCCGTCAGGGCCACGTCCGGCGTATTGCTGAAATAACGCTCACAAATGTGGCTGAACATATCCACCGCGCCGCACGCGGTCTGGAAGGCGGGCAGCGTACAGGTATAGCGCGGGTTGAGGACCGCGAAACGGGGCCGGATCAGGTCCGATTTCGGGCTGCCCCATTTCATATTTCCGTTCTCCTGCGTGATGACGCAACTGTTACTGCCTTCGCTTCCGGCGGCGGCAATCGTCAGGACCGCCCCGATCGGCATACAGCGTTCGAGTTTGGCCTTGCCGGTGAAGATGTCCCAGAAGTCGCCCTCATAGGGTACGCCGAAAGCAATGGCTTTCGCGGTGTCGATCGCGCTCCCGCCGCCGATGGCAAGGAGGAAGTCGACTCCGGCTCTCTGGCAGAGGTCGATTCCCTGATAAACCAGCCCGCTGCGGGGGTTGGGCTGTACGCCGGCGAGTTCGGCCCATGTGATGTCCGCGTCCCGTAGCGCGTTCGTCACGGCGTCATAGGCCCCGTTCTTTTTGACGGAGCCGCCGCCGTACACCAGAAGGGCATGATGTCCGCCGAAGCGCCGGATCAGTTCGCCGGTTTGCGTCTCCGCGCCCTCTCCGAAGGCGAACAGCGTGGGGGAATAGAAAGTGAACGCGTTCATATAGTCTCTGCTCCTTTGTGACCGCGGAACGGTACGCCGTTCCGGAAATTACCGTGCTGACAGGTCCTTACGGGACCGGGAAACTGTGCCGATATAAGAATGGGACGGAATTTTCCGGCGCGGGCGTCAATACCCGCGGGCGCGGTCCACAACGCCGGACGGCGTCTCTCCGTTGGCGTACCGCAGGAGATTTTTACAGAACAGCCGGACGTTTTCATCCCGCGTATAGCCGAGGGCCATGTTGCCGGAGATATGGGGCGTAAGAATCAGGTTTTGCGTGTCCCAGAGGGGATGGTCCGCGGGGAGAGGTTCGGGTACCACAACGTCCAGCGCGGCCCCGGCAATGGCTCCTTGATTGAGGGCGTCCATGAGGGCGTCCTGTTCAATGGCGTTCCCGCGCCCCACGTTGACAACGTAGGCGTCCGAAGGAAGAAGCGCGATCCGTTGACGGTTCAGGATGTGTACCGTCTCCGGGGTTCCGGGCAGGGCCATAATCAAAAAACTGGTCTTTGGCAGGACGGTATCGAGTTGGGAGACGGGCAGGACCTCGTCAAACACGTCCACTTTCCGTCCGCTGTGGCTCAGGCCGAGAATACGCCGGGCCTCCATGCTCCGCAGACGGGCCGCGATGGTCCGCCCCAGATTTCCGGTACCTAAAATCGTAAAATCCCCGTCTTTGATGGACCGGATGGGCGGGGAAAGCGGCCATTCGTGCCGGCGCAGAGGTTCGCGGAAATACGGCATCCGGCGCAGAAGTTCGAGCGTCACCATAATGACGTGTTCGGCAATGGTCGCGCCGTAGACGTTGGAAGAACTCAGGATACAGTCGGGGTTGGCGAACAGGGACGGGTCGGCGCAGTAAGCGTCCGCCCCGGCGGAGGCGCAGACGTACCAGCGGAGCGCGGCGGACGTCTCGCGGAGAATGTCGGGCCGGTTGGCGTAGAGCACCTCACAGGTTTTCAGGCGCTCTTTGGCGGCCTCTTTTTCGTCCGGGGTGAAGAAGTACGGCGTAAACCCGGCTCTTTCGGCGGTCTGCCGGATTTTGTCCCGGTGCTCTTCGGAAAGAAAATCCTGTACGACACAAAGAATACGGCTCATAATGCTACCTCCTGTTTGCTTGCGTATTCGTAACAAATCTGTTCGGCACAGCGCATACCGTCCGCGGCGGCGGAGAGAATGCCCCCGGCGTATCCGGCCCCCTCACCGCACGGGTACAGCCCGCGCAGGGCGGATTGTTGGACATGGTCCCGCGGGATCCGGACGGGAGACGAACTTCTGCTTTCCACCGCCGTGAGTACGGCGTCCGGACTGTCATACCCGCGCAGTTTACGGCCCAGAACGGGGAGCGCCTGTTCCAAGGCGTCCGTCAGGAAGGGCGGAAGGCAGTCGTGCAAGTCTGTCCACTTCACGCCGGGGCGGTAAGAGGGCCGGACCCGTCCGGGACCGGCGGACGGACGCCGCGACAAAAAGTCCTCCACGCGCTGAACGGGCGCGGAGAAGTCGCCGCCGCCCAGACGGTACGCGGCCTCCTCCAAACGCCGCTGAAAGGCGATTCCGGCCAGCGGTCCGGCCGCGCCAAAATCGGACGGCGTGACGCCGACCAGCAGTCCGCCGTTGATGTTCTCCCCGTCCCGGGCGTAGCGGCTCATGCCGTTGGTGACAACGCCTCCCGACTCCGATGCCGCCGCCATCACTTCCCCGCCCGGACAGACGCAGAACGAGAATACCCCGCGCCCGTCCGGCAGATGACAGGCGAGCTTGTACGAAGCGGCGGGAAGTCCGGGGGTCCCGGCGTACTCCCTGTACTGCGCCGCGTTGCAATCGGCCTGACGGTGTTCGATCCGCACGCCCACGGCGAACGGCTTGGCCTCCATGGGGACGCCGCAACGGAAAAGGCTTTGGAACGTATCGCGGGCGGAATGTCCGACCGCAAGGACGGCGTGCGTACAGGGAAGCAGTTCGGGACCGCGCGGCGTGAGGACTTCCAGCGCGGACAGGCGGTTTCCGTTGCGCCGGATTCCCGTCATGGTGTGCCCGAAACGGATGTCCGCGCCCAGCGAGAGCAGTTCCGCGCGTACGGACTGGATCACGCCGAAGAGCTTGTCCGTGCCGACATGGGGACGCGCGTCTATGAGAATATCGTCCGGCGCGCCGTGCGTGACCAGTTCCTCCAAGACAAAGCGGTGCCGGGGGTCACGTGTCCCGGTATTCAGCTTCCCATCGGAAAAGGTACCGGCCCCGCCTTCCCCGAATTGCGCGTTGCTCTCCGGGCACAGGGTCCCGGTACTCCGGAAGCGTTCCACGTCCTCCCGGCGCCGCTCCACGGGCTGGCCGCGTTCCAGCAGAACCGGACGCAGTCCGCACCGGGCCAGTACCAGCGCGGCGAACAGTCCCGCCGGTCCGGCGCCAATGACCGCCGGGACCGTCTCCGGGGCCTCCTGACGCGCCGGAAGCCGGTAAGCCGGTTCCGGGGCGTAACGGCTGACTTTCCGTCCGCCGCGGCGCAGGACCGCGTTTTCGTTCCGGACCGTCACCGCCACGCGGTAGAGAAACACCGGCGTTTCCCGCGCGTCCACGCTCCGCCGAAGGATCCGCAGAGACAGAATGTCCGTACGCAGCAGCCGCGCGGCCTCCCGTGCCAGTCCGGAAACCGGCGTACCCGGCGCGAGCCGCAGACCGTCCACTTCCAGCATGGCTTCCGCCTCCTTTCTACCGGCTTATTTTACCATACTTTTGGCCGCGGGAAAAGATAAAATTGTAAATTTTTCCGGATTTTTCCGGCCCTGAGACCGAAAAAATTATGAAAGAATCGGGCGGAAATGATTGCAATTTCCGGAACTGTTTGATATAATGTCCCACATCCGGAGCGCGCAGACCGCGCGCTGTCAACCGGAACCTCTCCATGACATGGACAGGACGCCCGTCCGGGCGGTTGAAAAGTGACAAACACGAGAGGAGGCAGACAATGAAGAAACGATTCCCCGCGCTGATAGTGTCGCTGACGCTTCTGTTTCATATGACGGTTTACGCCGCCGAACCGCGCTTGGTCGTCCATCTGCCGGAAGGTCCCATTGAGGCCGGGGAGAATTTCACCGTAACAGTCGATTTGACCGGAAATCCCGGTATCCTTAACATACAGTTTACTCTTTCCTTCGACCGCGAACGCATGGAATGCACCAGTATGCGCCTTGGCGAATGGCTTGCCGCTGAGGCGGGCGCAAGCGCGGTAAATCCGGCGGCAAATTCCGGGGCGATTCTTGCGGCGGCCTCCGCGGCGGTCATGGAAGGCGACGGGCCGGTTGGCGTGTTCCACTTTCAGGCGAAAGAGAAGCTGTCGGATTTCCACTTTTCGATTGACAGAATCACGCTCAGCGACCGGAACAAGAAGAACGTGGATATTCTGGTAACAGACGCGAGAACGTCCGACAGCGGAAGTACGGCGCCTGACGCCGGCACGACCGGCGCCGGAAACGCCGATACCGGCGCCGCAAGCGGCGGAAGCGGGTCCGGAAAATCCGACACCGGCGCCGCAAGCGGCGGAAGCGGGTCCGGAAAATCCGATACCGGTACCGCCAGCGGCGGAAGCGGGTCCGGAAAGTCCGATACCGGCGCCGCAAACAGCGGAAGCGGGTCCGGGAAATCCGATACCGGTACCGCAAGCGGCGGAAGCGGGTCCGGAAAGTCCGATACCGGTACCGCAAGCGGCGGAGGCGGTACGACTTCCATGCAAACGGCGCCGCCAGAGACGCCCGCGCCCTTTTCCGATATTGCGGGCACATGGGCGGAGGACTACATCCGGACAGCGTCTGAACGGAATATTTTTCAGGGCTACCCGGACGGAACTTTCCGCCCCAATAACCGTCTGACGCGGGCGCAGTTTATGATGGCGCTTTGGAATCTGGCCGGACGTCCCGAGGCGCCGGAACAGGCTCCCTTTACGGATATGCGGGGGCAGATTGAAAATTTTCAGAACGCGGTTTCGTGGGCCTATGCCAAGGGTTACGTAAACGGCACATCGGACGTTACGTTCTCCCCGGGCGAACCCCTGACGCGGCAGGCGGCGGTCAAGATTCTGTTCGCCTATCACGGTTCCGTACGCGGCCCGGAAACCATGATGAGCAACGTCTATGACAGCCTCTACTCCGACAGCGGCCGTATTTCCGCGTGGGCCAGAGACGCCATGTACTGGGCGGTCTACCAGAAAATCCTCTCCGGTACCAGCGACTCCACGCTCGAACCGGGCGGGACGGTCACACGCGCTCAGCTTGCCGCCATTATGGTCCGCTATCTGGACCGTTTCCCGTCCTGAAAACGATGTCTCAAACACGCTTACCTTTACCCAAGGAGGGATTCACATTGAAGAAACGATTGATTCAACTTCTTCTGATTTTCGGTCTCATGGTTCTGACCTGTGCCGCCGCGCAAGCGACCGAAACGGAAGCGACCAGCGGTTTCCGGAATGTCTCGATTGAAGAGGCTTACAAAAACGATGTTTCCTTGATTGTACAGGATTCCGCCGGCAGAGCCGCCAAGCCCGTGGGCAATGACACGTATCCCGGGGCCGCTAAAGTCGGCGTGGTCTATAACACGCCGCACACCGGCAGCGAATATCTGCTCATTGTCCTGAGCGGCAGCGATTCTACGCCCAGCGTTGACAATATGGCCTACATTGACCAGAAAACGGCGTCTACTTCCTCCGAACTGGAGTTCACCATCTATCCCAAGAAAGTGGACGCCCAGACTTCCAGCGTAAGTTACTCGGTCTATCTGTCCAGCAACACGGACGCCAGTACCGGTGACAAAATTACCGGTTACGTAAAGGTAGGGTCCTTTGAATACTACTCAAGCGTGAGCGCCACGCTGGGCGATGTGGACGGGGATGAAAGAATCATGGTCGGCGATGCCGTTCTGGTATTACAGGCGGTCGTTGGCGCCGAAACGCTGGACGCCAAGCAGACCGCCGCCGCCGATGTGGACAAGGATGGCAGGGTCATGGTCGGCGATGCCGTGGCGATTCTGCAATATGTCGTAGGGGCGATTAAGTCCTTTGACGAACTGTAAGATACTGTAAGGAGGAATCACTTTACAATGCGAACAATGAAACGGCCGCTCTCCGTGGTCCTCGTGCTGGCCATGCTGCTGGGCATGATGGCCCTTCCGGCGGACGCGGCCAACAGCGGCTATGAACTGACCGTTCTGAAAGTACAGAAACTGACAGAAGGAACCGCGTTTACCGGCGAAGAGGAGGAAGTCACCCGCGCCGTCAAAGGGGACGTTGTGGTCCTGACGCTCGGCTTCCGCAACACGAACAGTACGCCGGTGGATATTTTAGGATACGCGGCCACGCTTTACTATGAATCCGCCGAAGTCACGCCCTACACGGGTACGTCCCCGTTTGCCGCCCGCCCGTACCAGAATTCCAGAGACCTGACGGATCAGGATACTTACGCATGGTCCGGAAGCGGCAACTCCGATACGACAAACGCTTATGTCTCCATCGCCGCCGGAGGTTCGGACCCGTACAGCGTCAAGGCCGGGGAAGAGCTGGTCATTGGGCGTATGGCCTTTACGGTCACCGCCGACAACGCCATTGCCACGTTCCGCTTTGACACGGACGAGACCAAAACCGGCATTACCAAGTCGGACCGCACCACGCTGGAATTAGAGGACCTGCAATCCCTGAAACTGACGGTCGGGGAAGGCACCGAGGAACCGGAAGAACCGGAAAAAACCAGCGATTATCAGTTATCCGTCAGCAAGGCACAGCTTCTTACGGCCGGAACCGCCTTCACCGGAGACAATGAACCGGAAGTGAGCGCCTCGAAAAAGGATGAAATCGTTGTTCTGACCATCAGCGCGAAAAATAACAGCGATTCCCCGGTGGACCTGCTCGGATACGCGGCCACACTTTACTATGAATCCGCCAAAGTCACGCCCTACACGGGTACGTCCCCATTTGCCGCCCGCCCGTATCAGAATTCCAGAGACCTGACGGATCAGGATACTTACGCATGGTCCGGAAGCGGCAACTCCGATACGACAAGCGCCTATGTCTCCATTGCCGCAGGCGGTTCGGCGGCGTATACGCTCGAAGCCGGAAAAGAGTTGGTCATTGGCCGTATGGCCTTTACGGTCACCGCCGACAGCGGCCTTGCCGAGTTCCGCTTTGACACGGACGAGACGAAAACCGGCTTGACCAAGTCGGACCGCACCACGCTGGATTTGGGCACGCTGAAAGCCTACAATCTGGTCATCGGCGATTTGGTCCCGGACACCGTTGCCGTCACGCCCGCAAAGGCGGAACTGACCGTACCGGCCACAGGTTCCGCGACACAGGCCTTTACCGTGGAAGTCAAGGACCAAGGCGGCAACGTGATGAGCAATCCGGCCGTGACATGGTCCCTGACGCCTGACGTTGCCGGCGTGGAAATGAACAACGGCACGGTAACCGTTTCGGCGGGAGCCGCCGTGAGCGCCGACACCGATTTCACCGTTACCGCCACAGTGGGCGAGAAAAACGGTACCGCTACCCTGACCGTTCATCCCGGCGCGCAATCGTCCCTGACCCTTGCCCCCAATCCGGCAACCATCACCGTACCGGCCGACAAGGACCCGGACCCCTTGACATTCACCGTCACCGACCGGAACAACGCTCCCGTGGACGCCTCTACCCTGACATGGACCCTGAGCGAAACCCCGGCGGGCGTCAGCATGAACAACGGTACGGTCACCGTCAACCACAGCGAATACACGGGCGCCCATACCGTGACCGTCAGGGCGGAGGCCACGGACGGCGCTTTCGCGACCGGGCAGTTGACCATTCAGGGCGCGGAACCGGGTACTTCCATTGCCCTTGACAGTGTGCGTCTCTCACAGGAAGCCTCCGTAGTGGACGGCACCGCCGCCGAACCCTCCTCCATTACCGCCACCGCCGTTGGTACCGACGGAGGCGCCCCGGAGGGAATCACATGGACCGTCACGCCCCCTGAAAACGCGGCGGAAAATTCCGTACAGCTCAGCGCGACTACCGGCGTAATGGTCACGCTGACGGTCAGCCCTACGGCCACCGTGGGCGCGTACACCGTCACCGCCACGCAAAACGCCGGGATGGACACGGCGATTGTCAAAACCGCCACGCTGACCGTCAGCCAGAAAAAGGCGTCCAATATGACCGTCACCGGCAACCGGGCAAGTATTGAAATTCCCGGCGCCAAAGACCCGGACGAAAACGCCCGCTTTACCGCCACCGACAGTAACGGCAATCCCATTTCTTCCAATGACCTGACTTGGACCGTGGTCGACCGCTCCACCGGACAGAAGTTGAAACCGACAAGCGTTGACTGGGCCAAGGACCCCGAAAATGACGGCAGTTTGATTCTGACCGTGAAACCCCTTGCGCGGGAAGAAATCGTGGATACGCATGACGCCTCCCGCATTACAGGCAAAACCCTGACCGTCACGGCAACCCGTAGTAACGGGGACTCGGCCTCGGCCTTTATCGTGGTCCGCCGCGCCGACTCCGTCCTCAGTATTGTAACCCTCACGCTGGACAGCCAGAGTACCAGCACCGGCGGAACGCCCCTTCCCGTCACCTCGGACGGAAACACGCAGAAAGTCATAGCCGCTCAGGCAAAGGACCAGTACGAAGAACCCTTTGACAGTACCGCGCAAATCACATGGGCGCTCCGTTCGGGCGGAAACGGCCTTGTCATCTCCGGCAGCGGCGTTGACATTGACGCGAATACCGGCGCCGTGACGGTGAACCGCAACGCCAAACCCGGTACCTATATCGTGGAGGCCACTCGTACCGTTTTGGGCCGGGAACAGCCCGCCAGCGCGGAGTTTACCGTGTCGCAAGTCGCGGAAGAAGTGTCTGACCTCACCCTCTCCGGCGGTACGCTGGAAATGGAAGTGCCCGCCAAGGGCGCGGACGACAATGTCCTTACCGCCGATTCCGCCTTTGTGGCCCAAGTGTTCAACCAGTACGGAAGCCTCATGCCCAACGCGCCGGTAAACTGGAGCGTTACGGACAGTACCGGCCGCGAGTACCCCGGCGTGATTGATATCCCCAACAATGACGGCAGAGTGAGAGTCGCCTACGCCGCCAAGGACATTATCCCGGCCAATACGCGCCCGATTTTCACCGTCAAGGCCTCCTCCGGAAGCGTGGAAAAATCGGAACAGATTTACATCGTCCGCGCCACGCCCCGCCTTGACGATATCCTGCTGGACGGACAGAACAGCATTACCAAGAGCATTGACGGCGCACAGGACGCCGCCGTACAGGGTACCGCGCTGGACCAGTACGAAACCGTCTACACCGGCGCCGTGACGTGGAATATACAGCCGGTCGGTTTCAGCTCAAACGGCACGGTCGCCATCGACCCCAACAGCGGCCTGATTACCATTGCCAAGAACGCCAACCCGGGCAATTACAGCGTAACCGCCGCACAGGGCGCGAATCCTTCTGTGGGGCCGAAAAATCTGCTGGTTACCCGTGGCGTTCCCGTCCCCACCAGTATTACCATCTCCGGCGGACAGCCTACCATCTGGGTACCCGGCGATGATCAGGACCCCGCGCAGTCGGTCCCCTTTGTCGCGACCGTCAAAGACCAGTTCGGATCCGAGATGCCCGGACAGACCGTGGTTTGGAGTATCACGGACGAGAACAACACGGCCTTACAGGGCATTACCATTTCGGACGGCGTTGTTGCCGTGACCAATGAGGTCAAGGGCCTGATTACCACCTCGAATTACGCCAGCTTCAAGACCATGACCATCCGGGCCGAGTGCGGAGCGGTCAGCGCGGTTCCGGCCAGTATTATTGTCGGACGCGCTCTGCCCGTCCTCACGAAAGTGCAGTTGAACGGCACGGACTCCCCCGACAGCTCCAACAACAAGGCCACGTTCGAGTACCGGGACGGACAGAACCTGACGATCACGGCCACCGCGCTGGACCAGTACGGGACCCTCTTCCGCGGCGCTTCTTGGAGTATCTTTTCCTATACCGACAAAATCGGCGTTTCCATTGACACCAACGGCCTGATTACCATCTCCAACGGCGCGGTCAGCGGAGAGTATATCGTCACCGCCCAGTATGGCAGTCAGGCGCCGTCCGCGCCCTTCCTCATCAGAAAGACCGGCTTCGCCAACAACGCGCTGGCAAAAGTGGTCATTGACCCGTCTACGGTCACCGTCAGCGGAAACAGCATGGCCATTTCTCAGGCCACCGCCTATGACGGCGACAACAATGCCATTACGCGCGGCCTTCTCTGGTCCGTCTATCCGGCCAACAGCGGCGTCACCGTGGACGGCGCGGGCAAGATTACGGTATCTCCCAACGCGGTAGCGCGGCCTTACGTCATTACCGCCACCCCCGACGCTACCATGAATATAGTATCGGGCAACGCGCAGTCCGCGGACCTGCTTGTACAAACTTCCTCATCGGCTACGGCGGAACTTGACCATATTGCCCTGACAAAATCCGCCGTCACCGTCAACGGGACCGCCGGCGAAACGTCCATTGCCCGCGCCTATGACAAGGACAACCGGGAAGTCACCGGCGTAACGTGGCTGATTACCCCCTCTGACGGCGGCGTGGGGATTGACGGAAACGGCATGATTACCGTATTCCGGAGCGCGGCCGCCGGAAATTACACCATTTCCGCCACGAAGAACGGCGTCTCAAGAACCGCCGTCCTGACGGTCACAAGCACCGCGGCCACGTCCATTTCCGCCGTCACGCTGACCCCGGCCACGGTACTGGTAGACGGAAGCACAACCGTTTACGCGACCGCAAAAGCCGTGGATTCCGGGAACGCCCCCATGGCGAATGTCACGTGGAGCATCGCGCCCAACGACAAAGGCGTCACCATTGACGCAAGCGGAGCCATCACCATTGCGGGCAATTCCATGACAGGAGACTATACCGTCATAGCGTCCAACAGCGCGGGCAGTCAAAGCGCGGTTCTGCGCGTGACCGATCAGACGTCCCCGCCGGACGAACCCTTTACGGGCGTCACGCTGGACCCGTCCACCGTCACACTGGACGGCGCCAACGGAGCCGCCGCAACCGCCACCGCACAGGGTACCGCCACGGACGGCGTCACATGGAGCGTCTCGCCGGCGGACGCGGGCGTGACCATTGACGCGTCCGGACACATTACGATCGCCGCCACCGCAGCCAGCGGGGATTACGTCATCACGGGCACACGCGGCCTCGCCGCCAGAAGCGCGACTTTACACGTCACCGCCACGGGCGCCAATCCGTCCGCGCTTTCCAGTGTCTCCCTGAACCCGTCCACAGTGACGGTAGACGGCACGGCGGCCAAAACCGCCGCGGCCACCGCGCTGGATACCGCCAATCAGTCCATTACAAGCGGCATTGCGTGGAGCGTCTCGCCTCTCGGGAACGGCGTCAGCGTAAACGCGCTCACAGGCGTGGTCACAGTGGACGCCACCGCGGCCGGGCGGACGTACTCCGTCATAGCCACGCAGGGCAAGGAAAGCCGTTCGGCCACGCTGACGGTCTCCAACACGGCTTCAAACCTGACGCTTGCCAGCGTCTCCCTGAATCCGGATTCCGTCACGCTGAACGGTACCGCCGGGGCCACCTCCACCGCCACGGCCATTGCTTCCAATAACACAACGATTAACGCGGGTATCACGTGGGCGGTCTCCCCCGCCGGAAGCGGCGTCAGCATTGACACGGATGGTAAAATCACCGTTACGGCCACCGCCGCCAGCGGCGCCTATACCGTCAGCGCGCAGTATCAGACAACCGTCCGCTCCGCTACGCTGACAGTGGAGAGCGGCACGGACGTTACCTATGAGGACAGAACCGTTGATCAGACCGCGGTCGCCGGTACGCCTCTGGCATCGCTGAGCTACGCCGACACCGGCCTGAAATCCGCGGAGGACCAGTCCAGCGTAAAAAGCGCGGCCCTGACTGTCCAGAGCGTACAGCAGGCCATTTCCCAGAAGCCGGAGGGCACGGAAACGGAAGTTGTTGTGAGCATGGATATCAAACTGCAAAGTTATGACGCCCCCAACAATTCCCTGAAACTGTCCGTCACGCCGGTTTATGAGGTCGTCAGGACCGCCAACGGGCAAAAACAAACCGTTTCAGAGGGGACGTTAAGCCAACTCTCCGAGCCTGTCACGGTCAGTCTCAATGTTCCCGCCGACTTCAACGCCACGTTCGCCAAGCACACGCACAACAACGTTACCTATTACGAGCCGCTCACGTACAGCGGCACCGCCCCGAACCGGGTCGCGAGCTGGCCCCAGCAGTATTTCAGCGATGTGGAACTCGGCACGGACGGCGTAACCGTCAAGTTTGACGCCAACGGCGGCTCAGCGGTCAATGACGCGCACATTGCCACGGGTGGCAAGCTCTCTTCCCTCCCCGCCACGACCCGCACGGGTTACACCTTCGGCGGCTGGTACCTGAACGGCACGAGAGTGGACACCAACACCGTTTTTAGTCAGAATACGACCCTTGTCGCCCAGTGGATCGCCAACAGCGGAGGCGGCGGTTCGTCCTCCGGCGGCGGCGGTTCGTCCGGTGGCGGTAGTGGCGGCTCGTCCTCCGGCGGCGGAGGCGGCGGAAGTTCCTCTTCCGGCAGCAGTAGCGGCAACTCCTACACGATTAAATTGGACAGCGGAACGGGCGGCAGTCTGAGCGCCAGTTCCAAACGCGCCTCCGCCGAGTCCATCATCACCGTGACGCCCACGCCAAACGCCGGTTATGAACTGGATACCTTGACCGTACAGACCACAAGCGCCAAAAAGGCCATTGCCGTGACGAACCGGAACGGAGTTTATACGTTTGAAATGCCCAAAGCGGGCGTCACGGTCTCCGCAACGTTCAAAGTCGCCTCGCAGACCGCCCCGGACAATAACGGCGGCACGAATACGCCCACGCCCAATACGGATCCCACGCCGAATAATAACCCCACGCCTTCTTACAATTCCGTATCGTTCGTGGATGTGCCCTCGGATAACTTCTTCTATACGGCGGTACAGTGGGCGATAGAGCGCGGAATCACGAACGGCACGACCGCGACCACCTTCTCACCGAATCAGGCTTGCACGCGCGCCCAGATGGTCATGTTCCTGTGGCGTTCGCAGGGAATGCCCATGCCCTCCACCTACAGCAGTCCGTTTACGGACGTGGACCCCAGCGCCAACTACTACACCGCCATGATGTGGGCCATAGAGCGCGGAATCACCAACGGCACCACGCCCACCACCTTTGAGCCGTACGCGTCCTGTACGCGCGCCCAGATGGTCATGTTCCTTCACCGTCTCGCGGGACGCCCCAGCCCCACCAGATGGGATTGCCCGTTTACGGACATCACAGTCGGCGAAAATTACTATATCCCGATGTTGTGGGCCTTGGAGCGGGGAATCACGAACGGCACGACCGCGACCACCTTCTCACCGTATCAGGCGTGCACACGCGCCCAGATGGTCATGTTCCTGTACCGCTACTTCGGCGGCAACTGACAGCAACCGCCCCCGAATACGGAACGGCCCTCTCCAACCGGAGAGGGCCGAACTTTTCGCGGAATTATTTGACCAGCACTTTCTTGAGGCGGGCGAAACGCGGAAGGGAATCGTCCTTGGGCAAATCCGGCTCACCCTGAATCAGCGGCAGGGCGTAGTCGATAAAGGCCTGTTCAATGCCGTCATGGGTCTTGTTGATCCATTCCAGCGGGACTTTCTTTTCGGTGTTGGCAACGTCCGTCAGGTTCAGGAGCTTGGGCTTGCAGGTATACTTTCCGCCTTCCCGCGTGCACTCGAAACCGACCATCTTGTCCGTCATGCCCGCGACCGCGTTCTTGACCGCTTCCGCGCCGGACATATACGACTCTTCAATGTCCGTCTTGGAGGCCAAATGCGCGCCGCAACGCTGAAGCAGGCTCAGCTCAATGCCGCGCACTTTCGCGCCGGTACGCTCTTTCGCCGCGTTGGCCAGCAGAGCCGCCAGACCGCCTAATTGAGCGTGTCCGAAACCGTCCGTAGCGGACGTTTTCGCCTCGGAGACAAAGCGCCCGTCCGCGTAATGGATGCCCTCGGAGACCGCGACCAGACAGTTGCCGTTGGCCTTGTAGATGCGTTCCACGTCTGTGAGGAACTGTTCCATGTCGAAGTCGACTTCCGGCAGATAGATCAGGTCCGGGCCGGCTCCCTTGTACGTGGCCAGCGCGGCGGCGGCGGCCAGCCATCCGGCGTGACGGCCCATGATTTCCACGATACACACAATGCCGGTGTCGTACACGCGCGCGTCCTGATAGACTTCCATGCAGGAGGTGGCGATATACTTGGCGGCGGAAGCGAAGCCGGGACAGTGGTCCGTGCCGAACAGGTCATTGTCAATCGTCTTGGGTACGCCCATCACGCGGCATTCGTAGCCGACTTTCTGCATATACTTGGAAATCTTGTTGCAGGTGTCCATGGAGTCGTTGCCGCCGTTGTAGAAGAAGTAGCGGACGTCATACTTTTTGAAAATTTCCAAAATGCGCTTGTAGTCGGTGTCGTCCACGTCCGGATCGGCCATCTTGTAGCGGCAGGAGCCGAGCGCGGAAGAGGGGGTGTACTTGAGCAGTTCCAGTTCCTTGGGGTCCTCCGCCGACATGTCGAACAGCCGGTCGTTCAGGACGCCTTTAATCCCATGTTCCGCGCCGAACACGCGGGTGATGGACGGGTTGTGCAGGGCGGTGTCGATGACGCCGTAGACACTGGCATTGATGACGGACGTGGGGCCTCCGGACTGGCCGACAATGCAGGCGCCTTTCAGTTCACTCATGGAAATGCCTCCTCATTAAATTGGTACTTCCTATCATAACATCCAAAAATTGAAAAGTAAATACTTGCTTTTCAATTTTTTTTATGATATGATGAAAGGGACGGTTGTTCCGGGGCTTCTGTCTCTGTCACAGGACGGCGTGGCCCGGCCGCTTCCGTTCCGGCGCAACGGCTCCCCGGAACGCCCGCAAGTTCCGGGACCGGCACAGCGTTGGACAGCGCGCGCCCTTCACGCCGCGTTTGTCAGGCGGATTTCCCGAACAGCAAAAATGTGTACAGGAGATGATTGCTATGCCACAGGTTTACACGAAGCCCGTCACCACCACGGAGATGTTCAAGAAGGCATACAACGGAGGGTATGCAATCGGCGCGTTCAATGTGAACAACATGGAAATCGTGCAGGGCATTACCGAAGCCGCCAAGGAGCTGGAAGCCCCCCTCATTCTTCAGGTCTCCAAGGGCGCCCGCGCTTACGCCAATCACACCTATCTGGTGAAACTGGTGGAAGCCGCCATCGCGGTTACGGGTCTGCCGATCGCCCTTCATCTGGACCACGGCGACAGTTTCGAGCTGTGCAAGGACTGCATTGACGGCGGTTTCAGCTCTGTCATGATTGACAAGAGCGGCCTTCCGTTCGATGAGAACATCAAAATCACGAAGCAGGTCGTGGAATATGCCCATGATCACGGCGTAGTCGTGGAAGCCGAGCTGGGCACGCTGGCCGGCGTGGAGGATGAAGTGAACGTCTCCGCCGAGGATTCTTCCTACACCCGTCCGGAAGAAGTGGAAGAGTTTGTGCAGAGAACCGGCTGCGACTCTCTGGCCATTGCCATTGGCACCTCTCACGGCGCCTACAAGTTCACCGCCGCGCAGTGCACCCGTAACGAGAAGGGCGAACTCGTGCCGCCCCCGCTCCGTCTGGACATTCTGGACGAGGTCGCCAAGCGTCTGCCGGGCTTCCCCATTGTGCTTCACGGCTCTTCCTCCGTGCCCCAGCAGTTCGTGAAGATGGTCAACGAGAACGGCGGCAAAATGCCGGACGCCGTTGGCATTCCGGAAGAACAGCTCCGCGAAGCCGCAAAGCGCGCCGTCTGCAAGATTAACATCGACTCCGACCTCCGCCTTGCCATGACCGGCACGCTCCGGAAATATTTCCATGACCATCCCGATCACTTTGACCCGCGCCAGTACCTGAAACCCGCCCGTCAGGCCATTAAAGAACTCGTTGCCCATAAGCTGGTTGACGTTCTGGGCTGTGACCACAAGGCGTTCTGAGGCATTTTCTCCAAACGGTGGCTGACGGCCTGACAGTAGACCGCTCCTGACGCTATCTCTATACGCAACCGGGCCGGGGACGTTCGCGCGTCTCCGGCCCTGTGTCATCCTACGATACGTGGGTAGCTTTCCGATGGCGCGTATGATAGACTTGTGCCGTCAGGAGGCGATTGGCCATGGACAGATATGTAACTGGGGACGTGATACGCAAACTCCGGAAACGGAAAAAGATGACGCAGGAGGAATTAGCGGGGAAACTCTTTGTCAGTTGCAAAGCGGTGAGCAAGTGGGAGACGGGAAACGGCTTTCCCGACATCAGTCTGCTGGAACCTCTGTCAAGGGCGCTTGACATTTCCGTGATTGAACTGCTCTCCGGCGATTTGATTCTGAACCGGAACAAGTCCGCGCATATGGCAAAGAGCAGGCTCTACGTCTGTCCGGTCTGCGGGAACGTGATTCAGTGCGCCGGGGAGGCGGCGGTGAGTTGTTGCGGAATCACTCTGCCGCCGCTGGAGCCGGAGCCGCCGGACAAAGACCATGAAATCCGGGTCGAGCGGGTGGAGGACGAGTTCTTTGTTTCGGTGCGGCACCCCATGACCAAGGAACACTACATTTCGTTCCTGTCGGCGGTATCGGATCAGCGGGTACAGTTTGTGAAGCTGTACCCGGAGGGCGGCGCCGAGGCCAGATTTCAGATGGATGGCGTCACGCGCCTGTACGCGTACTGCAACCGTCACGGGCTGTTTCAGTGGAAGGGATAAAGCGGACAAAACGGAAGTTCCGGCGAATTTTACGGGAAAATCCGGAGCTTCCGTGTCAGAAGAAAATTTATCCGCCGCCCTTGTCAGCGTCCGGAAAATCCGCTATAATGGAAGAGGAGCCGTCTCCCGCGCGGACACGGCGGAAAGGGATGGTCAAACATGAAAATACTGGTCCTCTCCGATTCCCACGGGGACGCCCAAACGGCGTGTCTGGCCGTGGAAAAGGAACAGCCCCACATGATTTTCTTCCTCGGGGATGGCTGGCGCGATTCCGACCTCATCATAGAGCGTTTCCCGGACACGCCCCTGTTCCGCGTACCCGGCAACTGTGATTACTTCCAGTCCCAGAAGAACGCCCCCGAACAGCTCGTGGCGCTGGAAGGCTTCCGGATTCTGCTGTGCCATGGGCATACATACGGCGTCAAGCAGGGGCTGTGGGAGGCGGAGGAGACCGCCAAACGCGAACATCTGGACGCCTTCCTCTTCGGCCATACCCACAGCCCCCTTTTCCGCAGACACGGAAAAACGCTCTATTTGAATCCCGGCAGTATCGGGATGTCGATTCCCCCCACCTACGGCGTCCTGAACGCCGAACGCGGCAAACCGCTGAATGGACGTATTTACCGGCTCAAATAGACGATTTTCTCAGACAGTTGATCGGCGGCTGTCCGGTCCTTGCAGTAGGCCACAATCGCCAGCGCGAACGAAATGGCGGTCCCCAAGCCCCGACTCGTCAGGATGTGTCCGTCCAGCACGACCGGGTCCGTACGGAAATCGGCCCCCGTGAGCTGGTCTTCCATGCCCGGGTAACAGGTCGCCGCGCGTCCGTTGAGCGCCCCGCAGTCGGCCAGAACGGTCGGGGCCGCGCAGATGGCCGCCACCAGTTTCTTTTCCCGGTCGTACGCCTCTACGGCCTTGCGTACGTACGCGTTCTTTTTCAGATTCAGCGTACCCGGCATTCCGCCCGGTAAGATAATCCCCGCGTACGCGTTCCAGTCGGCGTCCTGCGCCGTGGTGTCAGCCTCGAACGTAATGCCGTGGCTGCCCGTCACCCGCCGGTCCGTGCCAATGGATACCATCTCCACCGGAATTCCCGCGCGCCGTAACAGGTCCACGGCCGTCAGACCTTCGATTTCCTCGCAGCCATCGGCCATACAGATTGCCAGTGTGTCCATATTCATCCGTCCCTTCCGCGTAAGTGTGCGGCCATTGTACCAGATAGTCCCCGCCTTTGCAAGACGCTTGAAAATTTTTTTCAAAAACCCCTTGCATTCCCGGAAAAGATGTGGTATAGTAAACAAGTCTCCGAGAGGGACCAATCACCGGGTGTAGCGCAGTTGGTAGCGCACTTGACTGGGGGTCAAGGGGTCGTGAGTTCAAGTCTCGCCACTCGGACCAAAATACCGGGATTTCGCTTGAAAAAAGTGAAATCTCGGTATTTCTTTTTCAGAAAAAACTTGTGCACATTTGCCCTATTACTAATCTATTGCAGAACGATTTCAAGGGCCAGCAAACCGCCGATTTCGTTAGTAACCTGTCACTCTACCCCGGCGTCCTTGCGGAAGTTCCTCAACTCCCGTTCCAGTCTGGACCGCTTCCAGTCAAGGACGGTCTTTCCAACGCCGGACAACTCCATGAGTTTCCTTAGGTTGGTCTCCGGAAGGTCAAGGTCCATCTTCAGCACGGCTTCCGCGATTAACGCCTCCTGACTGTGTGTCAGCGTCTTTTCCGTCCGCTTGTCTTTCAGGCTTACGATGTCTTTGGTTCGCGCCTTGACGGCAAGATACGTGGACACCGGGATACTGTAGAGTTGCAGTTCCTCGTACTTCTTGTAATCGTCTGTGGTTGTCACGCCCAATTTGAGGAGCACGTTGTTTTTCGCCATATCTCCCGCCGCGTCCACGGCCTTTTCAAGCAAAAATTGTTTCTCCGTATCGGTTTTGACTTGCGGCAGAGCTTCCGTTACAAACTTCCAGTAAAGAGCGTTAAAATTGCCCTGATAGTCGTAATACTGCGCGGCAGTGAGATTGTGTCCGGCGCCATTTCCGTCCGTGACAGCGGTCGGGCGGGTAGGCGGAAGCATTTTCGAGGTATCACCAGCTTTGCGGCAGACAGCGTAGACCATCTCCTGCGCGGCGGTCCGGGTCCCGTCTTCCCGCGCTTGAAGGTAATCGTCCGCCATAGTAAGAACCAAATCGCGCAAATCCCGCGCCGCCTCCGTTTTGCTTTCCTCTTTGCTGGCAAGCGCGTTATAACGGGAATAGAACTCCGTCATAGCATCGTCAAAATATGCGGTGACTTTTTTGTCCACGTTTTTTATATCGCTCTTGGACTGTTTACCAGATAAATCGGAGAGGTCGTAGAGGCGGTCAATGATAGTATTGGAGTACAGACTGTCTTTGAAATACTGGGACCGGACACCCAGTGAAAAGTCGCGGTATTCGTTATCCACAGGAAAAACGGCTTTCAGATACTGCCACGGCGCGCCCAGCGTGTTACTGCCCAGATAGTCAATCTTTTTTGGGGAAATTTGCAACTTCTCCGGGACACCTATTTTTTCCTGAACATCTCCGAGAAATTTTGACAGTCGGAATGTGGCTCCATTGTAACGGTCATGTGTGAGCAAATCGCGTTCTTTTGTGGATTCAATCGGTACGCCCCGGAAATCGGCATTGCGGGCTAAATCAAAGATCGGCCCTATTAAAGTTAATCCACCAACGGCGGCTTCCGGGTCTCCCACAGCAAGGTCAGCCATTCCGGGCGGAAGAGCGGTCGTAGCGGCATAGTTCCAGAAGTCATCGAAGGCGTGGGGATTCCCGCCAACATATCGCTCCAACGCGGCGCGGAAAAAGTTCATGGGTACGGCCAGTTCACGGTTTTTCGGGATGGACCAATATTGACCGTCTCCGTAATAAAAGTTAAAGTACGCGTTTTTGACGTATGTGGAAAGGCGTTCATAACTCTTTTTCCGCTCCGGTTCATAGGTGTTCCAGAAATACTCTATCACCGCGCCCAGCAGACTAATCCCCAAATACGCGGCAACGCCTGTCGGTCCTACGGTAACGACTGTTTCTCCTATTTTGGCAAGTCCCTGTGTTGCCGCGTTAGCGAACTTGACAAAGATATTGGCGAAACGGGACCATTTCCCGCCTTTTGAAAAGTTCACGGTGATTTCATGCGCCGCGTAAATGGCGCTGTGCGGGTCCATGCCGTCCTGCATACACATTTTGAATGTGGCGAAACGCGGCCCCATTTCAAAGAAGTTGCTGATAAACTCCAGAACGCGGACGCTGTCTTTCAGGATATTCTTTCCCCACTGTCCCGGATTCCGGCTCTTCGGGTGCCCCAGCCACTGTTCCCGGATACGCTGTGACAGATCACGGTCCACGCTCCACGCGTTGTTCTGCGTGTCGCCGCCGAGGGAGAGGTATTGCAGATAGAGCGGGTCCACGTTCGGCGAGTTCAGTTTGTGCAGAATCTCCTGACGGTAGGTATAAAACATATTGGGAATGAGATTCACGCGGTGTTTCCAACTGCCGGAGTAGACCAGCGCGGTCAGGAGGTCACGCGGCGGATTGGAGAGAAGCGCCCATGTGAGTTTCCAGCCGGTTTGAAGCGCTGACGTTTTGCGGGTAATGTCACTGATGAATTTCAAAGTGGCCTCCATCTGTGGGCGTCCCGTTGAGGTCAGCGCCTCTAAGAGCAAGGGGTCATTGACTTTGTACCACTCCAATTCCCCGTTCCGATGGACGGAAATACAACCCGGCGGGGGTGTGTCCTGTGCCTGAAACATCTCCAGAATGTCGCCCTGCTGTTGGACGATTTCTATGATCTGTTCCATGACTTCTTTGGAAAGGTTGCTGTTTCGCAAGGCGTTCGTAATCTCTACTTTCAGTCCGGATACATCGGCGGTTCGTTTGACCAGCGGTACGGGAATCTGTTCCATGACAGCGGCGTCCATGCCGTACTTCCGGGCCGCGTTGATAAAATCCAACATGGCACGGTTGTGTACCGCTGACTGCACAATCCGGGGAACCTGCGCGATAATGCCGTCAATCGGATTGATAATCATGAGTCCGCTTCCTCTGGCGGCTTTCGTGGGGACATCCTGATTGGCAAACAGACGTTTGGAAGCTATGCCTTTTTGCGCGTGCTCCGTGCCGTCCAAAACGCGGAACATGGGGACGTAATCGGGATACAGGGTCTTCCACGCTTTCAGGCCTTCTTGAGAAAGCAAGCCGGATTCCACAAGATAATGCCAGTTGAAATCATGCTTCCACTTTTTGTACTTTTCAAACGCGTTTTTAAATGTATCGGGATATTTTCCGGCAAGTTTCATTTCCCGGTTCACGAAAAAGGATGCCGTATTTTTGCGGTCGTTCGCCATCACACGCTGTTCGCGGACAATCCAGCTTGGACCGTGACGGGAAACCATATATTCCCCAAAATCATTGTATGATTCTGTGTCATTAAGATTGATTCCGCTCCACGCGGCTTTTAGGCCCGGACCGACATAGGCTCCATCCATGTCCCGTAAGTCACCCATCAGAAGCGCCTCTGCCTGTGAAGCGGCATTCAGCGCGTTGTAGAACTTTTTGAAGGAGTCGGATTTCATTGCCTGCGAAGCCTTCCGGACCGGACGGAGAGAATCATACGCGAGCATAGCAAAGCGGTCAAATCCTTTGGTGAAGCGTTCCTTAAAAGAGCGTTCGTCCGGTCTCCGCTCATTCATAGGCCGAATTTCGTTTTGCGCAGTTTCGGCGTCCAGACTGTAGTACGCGTTGACATCATTGGCCATGGCCAGAAGAATCGCTTGGTCTTTACCGGAAAGGGAGCGCATGACATACTGATAGGTGTGGGGGTATTCGGCCTGCGCTTTTTCGGAGTTCTGCGTGAACTTTCTGAAAAATTCCGCCATACCCTCCGAGACCAGTTTGTCTTGCGAATATTGTTTGGCAAACGCGGGATCTAAATTGCTGAGGAGTTCCTGTCGGATGTTTAGACGTTCCCGAATGGTTTCCTGCCCTTCTTTTGAGAGCCGGACTTCTTCGTCCATGTTCCGCGCCGCGTTCCGAATTGGGTCCGAAAGATGATACTTGTCGTCTATGCCGTGAGCAAACTCGTGCATAATGACAGGCAAGTCGTTTGAGACTTTCGTCCGTACACCGCCCGTGCCAATCACTTCTTGATCTTTGGGCGTGTATTGTCCCCGCGCCCCGCGTATATGGCCAACTCCGACATGAATGCCCAGTAAGCGGCTGTAATTTGTGACAATATCCTGCACGGGCTTTGGTATTGTGTCCATATCGCCGACACGTTCGGCGGTCCAGCGGTCGGGATGACTGCCCAGTTTCGCGGCGGACGCCTCCCGGAATTTCAAAACGCCGCTGTCATCGTCCACGATTTCCCACGCCTCCCGGAACGCGGCGGTTCCGTCTCCGGACGCGGTCTCCTCCGCGGACGGCTTGCGCTCATCGCTGAGTTCCGCGATAATCTCCCCGAAGCGTTTGCGTTTCTCTTCAAGCTCCGCCGCCTGCGCAAAGGACGCGGCGGACGCCTTTTCCAGTTCCGGAACGGCGTTCCGGTTCGCTTCCAGACGGTTCTCCGCGGCGGAGAGCGTACTGTCCAGTTTCCGCGCCGCCGCTTCCAGACTTTGGACCGTGCCGGCCGGACTTTCAAAGTTGACGCCGATCCGGTACTGGCCTTCCCCGCGAAGAATCAGGTCCCCGCCGCTGGCCGTGAGAAGGTCGAACCCGGCGAACGTCCCGATTTTCTTTGTGGCCTCCGGTGACTTTCCGGGATTCAGGAACTTTTTGGACAGCCTGACAAGTTCCGTACCGGCCGCCTTGCGTTCCGTGAGCGTCCTGCCGTCCAGCGTGACGGAGAAGCGTTTTCCGGACGTGTCCCGCCGCGCCGCGATATCGGCTTTGAGTCTGCGTACGCTCTCCGTATCCGCCGCGATAGCCGCCCGCGCCGCGCGCAGCCGGTCCTGCGCCGCGAACGTCTCTCTTCTGTGGGCGCGTTCCAGTCCTTCCAGACGCGCGATATCGGCGGTCAGTTCAAACTGTTCCTGTATCAGCGGGTTTCCGGACGCAATGGCCTTGATTTCGGCGGCGGAAAGTACGTCCGAGTCGCCTTCAAAGCTGTTGCCGGTGAAGTCGCCGGATTGCAGTTGTACAATGAACGTCCATTTCCGTTGCAGAATGTCCCACGAGCGGGCGTCAAAGGTGTTCTTGGTGACGTAGACGTACACGCCTACCTCATCATTCATGTTCCCCTGACGGAGCGCGCGCCCCTCCCGCTGTTCCACGTCCCCGGGACGCTGGGGCGCGTCAAGGTGGTGCAGAGCGGCAACGCGGTCCTGCGCGTTCATGCCCACGCCCATTTTCCCCGTACTGCCCATCAGGACACGGACCTTTCCCTTTCTCACGGCATCGAACAACTGATTGCGCTGTTCCACGTTTTTGGCATCGTGAATAAAGGCGATTTCATCCGCCGGAATCCCCATGCCCGTCAGAATGTTTTTCATGTCCCGATAGATAGTGACGGCCTCCGCGTCCTCCTTGGCTTCCAGCGCGGCTTCCGCCTGTTCCAGTTCCGTGGCCGCGCCCTTGCCAATGCCTCCGGCTTTCGGCGTGGAGTAATCACAGAAAATAATCTGGGTTCCTTTCCGGTCGGCGGTTTCCTTCCAGATTTGCGCGACTTTTTCCGCGCATTTCATGATCTTTCCGTCCGGCTCATAGGGTAACGAATGGTCCATGACGCGCTGAGAGTAGGAAATTTTCCGCCCGTCATTGCCAATTTTTAAAATGTTGTCCACTTTCGGGTCAACGCGGCGGCTTTTCAGCCTTTCGGCGCGGTCGGCCAGACTCTTCATATAATCCAACTGATACGCGGACGGCTCGCATTCCACGACAATCCGTTTCCCGCCCTTCATTTTCGGAATTTTCAGGCCGGGAATTTCCGTGACCGTGTCTATGAACTGCGTGGTCATCTGTTGCAGAACGTTGAGGTTGTTGTAGCGTGAAAGGGTGTCCTTGAGGCGTCCGCCCTGTCCGGACGGGCTGATTTGCAACTCTGTCCGGACCTCCGCGAACTGGTTCGCCCACGCGTCAAAGTTGTGAATGTTCCGCGCGGCCAGCGCTTCCGGCTGTAAATAGTTTTGCATGGTGTACATTTCCACCACGGAATTCATGACGGGCGTTGCCGTGGCAAAGACGATACCGCGTCCGCCGTTGAGCTTTTGCAGATAGCGGACCTTCATCAACAGGTCAAAGGCCTGCTGGCTTCCCTCCTTGTTTCCAAGGCCGGTGACGTTGTTCATGTGGGTGGTGTAGAAGAGATTCTTAAAATTGTGGGCTTCGTCCACAAACAGGGAATCCACGCCGAGCGCCTCAAAGTTGATGTTGTCGGTGTCCTCCTTCTTGTCCATCAGCTTTTGCAGTTCGGCTTCCAGATTGGCCTTTTTCTTCTCCATCTGCTTGACGGACGGCGTACGGCCGGTTTTGTTGACCTTCTCCACTTCCAGCGCGGCGGCGAGTTGCTCAATCTGTCCCTTGATGAATTCGGCGCGCGCCTCATCGCTCATGGGAATGGCCTTGAACTGCTCATAGGACAGAATCACGGCGTCATAGTCGCCGGTGGCGATACGGTTGACGTACTCCTTCCGTTTTGCGGCGGTGAAGTCGTCACCGGGGACAAGGATTTTCGCGGCGGGGAACAGGTCCAGAAACTCCCGGCCCCACTGGCCCGTCAGCGATTTCGGGACCACGAACATCGGTTTCCGCACAACGCCCAACTGACGCAGTTTCATAGCGGCGGCGGCCATTTCGTACGTTTTCCCCGCGCCGACACGGTGCGCCAGAAGCGTGTTCCCGCCGCTGTTGACGATTCTGTGCACGGCGTTCTTCTGGTGCGGGTTGAGCGTAATCCCCGTGTTCATGCCGTCAATGGTCAGCTTGGAGCCGTCATAGCGCGGCGTGACGGAGTTGTTGAAGACGTCATTGTAGAGACGCGCGAGCGTGTCGCGCCGTTCGGGGTCGCGGAAAAGCCAGTTCTGAAACTCGTTCTGGATTTCCCGCCCCTTCTGCCTGACCGCTTCGGTGGCGTCCGTGTCCAGAATCCGGCTCCCGTCCGCTCTCTTCCGCCAAACGTTCAAGTCCTTATTGTTCAGGGTCGCGGAGAGGATTTCAAGAAACGTCCGGTCCTTTGTGCCCCACTTGGTGGTGTTGCCCACGGAATTTTTCAGCCGCTGTCTGACGTAAGCGTTGGCAACCTCCACGCGGTATTCGCCCAAAGCGGCGTTGTAGGTGACCCGGACGCCGTTTGCCGCTCCGGACAGTTCTCCGGCAAAGCCGCTGTAAACTTCTTCGGGAACCCATGTCGCCCCGATTTGTACCTTGATGTTCTCCGGCTCGATATCGGCGGGGATGATCTTTTTCAGGGCCTCTACGTTGCGTTCGTACTCCGGATTTCCGGGCGCGAGGGCTTCGGCATCTTTGAGTTTGGCGCGGACGTTGCCCGACAAATACCGCTCCGCGGTCTCCAGATTGCCGTCACGGTCCCGGAAGACAAGGCCGCGTTCCAGCATGGCCTTGGTGACCGCGTCCGGCGTCTCCCCGGTCAGGGCCGCGATTCGTTCCGGGTCCACG
>JAFSRH010000063.1 GCA_017446225.1 Oscillibacter sp.
ATGTTGCCGTAACCGTGGTCAACGGCGATAATTTTGGTGTTGTTCAGTTCTTTCATTCCATTCCCCTTTCGGTTTTGATTTTGCTCTAAAAAGAGCGAAATTTTCTCTTTTTCCTGAGTTTTGCCGTCTTATCGGCGCGGTACACTCCGACAAGAAGAACAATCCGGCGTTGACGGCGCGTTTTTCGGGGTGGGGGTGAGGGGGTCTGAATCCAACCTTTCCGTATATAAACCATGATTTCATATTTTTGGAAAGATTGTATCAGACCCTACCTAACCAACCCCCGCCACCCCCGAATGTTCATGCCGGTACGGGAAAGTCAAGGCGCAGTCCGTAATACGTGGGCTTGCCGCGGATTTTTACCTTTCTAAAGCCCGCCGAGAGCATTGCCGCCGAGAAGTCGTTCTCCCTGCGCACGTAGTCTCCCAAGTCCGCCGCCCACGACTTGTACTCCGTGTACAGATTTCTGGCTCCAATCCGGCTTGCGGCGTCCCGGACGCACCGCTCGTCTATGAAGTTGTTCAGCCAGTCCTCACGCTGGCGGTACTCCTCCGTCGCCTCCGCCACAGCATCGGGAATGTCCAGCTTGAAGCCGTTTCGAACGAAATTCACCGCGCCCTCGACCGCCCACGAGAGAATCGCGCCGCCCGCCTCCCGCGCCAGAACCTCTCCGTAGTTCTGTACGCCGTCCCTCTCCGGGATGACGGCTCGAAAAGGGACAACGGTCAGGCGTCGCCACGTTCCACGGTCGAGCGAACCGACGCGGGGGAGGTGGTTCGTGAACAGCACAAGCGTATGGGTCTGCCTCACGCTCTCCGGCTGTTTGAACTTTTCCTCCACGTTCAGCCTGTCCGTGGCGCACACCTGTTTCAGCGTGGCTTCGGACAGCCGCTGATGTTCCTCCAACTCTCCGGTGACAACCAGACGTTTTCCACGCAACATCGCCAGAGCCGCGCCCCTGTTGCTTCTGTCCGTGGTCAGCGTCCGGATGTCAATGCTCCCGCTGTAACTGCCCAGAACCTCGCCCAAGGCGTTGAAAAACGTGCTTTTACCGTTCCGGCCTTCGCCGTGAGCAATAATCAGCCCCTCGTAGTACACGGAGCCAATCAAGGACATTCCGGCAACGAGTTGGAGAACCCCCTGTACGCCGCCGTCCCCGCAGGTAATGGTGCGGAGAAAGTCCAGCCACATTTCCGCGCCCTTTTCCCCCGGACTGGCGTTCGTCATCTGACTGCAATACGCCTCCCGCTCGTGAGGCCGTATCCGTCCGGTCGTCAGGTTCACAATTCCCGCCGGGGTGTTCAGGTCGAACGGGTTCGCGTCCAGTCTGTCCGCCTTGATTACGAAGGACGGTTGCGCAAGCTCCACCATGTTCTTCAGTTGTCGCGCCGCGCGTAAATTCTGCGCGTGTCTGAGGAAAACGACGGCGTTCTTTTCCTCTTTTTCGGTGGCTTTGGCGTCCTCTCCATCCGCCGCGCCGCTGTCACGCACAGCCCGCATCCGTCCCTCCGTCCGCCTCATCATAGCGTTCAGGCTCAGTTCGCGGGCTTCGGCCAGCATCCGCTCCGACAGGGCGATTGCCCATGATAGAGCGCGGTGTTCATCCCGCTCCCACCTGCGCCCGTTCCACCACAGCCAGCCGAGCGCGTCCGTGTAGATGAGGTCTTTGCGGTACAGTCGGCTGAACACGCCGGCGTTGCCCGCGTCTGAGTAGTCGGGCGGTCGCAGGGATTCAGATTTGTTCAGTTTCAATTCGGTCAACAAGCCCGCTCTCCTTCCGCGTTCAGCCGCCGCAGGAGTTCCGGGACGTTGATATAGTAAGTGGGGCCGCTCCGGATATGGGGGATGGTTCCCGCCTTGCACCCTTTGCGCAGGTAATACTGGCTCAACCCGGTAGTTCTGCACGCTTCGGGAATCTTCTGGAACGGTATCGCATTATTTTCGGCTTTTCGCTGGCAAACAGCGTCGTTTTTGGACATCAATCGGTCCTCCTTCTGAATTTTAAGTTCGGGCCGGAAAGCATGAAAAA
>JAFSRH010000064.1 GCA_017446225.1 Oscillibacter sp.
GCGGCGCGGATTGAGGAGTTGAGCCGCGCCGGGGAGACGTTGCGCGTCAGAATCGGAGAGTTGGAAGGGCTGACGGAACAGAAAGCGTTAAGCGATATGGAATTTGACCTCATGCGGCAGTTGCTGACGAACTTCCGGGACAGTATCGACGCAATGAGCGTGGAGGAGAAACGCGCCGCCGTGCGGACGCTTATCCGCAAAGTCGTATGGGACGGCGAATTTGCCCACGTCGTACTGTTCGGGGCGTCGGAGGATGAGATAGAGTATCCCGACTTGCAACCACTGATTTCCGCCGGGATGGAATCGGATTCCGACCTTGAGACGCTTTCGGGAGAGAATAGCGAATGAAATTTTGATGTACTTTCGGGGACAGCGCAAGTTACAAAATGAGGTGTCACTGTCCGACGCCATTGACTCGGACGGACAGGAGGACAGTCTACAGTTACTGGACGTGGTAGGCGTGGAGGACACCATGCTTGAGGATTTGCACGAGCGGGACAGTGCCCTGAGGGTACGCCAGTTGGTCCGGGACTGCCTGACGGAACGGGAAGCGGAGATTATTCGATTACGTTACGGGTTGGATGGTTCCGTCCCGCTGACACAACGGGAAGTGGCCGCAAAGTTCGGAATTTCACGTTCTTATGTGTCACGGATTGAAAAAAAATCCCTTGGCTGTCTCCGGGCCGCTTTGGAGGGAACATAATTCGACATCCCGGATGATATTTCCTTTCACGCTCGCGTTTTGAGACGCCGGGAAACGTTCACAGAAACTTTCCGCATACCCACGAGGCGGAACAATCGTCCCGCTCTCGTCCCTTTCTATGGCGGCTCAGACTGTCAAAAGCTGTAACTTACGATAATGACAGTCCGGCAGAGACTTACGTCTCGTCATCATGAATCAGAAGTTCCAATGTTTCAAAAAGGCGTTCCGGCTCCACCGGCTTGGACAAATGCGCGTTCATACCCGCCTGCAAAGACCGCTGGACATCTTCATCAAAGGCATTGGCTGTCATGGCGATAATGGGAACGGATTTCGCGTCAGGCCGGTTGAGCGAACGGATCGCTTCGGTAGCCCTCAAACCATCCAATACGGGCATCCGCACATCCATTAAAACCGCATCGTAAGCGCCTTCCGGACTTTCGGAAAACAAATCCACGGCAATTTGACCATTTTCAGCGTGATCAACTTTCATCTCCCGCATTTCCAGCAATTCCATCATGATTTCCGCGTTAATCTGCATATCCTCCGCCAGCAGAATCCGCCGGCCGGTTAAATCGGCCCTGCGTATTTCCTCGTGACCGATATTTTTCCGTTTGATTGCCTGTTGAAATTCCCGCAGAACTTCGGACGCGAACAGCGGCTTGGACATAAAGCTGTCCACACCCGCTTCCATCGCTTCCTCCATGATGTCGTCCCAATTATACGCTGTCAGAATGATAATGACGGATTCTCCATGGTAGAACTCCCGGATCTTCCGGGACACTTCCACGCCGTCCTGTTCCGGCATTCTCAAATCAACCAGAATGAGATTATACGCCGTTCTTCGGGCGTAAGCCACTTCCAGCATTTCCAGAGCTTCCGCCCCGCTGTGACAGGAATCGGACACGATCCCCACCTCTTCGAGAACCAGTCTGGCGTGTTCGCAAGCAATGGGGTCATCGTCAATAATCAGAACGCGCATATCCTGCGGGCGGATTTCTTTGGAGGCCTGTTCTTTTCTGTCGGAAATTCTCAGCGTAATCGTGACCGTAAACGTGGAACCCACGCCCTTTTCGCTTTCCACGGAGATATTGCCGTTCATCATCTCCACAATGTTCTTTGTAATCGCCATGCCTAAACCGGTACTGCCGTACTTGTTGGCTTTGTCTTCGTCCTCCTGCGAGAAGGCCTCAAAGATTTTCGGCAGATACGCCTTGTCCATTCCGATTCCGGTATCTTTCATGACAAAACGCAAGGTCGCGTTATTCTCAAAGCGGGCCAGCGGTTCCACGGTGAAGGTAACGCTTCCGCCTTCGGGCGTGAACTTGACGGAGTTGCCCAGAATATTGATAAGCACCTGCTTGAGCTTCATGTCATCGCCAATGTAGTAATCGTCCACATGGCCAATGATCCGGCAGTCGTAACGCAGTTTCTTGCTTTGGCACTGTCCGTGAATCATGGTGTTAATCTGTTCCAGCATTTCCCGGAAGGAAAACTCCTCATTTTTAAGGGTCATGCGTCCGCTTTCAATGCGGCTCATGTCCAAAATATCGTTAATCAGGCGCAAAAGATGTTTCGCGCTTCCGCCGATTTTTTCCAGATGTTCTCTGGTACGGCTTGTAAGGCCGGGGTCTTTGAGCGCGATACTGTCCAGACCGATAATGGCATTCATGGGCGTTCTGATTTCGTGGCTCATGGAGGAGAGGAAGGACGTTTTGGCGGCATTGGCCTGTTCCGCCTGTTCCAGCGCGCTTCGTAAAGATTCCTGCTGTTCGGCGAGTTTCTGTTCCATGTTCTTCTGCTCTGTGATGTCCACGAAAATGCCGGTATAGGTAATGGGGGAACCATCGGGGCGGCGGGTCAGTTTCCCCACCGCGTGGAACCAGCGCCAGCCCTGATTTCTGGTCAGTAAGCGATAGCGCACGTCATAAACTTTCTTGCCGGTATAATCCCGAATGGTATCATTGTAATTTTTCAGGACATCCGCCTTGTCGTCCGGGTGAAGCAAATCCGACCACGATTCCAGCTTATCCGGAAAATCTTCCTCGTTTTCATAGCCGAGCATTTTACGGAACATATGCGTCCATGTCACGCTGGTCATGGTTCCGTTTTCGTCAAAATCCATGAACCACGGACCCGAATTGAGCATTTCATGCAGTACGCGCAAGGTGTCGTTCTGCCGTTCCTGTTCCAGAAGCTGATCCTGAAGTTTCAGGCGTTCTTCCAACTCCCGCTGTTTCACACGGTTTTCCGCTTCCTGCGTCTCCCTTTCCAGTATGAGGCGGTCCGTTTTCCGGTTTTGCATGATGATAACGGAGAACACCGCGAACAGAATCGCGGCGGTAAGGATTGTCTGAATCAGGCTCCGCGTAATAATGCCCTGAGAGATGGATTGAATCTGGTCACGGATTACGCTTTCCTTAATCAAATAAGTAAGCATCCAGTTTGTGCCCTTCACGGGGACATAATACATATTTTCGGAAGTGCCGTGATAGGTAAAGGTAATGACACCCTCCCGCCCGTTTCTGAAATCCTCCTCAACCCGCGAAAGGGAATTACGATTCATAAATTCCGCTTCCCGCAAGGCGAGCAGCAGATTGCCATCGTTGGACAACCCGCCCAATACCACGCCCGTCAAAGAAATGCCGTTTTCATAGTAAAGATTGCAGAAGGTGGCGGCGCTGGAATTGGTCTGTATCGAGACGCCTTTCAGCAGATTGTTCATGTCGATTTCCATAAAGCACGCTGTCAGCGTTTGGCCGTTGAAAGGAATCCGGTCAAGCGGGATAGCGATAATGACCTTTTTGCTGTCGCTTTCCAGATCTTTGATGGAAATCTCCGGTCCGCTGATGGCGTTATAATCAAAATGATATTCGCCGATTGTATTTTCCGTGCCAAGGGAGGTATAAATCAGGCCGTTTGTGTCCACAAAGGCGAACTTCTCCAACTCGTACAGCTTCTTCATTCTGGCCTGCCACGCCTGTAAATGCGCCATATCAGACAGATCGCCCTCGTCCATCAGTTCAATGGCCGAATACATATCTTCAATATTATCGCTCAGATTGGAGGCTACGACCTGTTCCCTGTGTCCGGCCAGCTCCTGAAGGTAAAAGTTGCTGACCGTATGAACCGCTTCTTCCGTACCGTGCTGGGCGCTCCGTCCCATTAGAATGGTACTCAGAATCAGAATCACGGCTACGGCTACGCCGCCGATGGCTGCGGTGAATACAACACTGCTTTTCCGGAAAAAGTGAGGTTTCGCATTCATGACGGACCCATCCCCTTCTTCGCCCAATGCGATTTTACAAGATAAAAACCCATTATATCAATATGTATTATAGCCTTCAAAAAAGAAAAGTCAAGGGGTTTTGGGAAAAATATCTGTCCGTGCGCTTCACGCCGATAAAGCGAAATTCGCGAATATCAGAAAAGATATTAAGAGGAAAAGGTCTCTTTTGCCAAAGCCTTCGCTGACATACTGCCGACCTGTTCGCAATGTGTCAAAATATAATCGGAAATTTTGATTTCCGTATCCTTGAGGCTTGGCTTGAGGCGTTTCCGGAATATTCTTTTTTCGGTTCCCCCGTTTCGCTAATCAGTAATTCGGAGAAAAGCGCTTTTTTCAGAGGCACGGATATTCGTTATGAAAAATCGTTTGCGTTACATTTTTTGAGCCTCTTGCCTTTCCTCAAAAATCAATCCAGAAAATCTGCCCTCATCAGGTAAATTTTCTGGATTGATATCATGGTATCCTTGACAATCTTATGAGAAGGCAATGTTCCGCTGTTACAGGCATCCCCGCCTGATGATTCATCGTCCTTGATATCAGGACAGCGGAAAGGTAAAATGTAAAATGGTATCCGTCCGTATCAGAGAGGAGAAATTTCCATGCTTAAATTCAATCACTTCAATTTCAACGTGCTGGACCTTGAACGGAGTATTGCCTTTTACAAAGAGGCGCTGGGACTGGAAGTCGTCCGGGAGGTCCGGCAAGCGGACTTCACACTCGTTTATCTGGGGGAAAAGTACACGGAGTTTCAGTTAGAATTGACTTGGATAAAAGACCGCACGAAGCCCTATGACCTCGGAGAGTGTGAGTTCCATTTGGCCTTTCACACTGACGAATACGATACCCTGCACGAAAAGCACAAGGCCATGGGCTGTGTCTGTTTTGAGAATCCCGCCATGGGGATCTATTTCATCACGGACCCCGATGGATATTGGATCGAGATCATCCCGGAGCGTTGAACGCCGTCACAGGACAGAAACGGCGTCCCCCGGCGGAGAAGGCTGGGAGACGCCGGGACATTATTCCGCTTCGCCCTCAAAGGACTGCTGGGGAGCCTGACGAATCGACAGGGAAATCTTCTGCCGTTCCTCGTCAATGTTCGTGATTTTCGCGTTGACGGTCTGACCTTCGGAAAGCTCGTCCTCCGGCTTCTCCACGCGGTGGTCGGCGATCTGGGAGATATGAATCAGGCCGTCCACGCCCGGCACCACTTCCGCGAACGCGCCGAACGGCATGAGCTTCACAATGCGTACGGACGCCACATCCCCTACGGAGTACGTGTTCATGAAATCCTGCCACGGGTCGCGGTTGTGGTCCTTGACGCCGAGGGAGATTTTCCGGCGGTCGGGGTCAAAGGAGATGACGTACACTTCCAGCGTGTCGCCGACTTTGCACACTTCGCGCGGGTCCTTAATCCGGCTCCAGCTCAGTTCGGAGATGTGCACCATGCCGTCCACGCCGCCAATGTCCACGAACACGCCGTAAGAGGTCATGGACTTGACCACGCCGGTGTAACGCTTGCCCACTTCAATGGCGGACCAGACCTGATCCTGCGCAGCGCGGCGTTCCTCATCCTGTACGGCCCGGATGGAGCCGACCACGCGCCGCCGCGCGCGGTTGAACTCCGTGATACGCAGACGGACGGTTTGTCCGCGCATGGCCGACAGGTCCGCGCCGCGCGGCTTGCCGCTCTGGGACGCCGGAACAAAGACCCGGATTCCGTCCACCAGAACCACAATGCCGCCCTTGTTCTCTTCCGTGACTACGCCCTCGTGAACGCTCTTGTCCTCAACGGCCTTCTCGACTTCCTCCCACTTCTTCTGGGCGTCCAGACGGCGCTTGGACAGCTCCGCGAACCCTTCCACATCATTCACGCGCACAATATAGGCCTCAATTTCATCGCCCACGCGCACGATATCTTCGGGGTTGGCATTCGGGTCATCGCTCAGCTCGCTGAACTTAATGTAAGCGGTCTGCTTGGCGCCCACATCCACTTCCACTTCTTTTGAGGTAATGGCCCTGACAATGCCCGTGACCTTCTCGCCTGTATTCAAAGTCCGGAAGGACTGCTTGTTAAGCATTTCTTCAAATTCATTGGCGGGTTCTTCTTTGGCGCGCGTCTCCGTCTCATTTGCGGGCGTCTCCGCCGCATGGACGGGTTCCTCGTTGGCGGCCTCCGCCGCTGCCGGGATGGTGGATTCTTCCGTGACAGGCTCCGTGCTGCCCGCCACCGCTTCGTTGGTGAATTCTTCGCTCATCGTTGCAAATACCTCCTTAATAATGCCCGCCGGCGTGGACGCGCCCGCCGTCAGCCCCGCCACGGCGCACCCCGCGAACAGTTCCCCGGACAGTTCCGCGGCCGTCTCAATCTGGACGACCCGCGGACAAACCTTCCGGCAAATCTCGGCAAGGTGGCGCGTATTGGCGCTTTTGCGGTCCCCGACCACCACCATGACGCCGACCCGGGCGGCAATTTCCATTGCCTCCGTCTGGCGCCTCTGCGTGGCATTACAGATTGTATCATATTTTTTCGCGTCTGTACACTCTTTTTTTAAGATTTTCCATGAGTTTTCAAAAATTTCGCGGATACAGGTCGTTTGAGCCACCACCGTGACAGGAATTGACCGGAAATCCGGCGTTTTTGCCATCCATTCGCGCACGGAATCCGGACCTTCGAGAATCAGCGGGCGCGCGCACCAGCTCGCCATGCCCATGACTTCCGGGTGATTCGGTTCCCCGATAATGACCGGCTGTCGGCCCTCCCGCTCCGCTTCGGCCACCAGTTCCTGTATCCGGCGCACATTCGGACAGGTCGCGTCCGCCCACGTGACCCCGCGCTCTGACAAGTCGTCCAGCACGTTCTTCTGTTCCCCGTGGGAACGGATGATGACAATGTCTCCGGTATTCAGGCTCCCGGGGTCCGATGTTCGCCTGATGCCCAGCGCGGAAAGCTCCGCAATGACGTGCGCGTTATGAATCAGGTCGCCCAACATCCAGCATACGCCGCGTTCTGTGGCGGTCTGCCGTGCCAGTTCGACCGCCCGCCGCACGCCGTAGCAGAACCCCGCGCTTTTCGCTAATATCACTTCCAAAGAAGCCTCTCCTTTGCTCAAATTTTCGAGACCCGTTCGCGGTACGTCAGGACAATCAGGACCTGTGCCGGGACATAGAATGTCCAGACCGCCAGCGCGGCGGCCCGCCGGACGAGCGTCCCAACGGGTAACAGGATTTCCAATGCCACAGAGACATCGCCAATCAGGAACGAACTCAGGCCAAGGGCGAACAGCAACGCCGCACGGCTTGGTTGTGTCCGCCATGCCAGCCACGCGCATACGGCGTTTGCCCCGACCAAAGTCAGATTCAGCAGTCCGAGCGCGTTCGGAAGCGTCAGAAGGCGGATTTGCCACGCGAACAGGAGCGCGGCGGCGAACAGCAAGGCCCGTACGCACAGATTTCGCGTACTTGGACGCAGATAGACCGCGTAAATGGCCTCCACCGTGCAGAAGCACACGAAACCGGGAATGTACATACGTTCTCCGCCCGTCAGGGTCAAAAAGACGTCCGCGACACAGTTCACCAGCAGGGCAAGGAAAATCAGGTGGTCGTGCCTGTCGGGCGCGGACGGCCCGTAACGCCGCCAAATGTGTGCGGCCATCACCGTATTTCCCACAATCGCCGAGTACATGACACACTTTGTTGTCTGTTGCGTCAGCGTGAACTCCGCGATCTTAATGGCCACAAAGACTATGGCCTCAAAGAGCAGATAATACCTGACATCTTTTTGTTTCATCATAGGAACGCTTCCTTTCCGCTCCGGATCATAAGTCCTCCGATTTTTCATTTACGCCGTTCCAGTTTGTCCAACGCCTCTGAAGCGCGCCGGTCGCCGGGTTTGATGTCGAGAATTTCCCTGTACAGCGCCGCGGCGTCCGAAAACCGGCCTTGACGTTCCCGGATTCCGGCCAGTACCATGCGGGATTGAATGTGCCTCGGAAAGATGTCCATGGCCTCTTGCAGAAAGTTTACCGCTTCCTCTTCGCGTCCGGGCTGACGCCCCAGCAGTTTTCCCAGTTCCGTGTGTGGGTGCAGGTTGTTGCGGTCAATGTCTATGGCCTCCAGAAAAAGCGCCTCCGCTTCGGCCTCCCGCCCGCGCTGACGGGACAGTAACCGCCCCAATTCCACACGGGACTGCAAGTCGCGTTTACCCATCGCCGCGCTGATTGCGATAATTTCTCTGAAAAGGGCTTCCGCTTCTCCTTCGTGTCCGGGCTTATGGGACAGAATACGCCCCAATTCCGTGCGCGATTGCAGATGGCGCGGCGCGACTTCTACGACCGTCCGGAACTTCGCTTCCGCTTCGTCCGTCCGTCCCGCGTTGTTCAGACAGATTCCCCATTCCGTATAAAGAATATGCGTTTGGAGCGTGTCATCTACGGCCGGGGCGGCGGCTTCCAGCATAGTTTGAAGGTCCTGACTCCACGGAACCCGCTCCCCGGCCTTGGCCCAGAGAAGCCCCAGACATAAGGTCGTCATGCCATGCGCGGACAGACGCAGACCGTTTTCGTCCGCGGGTTTTTGCGTCCGATCGAAAATATAGGTGAAATACTCCCAGAAATTTGGCCGTCCAAGTTCGCGTTCCTGCCACTGGCTGTCAATTTCCTTCAGGCTCTCTTTGCTCGCGATTCCGTCAAGAAAGGCTTCTATTTCCAGTTCGCCCATGACGTCCAGATACTCAGCCAACGCTACGTCTACGGGATTGTCCCCGGCGTAAGCCTCATCTGACACAGGGTCCTCCATGTGGAAGAGAAAGAACAGTTCGGCAATGATATCGTGTTTAGGCGCGAGCGTGCCGGACTCCGGCCGGAGAGGGGACACGGGACGATAAATCACCGGCTCCACATTCCGTACGGTGCGCCAGTCCCGCAGCCACCCCGCCAAGTCATGCGCATTGATATGAAAGCGGCGGCAGAACAGACCCAGCGTCAAAGGCTTGACGGCCGTCCCGAACAGACGGAACACCGCGATTCCGCCGTACCACTGAAAAGGCGTGTAGATGTTCCCGGGCATTCTCTCAAAGCCGCGGCTCCACTCGTCCCAGTCCATCATAATGGAAGAGGTTCTCCGCGCGCCCCGTTTCAAGTGGAACAAGGCCCGGTACAGCAGTTCCACTATGCTGACATTGGGCCGGTCGTAACGGTCCCTGACATCTATCAGCGTTTTAAACCACAAATTCCGACTGATGGAACCGTCTTCCACGTACCGTTCCGTACACTTTTTCAGAACCTGAAGCCGGAAATTCCGTTCCTCATGCACAAGCGATACGGCGTAATCTTTTAGCGGCCGCGGGGGTTTGATATCGTCCACAGAGCGGAGTTCCGCCACGAACGCGTTGTCGAACCAGTCCCGCAGACGGTCATTTGTCCGCGCCGTCAGCCGTTCCAGACGACTGCTCCGCTCGGCCATGAGCAGTTGGACGTATCCGCCATTCCGCGCCGCCTCCGGGCCGGCGGGGACATCGCTGTCCAGCCACGCTTGACGCAAGACATCAAGCGCTTTCTGATTTTCATAAGGACTTTCCAGACAGAGTAACACCTTCTGACCCTGCCGCGCCCTCCGCGCCGCTTCCGCAACGCAGGAAGCGGCCTGTCCGGCGTCCAACATATCCATACGCAGCCAGAACGCGATTCCTCCGCCCCGTGCCCATTGGATCGCCTGAGACATCATCAGCGTAGTTTTTCCCATGCCGCCGTTACCGCGCAGAATCACGGGGAAACCGTTCAAGCGTTCGGCAATGCTTTGATCGGCGTCCATACGCGGCACGGCCTCGTTCGCGCTCAGCACACGCAACATGATTCCAAAATCCGAACTCACCCCGAGATAGGCCCATATGTCATGCGTCTTACAATCTTTGGCCGCGCGCTCCACCGCGTCCGCGTCCAGAAGCTCCGCCGCGCGATACGGGTCCCATGCGCTGGTATCAAGATTCTCCATGCTGTTCGGGGAAACGTTTGTCAACAAGTCCGACATCAAATCCCTTCCTTCGCCGTAATGCAATTCAGTATACCATAGCCGCCGGGAGGGCGCAAGGGAAAGCCGCAAAATTTCTCCGAACAGCTTCTGTAGAAAAGCCGCTTTACGCGTAGATTTCTATTGAATTTTTCAAAATTTGTGGTATCATAAAAGACGATTCCAACCGCAAACACGTTTTTAAGGAGGGCCAGATATGAAGAACTATTTTGACCTGAAAGGACACGTGGCGATTGTGACGGGCTGTTCGGGCGGCCTTGGCGTACAGATGGCGAAAGCTCTGGCAAATCAGGGGGCCGTTATCGTTCCGATTGCCAGAAGGCTGGAGAAGGTGGAGGAAGTCGCGGCGGATATCCGCCACGTTTACGGCGCGGACGTCCTGCCCCTCCGGTGCGATGTCACGGACACGCGGACGGTCAATGACATGGCGGACAAAGTCATGGAGAAGTACGGACGGATTGACATTCTGGTCAACAACGCCGGAACGGGAGCCGTTGCGCCCGCGGAGGACGTTTCCGATGAACAGTTTCGCGGGGAAATGGAAGTGGACCTGTTCGGGACCTTTAAAGTGGCGCGGGCCGTTGCGAAAAAGGCCATGATTCCCGCCGGATACGGCCGGATTATCAATATCGCCTCCATGTACGGGCTTGTGGGCAACAAGATCGCCGGTTCCGCGCCGTACCACGCGGCGAAAGGCGGCGTTGTGAACCTGACCCGCGCCCTTGCGGCGGAATGGGGCAAGTACGGCATTACCGTCAACGCGATTTGCCCGGGCTACTTCTACACGCCCCTGACGCAGGAAACCTTGGATTCCGACTTTTTCCAGCAAAACGCCAAAACCATGATCCCCGAAGAGCGTTACGGCCGGGAAGGCGAACTGGACACGGCGACCATCTTTCTGGCCTCTCCGGCCTCCGGCTATGTGACGGGGGTTAATCTGCCCGTGGACGGCGGCTATACCGCCATGTGAAATTTTACGCCCGTCCTGACGGGAGTTCGTAAGGATTTGGGGGAATGCCGCGCAACGTTCCCACGTAAAGGGCAAAGTCCGCCGTTCTCCTCTCCCGGGCAAAATTTTTTTCCGCTCCGGTCCCGGAAACGGTTGTAAGTTTCCCGGACTTGTGATATACTGCTGGACTGTAACAGGTGGCGGCGCAGTATCCGGAGTCAGATCCGCCGCTTCTCAGGGAGGGCCTAAAAATCCTCTGAAGGGCATATCGATGAAACCCGTGGTGTCTGCTTGGTACGCCCAGTTCCGGGTGGATGCTGGGGGGAAGCGCGGCAGTGTCACGCCCTGTCTTAACGTGCCATCCGTAACGGCGCCGCGCCGGTCAAGCGGCACGGTCGGCCATCACGGCGGACGGGACAGGCAACGGACACCGGTCCGCTTGCGGATTCAGGGCGCCGGTCAATGGCATGGCCGACCCGACCCTGTTTCCGTGGAGACCCGTTCTTGTGCGCGGACGTACTCCCGCGTGGTATTTCGGCCCGCGTACGAAACGGATGAGAACCCGCGATGCGGTTGTAAAGCTGTGCGCGGCAGTAGCCTGCCTTGCGTGGGACGGGTGGATAGGGGAACTACGCGGCGCCGCTCTGGCCGGGGCGGCGCTGTGATTGCCTTTTGAAACCCGCCTTGCAAAAGAGGCTAAAGAAGCGGACGGACTGGAGTGGAAATCACCTCGGCTGTCCATGACGGGGCCGGACAGAGATTGCAGTACGGACTCAGTGGCAATCGGGCAGCGCGGAGGGCAACGCCGCGCCGGAACGCTGAAAGGGGAACCGCCTTCGCCGGCAACGGAAGGCGCGTTCCGGGGAAAGCCAGCCCGACCTTAAGCCGTAAGATTAATTTGTCCGGCCGCCGCCGCCTGTTGGACTTGTTGTAAAGTGAGGATTTGCTTTTGAGAGAGCGGAAGAAAAAAGGGGCATCATCGCCGCTTCGCTGGGCGGCGGTCGTGTTCTGTATGGCGGTGGCGCTGTCGGCGGGACTGAGCCTGACATCGGAGTTTCTGCTTTCGGGGGCCGGTCTGGTTCTCGCGGCGGGCGTTTTACTTCTCTTTATCCTGCTGGGAATCGTGTTCGACATTATCGGCGTATCGGTGACGGCGGCGGACCCGCGTCCGCTCAACTCCATGGCGGCGCATAAGGAACGCGGCGCGAAAGAGGCGTTGTTGCTGGTCCGGAACGCCAACCGGGTTTCGAGCGTGTGTAATGACGTTGTGGGGGATATCTGCGGGATTGTCAGCGGCGTGACGGGCGCGGTGATTGTGGCGCGGGTGCGTCAGGCCTTTGGCTTGGAAACCATTCTGTTGTCCGTTGGGGTCACGGCGTTGATATCGGGGCTGACCATCGGGGGAAAGGCACTCTCAAAAACATTTGCCATCCGGCGCGGCACGGATGTTATTTACTGGGTGGGGCGGTTTCTGTACCTCTTCCGCCGCCGCGGAAAGCGCTGACCGCACACAAGGAGGGGTGTTCGTATGCTGTTGGAAACCATTCAATCTCCCGCCGACCTGAAGGCATTGGACGCGCGACAGCTCCCGCCCCTGTGTACGGAGCTTAGACATTTTCTGGTGGACCGTGTCTCCCGCACGGGCGGACACTTGGCTTCCAATCTGGGCGTAGTGGAACTGACCATCGCCATACACCGGGTCTTTGACACGTCAAAAGACCGTCTGGTGTTTGATGTCGGGCACCAGTGTTACGTGCACAAGGCCCTGACCGGACGCCGCGAACTGTTTTCCACATTGCGTCAGTTCGGAGGCCTGTCCGGCTTCCCGAAACCCTACGAGAGCGTACATGACGCCTTTATAGCCGGACACGCGTCCAACTCCGTCTCCGTGGCGTTGGGCATGGCAAGGGCGCGGACGCTCTCCGGTATGGACTACAGCGTACTGGCCCTCATCGGGGACGGAGCCATGACGGGCGGACTGTCCTATGAGGGCATGAACAACGCCGGGGCTTCCGGCGAACCGCTGATTGTGATTCTCAATGATAACGGAATGTCCATCAATCCGAACGTGGGCGGACTGTCGGCGCACTTAAACCAGCTCCGGAGCAAGCCCGCCTATTATCATTTTAAAAAATACTATCGCGGCCTGTTCGGGAAACACCCCGCACGGAATCCGGTCTACCGGTTCATACACCGCGGGAAAACGATTCTCAAACAGGCCATTTTCCCGGGCAGTACGCTGTTTGAGGACATGGGCTTTACCTACCTTGGCCCCGTGGACGGCCACGACATCGAACGGCTTTGCACGGTTCTACAGTGGGCCAAAGACCTGAACGGCCCCGCGCTGATCCATGTCCGGACGCGCAAGGGCCGCGGTTACGTCCACGCGGAACGCAATCCGGACCGTTTCCACGGTCCCGGACCCTTTGACGTGGACACCGGACAGCCCCTCAAAGTCTCCGGCCCGGACTTCTCCCGCGTGTTCGGCCAGACGCTGGCCCGGTACGCGGCGGAAAATCCGCGCGTGTGCGCAATCACGGCCGCAATGTCGGACGGTACCGGCCTGTCGGAGTTCGCCAAAGCCTTTCCGGACCGTTTTTTTGACGTGGCCATCGCGGAAGGGCACGGCGTGTCCATGTCGGCGGGACTGGCCGCACAGGGCATGATTCCCGTTTTCGCGGTCTACTCCACGTTCCTGCAACGCGGCTACGATATGCTGGCGCATGACGTGGCCCTGCAACGCCTTCACGTTGTGTTCGGCGTGGACCGCGCCGGACTGGTCGGCGCGGACGGCGAAACCCATCATGGGTGTCTGGACGCGCTCTACCTGCCGCAGATACCGGGCTTTACGGTTCTGTGTCCGGCGAACTTCGCGGAACTCCGTTCCATGCTCCGTCAGGCCCTGTTTGACGTGTCCGGCCCGGTGGCCGTACGCTATCCGCGCGGCGGGGAAGGCGCCTTCCGGGAGGACACGTCCGGAAAGACGCTGGTCCGCCTGTGGCCGGAGCCGGGAGAGGGCTTGCCGCCGTCCGGCAACGCCGGGAAAATCATACTGTTATCTTACGGTATCCTCGTCAACCGTCTTTTAGACGCGGCGCGGCGGCTGAAAGCGGAGCGCGTCCCAGTAGAGGTCTGGAAGCTCAACCGGATTTCCCCTTTAGACGCGGAGGAACTGTGCGCCGCCTTCGGCGGGTGCCGGGTACTCTTGGCATTAGAGGACTGTTTCCGTACGGGTTGCGTGGGCGCGCAAATCAACGCTTGCCTGTCGGAACTGGGTCGGCCGCCGCAAAAACTGATTCTCCGCAACGCCGGAGAGGAATTCGTACCCGCGGGGAGCGTGCCGGAACTGGAACACGCGTTGGGACTGGACGCGGACGGGATTGTGACGGCGGTCCGGGAGGCGGGCATATGAAAAAACGTCTGGATGTGCGAATGCTGGAAGAGGGCTTGGAGGAAAGCCGTCAGAAGGCGCAGGCGGTCATTCTGGCCGGACTGGTCACCGTCAACGGACAGCGCGTTGACAAACCCGGCGCGCAGATTCCGGAGGGCGCGGAAATCGTGGTCCGTCAAACGCTCTGCCCGTACGTCAGCCGGGGCGGCCTGAAACTCGAAAAGGCAATGGTTTCGTTTCCGGTCCGCCTGTCCGGCGCGGTCTGCGCGGATATCGGCGCGTCCACGGGCGGTTTTACGGACTGTATGCTTCAAAACGGCGCGGCGAAAGTGTACGCCGTGGACGTGGGCTACGGTCAACTGGCGTGGAAACTCCGTACGGACGCCCGCGTTGTCTGTCTGGAACGGACCAACGCGCGCTACCTGTCACGGGAGCAAATCCCGGAGCCGCTGGACTTTGTGTCCGTGGACGTGAGTTTCATTTCCCTTCGGCTGATTCTCCCGCCCGTGCGCCGGTTGTTACGCAATGACGAAAGCCGGGTGGTGTGTCTGGTCAAACCGCAGTTTGAGGCCGGACGGGAGAAGGTCGGAAAAAAGGGGGTTGTCCGGGACAGGGGCGTACATCGGGAAGTTTTGGAACGGTTTCTTGTCAACGCCGCCGGGTCCGGTTTCGCCGTCAACGGGCTTACGTGGTCGCCCATACGCGGCCCTGAGGGCAACATCGAATATCTGGGCTTTCTCCGGCCCGCGCCGGAAGGCGGGATTCCGCCGCATACGATTGACCCGGACGACATCCCCGCTCTGGTGGACGCGTCCCATGAAACGCCGGACGGGAGAAGGGAATAACATATGAATCCGAAAAAAATCATCCTCTGCCCGAATCCCAGCCGGGATTACGGCATGAGGGCCACCCGCGCCGCCGATACGATTCTTCAGGAAATGGGCTTCGAGACGGTCGTCTGTTCGCCCTTCCGGGAAGTCCGGCCCGGTCTGTTCGCGGACTATCAGGTCCGGCCGCTGTTACAGGAAATCCAGAACGCCTCTCTGCTCGTCACCTTCGGCGGGGACGGAACCATCCTGCACTTGGCCAAACTCGCCGCGCTCCATAAAATTCCCGTCCTCGGTATCAACATGGGCGGACTGGGCTTCATTGCCGAACTGGAGGCCACGCAGTTGGAGGCCCTCTACCGTCTGCGTAACTGGGACCTCAAAATTGAACGCCGGATGATGCTGGACGTGAGCGTGTTCCGGGACGGGCGTCAGGTCTACACCAACATGGGCCTCAACGACGCCGTCATCCGGGAAGGCCCCATTTCGCACGTCATTCACCTGAAAGTCTTTTCGGACGGACGCCACCTGACCGACATCGCCGGGGACGGCGTGATTGTCTCCACGCCCACAGGCTCTACGGCCTACTCTCTCTCGGCGGGCGGGCCGGTGGTCGAACCCGTTACGCAAAGCCTGATTCTCTGCCCCATCTGCATTCACAATATGCGTTTCTCGTCCTACGTGCTCTCCCCGGAGCATACGCTCTGGGTCGAACTGGAACGCAACGGACATAAACCCGTATTTCTGTTCGTGGACGAAAGCCGCGCCTTTGCCCTGCTCAGCGGCGACCGCGTGACCGTGCGCCGGAGCCGGCACAGTATTGAGCTGGTGCGGCTGACCGAAAAAAGTTTCTGTGAGATTTTCGCGCAGAAAATGCTCCCGGCGGAAGTGACCTGACAGGAGGCGGCCACATGGGCAAGTCGTTCAAGGTACGGCGGCGGAGTTCCTTCCACGCCGGACTGATGTTGTTAATGCTCGCGGTGTTCGGTTACTCCGAGGACTTGCAGAGCGCCGAAAGCGCCGTTTTTTGGATTTGCGCGGGGGCGTTCTGGCTGTTCTTCGCGTTCCGGAAGTCTAACTACGCCAAGGAGCGCGAAAACGCGCTGGGACGCGCCGCGTTTTACAGGCGCCGTTTCGGACCGCTGGCCCCGTTCGCGCCGTGGGTGCCGTACCTTCTGCTCTTCTGCGCGTTTCTGCTGATGGAGTTCGTACCGTCCGCGCGCTGGGCGGTCTGGACGCTTCTGGCGGTGGCGGCGGCGTACGTGGCGGTACTGTGGGGGATGATGTCGCGGTTTCTGCGCCGCTGGCGCCGGGAACTGTCGGGGCGTATCCCGGCCCCGAAACCCCCGTGGCAGGGCGCGGACGGGGTGCTGTGAGGATGGATTATGCTGGAACTGCTCCATATTGAAAATATCGCCGTCATTGAGGAGACGGAAATCGAATTCCGCCCCGGCTTCAATGCCCTGACGGGCGAGACCGGCGCGGGAAAGTCGATTGTTATAGACGCGCTGGGCGCGGCGCTCGGGGGCCGGACGTCCCGTGACCTGATTCGTACGGGCGCGGACAAGGCCCTTGTCAGCGCGTCCTTTTCCAATGTGCCCCCGGAACTGCCGGACGGCGCCGCGCCCGATGAGGACGGCGTACTGCTGCTGCAACGGGAGCTGTCGGCGGAGGGCCGGAACGTGTGCCGGGTGAACGGGCGGCCCGTGTCGGTGGCGCAGCTCCGCCGGATCGGGCGGGAACTGGTCAATATTCACGGACAGCGGGACGGACAGCAACTGTTAGACGAGGACCTGCACGGGGAATATCTGGACCGTTTCGGGCAGACCGCGGACGCGTTATCGGCCTACCGCCGCGACTACGATGCCATGAACGCCTTACGCCTCCGGATTCGCTCCCTTCAAATGGACGAGGCCGAACGCGAACGAAAATTGGACACGCTCCGTTATCAGATAGACGAACTCGAAGCCGCCGAACTGGTCCCGGGCGAAGAGGAAACGCTGTCGGCGCGCCGGAATCTGCTCCGGAACGCGGAAAAGTACCTTTCGGCGCTCTCACAGGCCGATTACCTGTTGAACGGGGACGAGGACACGTCCGGAGCGGTCAGCCAGTTGCGGGAGGCGGAAAACGCGCTCTACTCTATCCGTACGCTTGGCGAGGAACTGCGCGAACTGCACCGGCGATTGGAGGAAGTACGCTGTGAGGCGTTGGACCTTGCGGAGAGCGTACGGGACCGCCGCGCGGCGTTCGACTTCTCCCCCGAAGAGCTGGACGCGGTCGAAAGCCGTTCCGACTTGCTCTACCGGCTCGAAAAGAAGTACGGCCCCACGGTGGAGGACATGCTGTCGTATCTGGACCGGCGCCGCGCCGAACTCGATTCCATAGAAACCGCCGATGACACCCTCAACCGCCTACAGACGGAGTACGAAACGGCTTTGCGCGCCGTGCGCGAATCGGGCGCGCGTCTGACGGACGTCCGGAGGCGCGCCGCCGAAGAGTTGGAAACCCGTATTCTGCGGGAGTTGCGCGGCTTGGACATGAAACATACGCGCTTTTCCGTGGAGTTTCAGGACAAGGCGCCGGCCCCGGACGGCTGTGACACGATACGTTTTCTGATGTCGGCGAACGCCGGGGAGGACTTGCGTCCGATCGCGCGGGTGGCTTCCGGGGGCGAACTGGCGCGGATTATGCTGGCCCTGAAAAACGTCTTGGCCGAACAGGAAACGGTCTCAACGCTGGTCTTTGACGAGGTGGACACGGGCGTTTCCGGACGCGCCGCGCAGAGAATCGCCGAAAAGATGGCGCAAGTCAGCCGGTACAAACAGGTCCTGTGCGTGACGCACCTTCCGCAGTTGGCCGCAATGGCCGATGCGCATTTTTCCGTGGAGAAGGGCGAGCGCAACGGACGGACCTTCACCGAAGTGCGGACGCTTGACCGGGAGGCCCGGAAACGGGAACTGGCGCGTATTACGGGCGGAAACAAAGTCACGGAATCGCTCCTGCACAGCGCGGGGGAACTGCTGGACGAGGCGGAAGCGTACCGCGCCGGACTGTAACGGAAAAGGGGGAATTTTCGTGCTGATTTCCACAAAAGGCCGCTATGCCCTGCGCGTACTCGTGGACATAGCGGAACATGAGACCGGAAACTTCCTGCCGCTCCGGGACGTGGCCCGTAGACAGGATATTTCGGAAAAATATCTGGAAAGCGTGGTAAAACTGCTGGTCCGGGGCGGAATTCTGGAAGGCCTGCGGGGCAAGGGCGGCGGCTACTGTCTGCGGCGTCCCCCCGACCAGATACGCGTTGGGGACGTTCTGCGGCTGTGCGAAGGGACCCTTTCGCCGGTGTCCTGTCTGGGTCCGGACGCGCTCCCGTGCGATCAGTCCCCGTACTGCCGTACGCTTCCTCTGTGGCGCGGCCTTGACCGCGTGATTTCCGACTACTTGGACCGCTTCACGATTGCCGACCTTATGCGCCGCCCGGAGAACGGAAACGATTATGTCATCTGAGAACCGAACAGGGCATAGAACGCGCTGTTGTCCGCGCCGTAACGGTAATACTGTCCGTTGTAACGGCAGAGCGCGCAACTGTCCGCGGCCATCATCAGTTGTACGCTCTCTCCGCGCCGGTCCGTCAGCGTCAGCACGTTTTCAAACGGACAGGCGCTTTTCGTGACCGGCTCCGCCTTTCTGAGCATCTCCGCCAGTTTCGACAGCTTCTCCGGGTCCGACAGGGCGTATGTCCCCGGGTCCAGTCCGGCGTAGCCGCTCATGACCGACAGGGACGCGTGGGACAGCGTGCCCAGCCCCGACAGGTCCGCCGCGCTCCCTTGCAGACGTTGCAACACCAATCCCATGAGCGCGCCGCGAAGGCCTTTCTCCGCGCCGATACGCGCTTCAATATACGTCCGCGCGTAGGCGTCATAATAGAGCAGTTCGCGCAAGGCCAGCGGATGGGCGTCCAGATAGTCCCCGGGGTTCGAGGACGCGGACGGCTCCATCAACTCGTCAAACAGCGCGTCTAAAATAGGCGTGGCGTCAATGCGCCAGTGTTCCACGACTTGCCGGTAAAGTTCCTGATTCTGCCGGAGAATCCATGTCTGTGTGTTCAGTTCCCTGTCCGAGAGACCGGAGGGGAACTTTTTACGTAAATCGGGCCAATAGTCCGCGCCGTCCCGGGGTTCCCAATACTCCGACAGGACCGGGACGCCGTCCTCCATACGGAACGTCAACGCCACGGGGCCACTCCGTCCGCTGACACTTTCAAAGCGTCCGTTGTCATAGTCGAAGCTCTCCCGTAACGACATCAGGTACAGCGTCACAACTGGCACGACTTCCCCGTTGTATTCCACGCTGTCCGCGCGATCCAGTACAACATGACTTTCGGCGTCAAACTCCCCGGAGGCGTAGCGCGGTTTATCGTGGGCAATCACCGCCGCCCGGACCGCCTTGTCGAGTTCGTCCGACAGCGCGGGAACGTTCCCCTGTACGGACCCGACCGCGTCCGGATTGGCCGGAACCAGTAACAGCCGTCCGGCGTCCGTCATGCGAAGCGTGCCGGTTATCAGCGGCGCGGCGTACGGCCCATCGGCCGTCTGACGCGCCGTCAGCGTTCCGTTCTCCTCCGACAGCGTGTAATTGTAGTGCCCTCTGTCCTGTAACTCGCTTTTGCGTCCGGCCTTGTAGTCGTAGACAATGATTCGTTCGTCTATGATTCCAGACCCCACGCTGACCATGGAACAGAGTTCCGAGTATCCATCGCCGTTGAGGTCCGCGAAGTACACGCTCCAGACGGGCATACCCTCAAAGAGTACCGTTTCCACGCCGTCCGCGTCCGTGGCCGTGACGCGCTCCGGCGTCCAGCGGAACGTCACGCCCGGGAATTCCGCCGACTGCCGCGTTTTCTCCACATTCGGCCAGTCCGCGTCCGCGTTGTTGCGGACCCATAACAACGGCTCCTTGCCGCCCTCCGCGCTCGACAACTCCGCCGTATCGGCCTTGACGGGACGCGACAGGAGGACCCACAAAAACGGCTCTTTCCCGCCTTCCGTGTTCGGCGACTCCACCGTATCGGAGCTGACGGGGCGCGTCAGGAAGCACGCCGCCGCCGCGATACATACGCACACCGCCAAACCCGTCAGCCAGAACGCCGGTTTCCGGTAGCGTAACACCGCCCTGACGCGCTCTTTTACGCCGGTTTCCCCGAACGCCAGCGGACAGACCTGTAATTTCCGCCGCCGAAGTCCGCAATGCAGGAGCGTTTCGGAGTACGCCGCGCGCCGGGAGGCGTCCATATTCCGAACGGCGGCCTCATCGCAGGCAAGCTCCATGTCGCGGCAGAACAGCGCGTACGACAGCCATACCAGCGGGTGGAACCAGTACAGGCAGGTCACCAGCCACGCGCAGAGTTTCCAGACGGGGTCGCCGCGCCGGATGTGGGCGTGTTCATGGGCCAGTATGAACGACAGTTCGGCATCGGGTATCCCGGAGGGGACGTACACGCGGGGCCGAAGAACGCCGAGTACGAACGGCGCGGCGATATCGTCACAGGTCCGCGCGCCGTCCCGCAGGGGCAGGGACGCCGAAACCGTGCGCCGGACTTTCAGATAGCCGTACAGGCTCCACGCCAGAAGCGCGCAAAGCCCGGAGAACCAGACCGCCGACAAAATTTGTAACGGCGTGGGCGCGGGCGCGGACGCTTCCGAAACGGGGACGGGATACGGCGTCATGTCGGCGGGGAAGGCCGGGATGTCCTCAAGGACCGGTATGGCCTCCGGGACCGCGCTTTCAAAGCGGACGGGTTCCGGGTCGGGCATAAGGCTCAGACGGCTTTCGGGCGCGTAGGGGCAGAGCAGACGGAACGCCAGTACGCCCCAGAGAATCATTCGGAACGTTTTGGGCGCGTCCCGCAGGAGAAAGCGTGCCAGCAGGACGGCGGCGAATACGATTCCGGCTCCGGCGGACCTGTCCAGCAGGTACAAAAACGCGCCTTCCATGTCAATCCTCCTTCCGGTACGCGTCAATCATGCGGCGGATTTCGGACGCTTCCGCGTCCGAGAGCGGCTTCCGCGACAGGAACGCCGCCACGAACGCCGGTAAAGAACCGTTGTAAGTGTCGGTCACGAACTGTTCGCTTTGCGCGGCGTAGAAGTCGGCGCGGGAGACGACCGCCGTCACCGTCCTGTTGACATTGCGGAACAGGCCTTTGTTACAGAGTTTGCGCAGGACGGTATACGTTGTGGGCTTTTTCCAGTTCAGTTCCCGCTCGCAGATTCGGACCAGTTCCCCGGACGGGAGCGGCGCATGACTCCATACGATGTCGGCAAAACGTGATTCCACCGCGCCCAGTGTGATTTTTTTCATAAGCGGCTCCTTTCAAAACGGGTTGATTTCCGGTAAATCAACATGAGTTTATCATAAATAAATCCGTTTGTCAAGAGGAAACCTCCATCATCCGTTGCGGATCATGGAGGTTTTGTACGGTTCAGCGTTCGAGCAGGGGCCGGGAGACTTTCCGGTTGAAAAAATCAATCAGCGGGCCGGTGAAAAACGCGGTAATGATGGTTCCGGGTCCAATCATGCCGGCAGGGGTAAAGCCTAAGAGCGCGAACCCCAGCCCCACACATAACAAATCTGTCCCCACGCGCAGGAAGCGGAACGGAAAACGGGTGCGCCGGTCCAGCGTCAGCGCCCATACGTCATACGTGGAGACGCCCAAGTCCGAAGTCATGTACAGGGAACCGGCGAGACACAAAAAAGGAATCGCAATCAGCAGCATCAGGAGCCGTACGGCAAGAGAAGGGCTTGGAAACAGAAACCGGAAAAAGTTCTGCGCGTACTGCGCGACATACCCCAGAAACAGCATATTGATCACCGTGCCGAGTCCGATGTAATGCCGGTCGGCGAAGAACATTCCGATCAGGAGAATGAGGTTCACAATGGCGTACAATGTCCCAAAGGGAATGGGAATCACATGGTCGAGTCCGGCGCAGAGGACCTGAAAGGGGTCCACGCCCATGCGGGAAACCTTGAACAGTCCCACAAGGACGCCGTTCAGCAGTACCCCGCTTACGGTCATGGCAATGCGGCGGCCCATTTTCGGCGCGGACAGTATTTTGGATAATGTTTCTTTCATTTGGCTGTCAAGACGCCGCAACGGTTGTTTCCCGCTCTTTTTTGGACGCGTTCGTCTCGCGAATTCCTAAAACGAACGCCCAGCAGAGGTAACCCAGAAACAGCAGGGCCTCTATCGCCGCAACAACTTTGACCGTTGTCATAGAAACCAGCGGTTCGTCTTCCACCATGGAAGGAATCAGCACGCGTACTTCATCCGTAAAAGCCACCCGGTCATAGTATTCGTCCGCTGTCAGGGTGATGTTCCGGATGAGTTCGTTGACTTCTTCGTTCAGGTGCTCCAGATACTCTTTCACAACTTGGATGTCCTCGGGTCTGGAGGACGTTTCCGCGTTCTGGAAGCCTTCAATGACGCGCTCGTAGAAACTGATGGAGCGCGTATAGGAAGCTATGGAGGCCTGCGCGTCCAATTTTTCCTGAATCATAGAGTCATAATTGGCGTTTACATTTTCCGGACTGGACACTACGGAGTTGCCGTTTATGCCGTTCATGATGATGATGTCGTCTTTACGGTAGTTGTTGATGGAGTCCGTCAGGGAGGCGAAACGGGTTCTTTGTACGGTTCTTTGCTGTTCAAGGTTTTCAATTCTCCACCTGTAGTACGAGACTTCCGTTTCCGCGTCATGTTCCGAAACGCTGTGAATCACGATATAAGAAGAGAGGCGGTCCAAGTCGATTCCTTTCAGCAGATTGGCGGTACGGTGGAGGTCCTGAAACGTCAGGCCCGTTTTCGTAGAGCGGAAGTTTCCCGCGCTGCTTTCTAAATTGGAGAGATAGGAAGTGATGCTGTCGAGAGTGCCGGCAAAAATATTCGCGGCTTCCGCGTAGTCATACTCCTGATAGTCAACCGCGCTGAGCGGGTTCCCCATGGACAAATTATAATTATAGACTTTCGCGCAGTAACGCTGATAAGCGAGCAGCAGAGCGTTCAGAAAGGCAACGCCGTCTTCTTGAGAGAGCTTGGCGTCCAAGTAAGAGAACGAGACAATATACCGCGACACGCTGTAACTGGAACCTAACAGGGTGCGTATAACGCTCAGGCTGTCGGTAGTAGTGTTATTGTTGAGCAGATCATAATACATGGACAGTTCCTGATAGGAAGAGGAGGGAATCACGCCGCTGATTTCCACGGCCTTCTGGTACTGCTCCATATCCAGTATATTCAAACCCATCCTCTGAATGGCTTCCCCTATGACGGCGGGGGACTTGATCTTGGTAATATCGTAAGTTGTGTCAGAGAAGCGAATCATAGCTTTCGCCTTGTGCTCCCCCAGAACGCGCTGCAACAGAAGTCCCGAGGCGCCGGACAGACAGCCCAGCGCAAGCGCCAGACAAAGCCAGAGCGCAAAGAAACGCTTTAACTGCTTCCCAATGACGCCGAAGTCCACATTGAGTTCATCGTCATTTTCCTGTTCTCCGTGGACAATCGTCAGGAACACATTTTTATCCTTATCTTCAAGCATTCGTTTGCTCCTCTCTTAACAGAACATGAGTTTGTCCATTATGACGACACCGTTGTTTCGTCCTCCGTCTGGTCCTCGGCGCTCCGGAGACGGGCCTTCCGCGCCGTGCGCCGCCGGGAATCGCCGGACGTGCGAAGAGCGGAGAAAATGCACAGTCCGACCAGAAGGACTTCCACAATCAGAATATCAAGCACGGTGCTTTTCAGGCCAATGGACAGGGCTTTGGATTTCGGCTCCTTCAAAATCTGAAACGCGTATTCAAGCCAATCGGACTTGAAAAACTCATCGGATGTCCGCTGGATATCCGAAAGAAGCCGGTTAATTTTCCCGTCAATGTCCCTTAACTGCGCTTCCACCATTTCCGGGTTACCGGTGGACCCTTCCGCGGCTTGGAGACGTTCAATCCGCCGGTTCAGCATGGCGATCTGTTCCTGTGTCTCGGACATGGACGTCTGACAGGATACCTTTTGATTGATGAGGCTGTTGTACATCTGGGCCGGCTGGGAAAACTCAAAGAGGGAGGCGTCCTCTTCCTGATCGTTTCCGGAATCGCCAATGATGGGAAAGACCGCGTTTGTTTTCACATAGCTGTCAATCAGTTCATTGAGCGTGAACAGGCGGGCGTCCTGCTGGGCCAAGGACCGCTGGGCGTCCTCAATTTTATAGAGATAGTAATCAATGAGCTTTTCGCGGTCCTTGGTCATGTTGTTGCTGATGATGTACGAAGTGGTCCACTGCACATTCTCGTTTCGGATCGTGTCAATGGTGTCCACAAGGTCCGGAATAGAGTAACCGGTTTCACTGGACACAAATCTGGTGTGGTCCAGTCCGGACAGCCGCGTCAGGTAAGCGCGAAGCGTTGTCAGGTGGCTGTTCAGAACGTCTATAGCGTCAATGTAATCATAGACGTTGTAGTCAATGTCGGCCAAGGACTGCTCAAAGGATGTGTGATAGCCGTACTTATCGTAAAAGTACCACTCATAAGCGTTGAGCAACTCCGTAAGATACCGCGCCGCGTCTTTAGAAGAAAATCCGGCTTCCGCGTAATGGAACTTTACGGTGTATTGATCGGGGAAATACGAGCCTTGCCGGACTTCGGTTACCTCGGGAATTTCATCTTCCCCAAAGATCGAGACGTTTTCCGTGATGTCTTTAAAGACGGTGCCGCTGATACTTCCCATAATGTCTATTGCGTCCTGAATACGTTCGACATCTTCCTCGGTTACGGCTCTTTCCATGGCTTCGGCGGCTGTCCGGACGACTTCCGCGTCTTTGATTTCCGACACGTCAAACCGGTTGCCGTTCGGGTCATTGCCGGACTCAATGCCGGGATAATTGAAATGTACGACCGCGGAGCAGATGTTGTGCTTGGACAACAGAAAGACATGGACGATCAGGGTCAGGAGAAACGCAATCAGAAACACACGCCCCCATTTTTGAAAGGCGGCGTTCAACTGCGCGCGGATACGGGGCCAAGCGGAATTGGATTCCATAATTTTCTATCACCTCTCGAAAAAATAATTACGCGAAACCGGATGCGGAAATCGGAGAAACAAAGGCAACGCGGCCGTACACAGGCCCTTTTGCCATTCCCGGAAAACGGAAGCGCGGGAGCGTCCCCGAAGGGGAGGGGCTTCCGTACTTTTCCGCGCAAAGAAACAGCGTTTTGCAAGAATGTTTCACAAATTCCTTGAGCGGCATTCTATCACATTCTCCCGGGAGCGTCAAGCCCCATTCTGTCCCGGAAGGCCTGAGAAATCATTGCCAAAGGCTCCGCGATCAGGCGCGGACGTTGTTCCGGGAAAGCCAAAAGTCCCACAAAAAGGAAGCGGACCGGCAGACAAATTTTTGTTGCATATTGCAAAAACCGCGCGGGGTATGGTAAAATAACGGGAACCTGTCAGCAAGGGCCGGGGCGAAAGGGGGCGTCCGGCCGCGAAAAACACTTTATCCGGGCAGTTTTCAAAAAAAGGAAACTCTGTTGGGAGGAGGATACTATGCCCGAATTAGCAAAAAATTCCGAACTGGAACAGTACATTATCAGCCATCTGGACGAGGCCATCGAAAAAAAGTACATCAAGCCGTATTTCCAACCAGTCATCCGGACCGTTTCGCGGCAGTTGTGCGGTATGGAAGCCTTAGCCCGCTGGGACGATCCGGTCTGGGGCCTTCTGCCGCCGGCAAGTTTTATTGACGTGCTTGAGAAGCGCCGGAGGATTCACGAACTTGATTCCTGTATCATCCGCCAAGTCTGCACGCTCTACCGGGAGGCGGTACAGGGCCGGGGCGTCCTGATTCCCATTTCCATCAACCTGTCGCGGCTGGATTATGAGCTTTGCGACATTTTCTCCATTGTGGAGGACGCCGTGCAGTCGAACATGATGCCCCGGAGCTTCCTGTGCATTGAGATTACCGAAAGCGCCCTGAACGATAACGCCGCGCTCATGCACCAGTACATCGACCGCTTCCGGAACGCCGGGTATCAGGTCTGGATGGACGACTTTGGAAGCGGTTACTCGTCCCTGAACGTCCTGAAGGATTTCCTCTTTGACGAGCTGAAAGTCGATATGTGGTTTCTGAGCGACTTTCATCAGCGGTCCCGGAAAATCCTGTCGTCCATTGTCCACATGGCCAAGGAAATCGAAATTCAGACGCTGGTAGAGGGCGTGGAGACCGAGGAACAGTTCCGCTTTCTCCGGAACATCGGCTTCGAGAAGGTGCAGGGCTATTTGTTCGGAAAGCCCATGCCGTATCTGGAATGTATCCGGCACGTACTCGAACAGGGCCTTTCCGTGGAGGCCCCCATGCACCGGGGCTACTATGACACGCTGGGGCGGCTGGACGTCCTCAGCGCCACGCCGTTTCTCTCCCCGGAGGACCGCAAGAGCCTGATTTCCGGCCGCGAGCTGAACAGTATTCCGCTGGCCGTGCTGGAACTGCGGGATGAAACCGTCCGGCTTCTGCTGACCAACGATGCCTTTGACGAGGCTTCCGGCGCGATTGACTGGCTGACGATATTCGGCAACATTGAAACCGACCCGGACATGAGGGACGCCATCCGCCTGCGGGATATGTCCGCCCATATGGAACGGCTGCTGGAAGAGGCGCGTTCGTCCGGCAACGGGAAAATGTACTTCGTGGACAACGGAGAGTATTTCGAGTTACAGGCCAAGCGGATCGCCGGACGCGGGAAACTGTGCAGTATTCTGCTCCGGCTGGACAACCTGTCCCGGGGCGCGGAGATTTCCCGTCAGGAAAAACTTGACGAGGGCCTGCGGGCCATTTACTCCCTCTTCGACCAAGTGGCGGTCATGGACATTGAGAAGATGTCTTTCACGCCCCTGTACGCGGACTCCAAAGAGGTACAGGCCCCCACGGAAGAGGACTTACAGCATGTTCATCACCGCTATTCGGAGGAATGGATTTACGCCGAGGACCGGGCGCGGTTTCTGCTCCTGACGGACCCGTCCACCCTTGCCGAACGCGTCGCGCAGTCCGGCCGGGGCTACGTCAGCGCGCATTTGCGGACCCGTCTCTTCCACGGCAACTTTATTTGGAAGCTCTACACCCTGATGTACGTCCGGGACTCTATTTACTTTATGCTCGTCCGGGACGCCCAGTCGGAAGTCACGGAGTTTATCACCCTCAGCGGCGGACAGTCCGATGACGCGGAGGCAACGTTTCAGCCCGCTTCCCTGTGGCAGAATTTCACCCTGAACAGCGCTCTGAAATTTTTCTGGAAGGATAAGGAGCGCCGTTTCATGGGCGCGAGCCGGAGCTTTCTTGATTTCTACGGCTTCCAGTCCCTTAAAGACATTCTCGGCAAAACCGATGAGGACATGGGCTGGCATTTGCACGCCGACAGTTACCAGAACGACGAGTGGTCCGTCATTCGGGAAGGCGTTTCTACGCACAATGTGCCCGGAAGCTGTATTGTCCGCGGCGAAAATCAGAACATTGTCGCCAGTAAAATGCCAATCTACAACCGGAGCGGCCAGATAGAAGGCCTGTTGGGGTACTTCTTTCAGGTGGACGAATTTCCCGGCAGTCAAACTTCCCTGAGGCAGTCCCGGCTCGACACGCTCACCGGACTGCTCAACGCCAGAGGGCTTGCCGAGGATCTGTATTCCTATCAGGACGAGTACGAACTGCGTAAAATCGACTTCGCCCGGATTCATCTTTCCGTCAAAGACTTTAACCTCACCAATCAGAAGTTCGGCTATGACTTCGGAGACAGCGTCATTCGCGCGGTGGCGAACACCATTATGCGCTGTTGCGGCACGACCTCTTCCGTGGCGCGCGTCAACGGCAGTAATTTCGTCATTCTGACGCAGTTCCACCAGCAAAAGGACTTGGACAAACTCGTTTCCTGTCTGCGGAATGTCCCCGGGGAAATTCATGTCGTGGACGGCGTCCCGTTTTCGCCGTACCTGTCCATTGGCGTGTCGATTTATTCGGACACGGAGAACCTCAGCGAGCAGGCCAGTCAGGCCGAAGCGCGTATGTCCGTGGACAATACCAACTCCCACTACTCCAGCCAAATCGCGGAAAACATGGCCGAACTGTTTCATATGTATGACCATCTCCCCATCGCGTTCGCGGTCTACTATATACGCGCGCCCAAACAGGACGCGACCACGCTTTATGTAAACCGGCGCTTTTTACAGGAGACGCGCCACCCCCGTTCCGCCGTGATTGGCAAAAACATTGACCAGATTTTCCCCATGCTCCCGGAACGCTGGTACGAGCTGGCGCACCGCGCCGCCATGGCCGGAGAGGAAGCCGAGGAGTCGCTGTACTATCCCCTCTTGGACGTCCATTGGAGGCTGACCGCAAGCCAGATTATCGGCCCGGGCTACTGCGCGTTCACTTATCAGCGGGAGCAAGAGGAGCAGACACAGAAGCCCGTAACGGATTAAAGGTTTCGTGCGAAGGGGGGATTTCATGAACATTGGTTCTGTCTTTGTGGGGTCCCGTCTGGCGCTCGCCCCCATGGCCGGGGTCACGGACGCGGCGTTCCGGCAGATTTGCGCCGAACAGGGCGCGGGCTATACCGTAACGGAGTTGATTTCATCCAAGGCCCTGTGCCGCCGCGACCGGAAAACGCTCACGCTGTTACGGCAGTTCCCGGGGGAACATCCGGCCGCGGTACAAATTTTCGGCAGTGACCCCGTCTGCATGGCCGAGGCCGCCGCGATTGCGCTGGAAGCGTCCGGCGCGGACATCATTGACCTGAACATGGGCTGTCCCATGGGCAAAATCGTCAACAACGGAGACGGCGCCGCGCTCATGCGGGACCCGGAACGCGCCGCGCGTATCGTGGAAGCGGTACGCCGCGCGGTACCCGTGCCCGTCACGGCGAAGTTCCGCCGGGGCTGGGACATGGGAAGCTGTAACTGCGTGGAGTTCGCCCGTACGCTCGAACAGGCGGGCGTCTCCGCCGTGGCGGTCCACGGCCGTACGCGCGCCCAGATGTACGGCGGCGCCGCGGACTGGACCTGTATTCGACAGGTCAAGGAGGCGGTGTCCGTGCCGGTCCTTGCCAACGGCGATGTCTGGTACCCGCAGGACGCCGCGCGCATTTTGCTGCATACCAAAGCCGATGCCGCGATGATTGGACGGGCCGCGCTTGGAAATCCGTGGATTTTCCGTCAGGCCGCCGCCGCGCTGGACGGAACGCCCGTGCCGGACCTTCCGCCGCTCGCGGAACGCTGTGACACGGCCGTCCGGCAAATCGAACTCTCCGCCGCCGTCAAGGGGGAGCGTATCGCCGTTCTGGAGGCGCGCCGACATTACTGCTGGTACCTCAAGGGCGTGCCCCACTCGGCGTATTATAAGGAGCAAATCGTCCGAATGAACACCCTTGAGGACGTCTACCGGATTACGAAAGGGATGAAACGTGACCTGACATGACAGTTGATTTCACCACCATGCCGGAACGGGACCTTGTCAGCAGAGCCGCGCGGGGGAGCCGGGACGCGTTCGGGGAACTCGTACGGCGGTACGAAAAGAAAGCGCTGGCGCTCTCCGTGCGTCTGTGCGGGAATCCGGAGGACGGCGCGGACGCCGCGCAGGAGGCGTTTTTATCCGCGTGGCAAGGCCTGCCGCGCTTCCGCGGGGACGCGAATTTCTCCACGTGGCTTTACCGGCTCACTTCCAACGCCTGTATGGACGCCCTGCGCCGCCGGCAACGCCGGGACGCCCACGCCGGACCGTCCCTGAACGATGAGGCCTCCCGCGTGGACGCGCCCGACCCCGCCCCCACGCCTCAGGAGCACGCGGAACGCCACGAACTCCGTCAGGAAGTCCAAAACGCCTTGCAAACGCTGTCCCCGGAACACCGTCAGATTCTGATACTTCGGGAAATCCATCAGCTTTCCTATGAGGAAATCGGGGAGACGCTGTCGCTGGACAGCGGCACCGTAAAGTCCCGCATTCACCGGGCGCGGGAAAACCTGAGAAAAATTCTTGCGGCGCGGGGAACTTTTTCCCGTCCGGACCGTCTAATGGAACAGGAGAGGAGGGCTGCACATGGACAGTCATGAGAAATACGCGGCCCTGCTGGACGCGTTCATAGACGGGGAACTGCCGGAACAGGAAGCGGAAGCGGTCCGCGCGCATCTGGCGGTCTGCGCCGACTGTCAGGGGTACGTGTCGGACGCGCTGACCATGCGCGATGGCTTCCCCGATATCGAAGAAACGCCCGTGCCGGACGGCTTCAGGGAAGCGGCGCTGTCGGCCCTGCCCCCGCGGAAAATCACGTACTGGAAAACCGCGCTTCTGCCGCTGGCCGCCTGTGCCGCCGTGGTACTGCTCATTCAAGGGGTTTCCGGCTTTCCAATAGGGAGCCGCGGCGCGTTGGCGCCGGAGAGCGCGGAAGCGGAAACAGAAGAGAGCGTGCCGGACACGGTCCCCGATACGGACCTTGACGGCGGCGTACCCATACTGAACGCCGCGTTTCCGCTCCCGTCTCCGGAACCGTCCGAAACGTCCGGCAACAGGTACGATGCCTTGGACATGGCGGACGCGGCGTCCTCAAAGAAATCCGCCCCGGAACAGCGGAGCGTAACGGCGGAAGATACGTTGTCGGGGAGCGTGGCGTCCGCCACAACGGAAGCGCCCTCTGACGAATACGAAGAAGAAGAGCCGTCCGGGCAGAGTACCGCCGGACCGGAGGCCGGAGCCGGGGAAAGTACCGAGGCGGAAACCGTCACGGGAAACCGTACCGGGCCGGAAGCCGCCGGGAACAGTACCGAGGCGGAAGCCGTCACGGGAAACCGTACCGGGCCGGAAGCCGCCGGGAACAGTACCGAGGCGGAAGCCGTCACGGGAAACAGTACCGTACCGGAAGTCGCCGGGAACGCTACCGGACCGGAAGCCGCTTCCGGGAACGCTACCAACGCCAACGCCGAAACGCCGTTGCCGCCTGACGATTACGCCGCGATGGAAACGCTCCCGGAAGAATTTTCAGTGACGGAAGCGGTCCCTGAGGAGGACGCGGAAGCGGAATTGTTTTCCGCGCCGGCTTCTGTCTGGACCATTCCCGTGGAGTCGATTGTGCTGTTAGAGGACTACGCCCCCGCCGGGGAGACGGAGTACGGGGTCTGGTACGCGCTGACCGCGGAAGAGTTTGACGAGCTTTCCCTGAACCTTTCGGAAATGGGACTGGAAACCGTCCCCGGGGCCGCGGACGCGGACAATACGCCCCCGATTACGTTTCCCGGGGTCGTGTACGTCTTTGTGCCGCTGTACGAAACGCCCTGAACCGTCCGGGACCGCCTCCGAGAATAAGAGGCGGTCCCGTTCTTTTAACAGTTGCCCGTGTAGACAAAGGCCAGATGTTTCCGGGCCGTGTCCGCGAGGCGGTAGACCGTATCCAGCGGGGTGGGCGGCTTGTCCGGCATACGGTAGCGCGGGAAGAAACGTGACAAATGCAGCGGAATCAAGCGGTTCACGGACGCCAGCCACGCCGACAAGGCGTTAATTTCCTCTTCCGTGTCGTTTTCTCCCGTGACAAGCAGGGTCGTCACTTCCACGTGACAGCCCGCTTCCGCCGCAATCCGGATATTTTCCTTTACCGTTTCCAAGTCGCCGCCTAAACGCCGGTACCAAGCGTCCGTAAAGCCTTTCAAATCCAGATTGACCGCGTCCAGCAGGGGCAGCAACTCCCGCCACGGCCCCGCGCTGATGGTTCCGTTCGACACCAGCACATTGAGCATACCGCGTCCGCGCACCCGTCCGGCGCAGTCCCTGACGTACTCGTAGCCGATTAACGGCTCATTGTACGTGTAGGCCGCGCCGATGTTGCCCAGTTCCCGCAGACGTTCCGCCTGTTCGGCGAGGGCGTCCGGGGAGAGGTAGAGCGTCTCGGCGTCTTCCGCGCCCGCCATGGAGATTTCGTGATTCTGGCAGAACGGGCAACGCAGGTTACACCCGAAACTCCCCACGGACAGGATTTTGCTTCCCGGATGAAACCGCCGTAACGGCTTCTTTTCGATGGGGTCCAGCGCAATACCGCTGATTTTTCCGTAGTTCAGCGGCACGATCACGCCGCCACGGTTCCCACGCGCCCGACAGTAACCCGTCTGCCCGTTTTCCAGCGCGCAGTGATGGAAGCACAGGCTGCAAGTGACTTTCACGTGTGCCGCACCACCTCGAAACGTTCCAGCGCGTAGCGTTCCCGCGCGCCGATACCGCCCTTCTGACGGGCAATATCGACCTGTTGCGCCACGCTGTCCACGCCGTCCAAGTCGGGCAAGAGCAGTCCGCGCCGTCCGCCCGAACTGACAATGACCCCGTAACGTTTCACATCCAGATCCGCTTCCGAATCCACCGCTTCCGGCGTCCCCAGCACGTCCACGCTGTATTCCAGCGCGTCGAGTTCCGAAGCCCGGACGGGCGGGAAACGCGGGTCCCGGGTCCCGGCGGAAACCGCGTTCCGTACGATTTCCCACGCCACGGAATCGGCGGTCGGCGCGGTCGTGCCAATGCACCCCCGCAGACTGTCCCGGACGTGCAGGGATACGAACGCCCCCGCGCGTTCGCGCGTCATGCTCTCCGGGAGGCCGTCCGGCAGTTCGGACAGCGTCTTTCCCGTGCGGACGTACGTTTCCAGCGAACGCCGCGCTAATTGTACCCACGGGTCCTCGGACGCTTTCCGTCTTTCCAGCCGTTCCCGTTCGGCGCGTTCGTACTGTTCCGCGTAACGCCGCCCGGTGTCGTGTCCCGTCACGGCGAACAGGGCGATCGCGTAGCCCACGCCGAATTTCCCCTCATGCCCCAGATATTCCGGCTTGACGGAGAGGCCGTCCAGCGCGCCCGCCATGATTTGGAACGAACGTACGCCGCACTCGGCCGCCCGTTCGCACAGGGAAGGGTCGAGCGTCAGGAAGCGCAGGAAATCGGCCGTTTTCATTGCCTCCGTAAGCTCCTGATCCAACAGCGGCCCCTCCGGGGCGTATCCGTACGGCCCATCGGCGCGCAGTTTGTGCGACAAGTCCCCGCTGGCGACAAACACCGCGCGGCGGTTTAGCTTCCCCACGCTCCGCGCCACGCACTGCCCCAGACGGTAATGCGTCAGCGGAGAAAAGCCCGAAAGCCCGATCCGGACAATGGGAACGTTTACGCCCGCTTCCTGTAGGAAGTACAACGGAATCAACGTTCCGTGGTCCAGCGCGGCGTCCCGTTCGCCCATGGTCCCGGCGCGGATTCCCATTGTCTCCGCCTCCTGTATCAGCGTCCGCCGAAGGTCGATATCGTATTCCGTTTCCAGCCGGACTTGCGGCGCGCCGAAAGACGCCATTGTTCCGGCCGTCCGTTTCCCCGGCGGGATGTGGAAGTAGTCGGAGTACATCGCCACGTGCGGAGAAGCTACAATCAGCGTTTCCGGCTTCCACGCGGCCACCCAACGCGCCGCGGCGCGGTAGGCGTCCAGCGTACTTTGAATTTCCCGTTCCCGGCCCCGGCCCACTTCCGGCAGAATGACCGGCGGATGAGGAACAATCACGGAACCTGCCAATGACATAAAATCTCTCCTTTCCCGAAAAAATAATTGCAAAACCTCTTTACGATTTTTCTGTGATATGTTATGATAGAGTTGTTACAATAACGGGATTCCGGACCCGCGTCAACAGGAGTTGTCGGAAAACAGGTCCAATCTCCCCGGAAAAAGCGAAAATTCGCACAAAATTCAGGTTTCTTACAGGCGGTGACAGGTAAAACAAGCACGAATTGTAACATTCTGAGACCGGAAAGGCAAACATACTGGAAATGGAGGCGGCGACATTGCGGAGAATTTTATGCTACGGAGATTCCAATACGTTCGGCTATAATCCCCATTCGTACTGGGGCGGACCTTACCCGGATGACGTGCGCTGGACCGGGATTTTACAATCTAACGGCTGGGACGTGATCAACTGCGGCCAGAACGGGCGGGAAATTCCCTCCACGGACGGCGAACTTTCCGCCGTGGAACGGCTTCTTTCCAACGCCATGCCCGTGGACATTGTCTCGATTCTGCTGGGTACCAATGACTTTCTCACGCATCCCCATTTCACGGCGGAAGACGTCACGGCCCGGATGGAATCGCTTCTCAGACATATCCTCTCCACCAACTGGGAAATCCGGGTCCTGCTGATTGCCCCGCCGCCCCTGCGCACCGGCGAATGGATACCGGACGCGCGAATTGTGACGGAGTCCGTCCGTCTGGCTCCCTGTTACCGCGCGCTTGCCGAGCGGCTGGGCGTATCGTTCGCCGATGCCGGAAAGTGGGACGTTGCGCTGGACTTTGACGGCGTACATTTCCGCCCGGACGGGCACGCGTCCTTTGCAAAGCGCCTGATGAAAACGCTGGAACGTCTGCCGGAACCGCCCGTCAAAGTTCCGTGACATACCGGAAAGGCCGGGACTGCTCAAGGTCCCGGCCTTTTCCGTCTCCGGGCCGTTACTCCAAGGCTTGCGCGGACTGTTCCAGTTTGGCAATCAGCGCGCGGTACTTCTCCGCTTTTTCCCGCTCCGCCCTGACCACGTTCTCCGGCGCCTTCGAGACGAATTTCTCATTGGACAGTTTGCCTTCCGTGGCGCGTAAGCCGTTACGGGCCTTGTCAAGTTCCCGCCCGATTCTGTCCCGTTCCGCCTGTAAATCGACCAGTTCGCTTAACGGCATATAGGCTGTCGCCCCGTGCGTGACCACGGAGACCAGCCCGGACAGGTCCTCCGGCGCGGCCTCCGCGAACCGGACTTCTTTTGCCCATGCCAAACGCCGCAAGAAATGCAGTCCGGTCCGGTACGGCTCCGGATTCGTTGTGACAAGCAGGAGTTCGGCCTTCCGGGACGGCGGCACGTTCATTTCCGAACGCCGGACCCGGATTTCCCGTATGGTATCCATCACCGTTTCCATGGCCGCTTCCTCTTCCGGGAAGGAGAGCGCGTCCGAACACTCCGGCCACGCGCTGGTTATCATAAACGGTTCCTCATGCGGCAGGGCCTGATAAATTTCCTCCGTCAGGAAGGGCATAAACGGGTGCAGAAGTTTGAGAAGCCGGATCAGGACGTAGCATAACACAGACTGCGCGGTTTCGGCGGCGGCGGGGTCGTCCCCGTTCAGACGCGTTTTTGTCAGTTCAATATACCAGTCGCAGTAAGTGTCCCAGAGGAAATCGTAGACTTTCGCGGACGCCACGCCGATTTCGTAACTCTCCAGATTTTCCGTGACCTCCCGAATCAGCCGGTTCAGCTTGCTGAGTACCCACTTGTCCTCCCGTTCCAGCCGGGACGCCTCCGGCAAAACGCAACGGTCTGTTTTCAGATTCATCAGCACGAAGCGGCTCGCGTTCCAGACTTTGTTGGCAAAGTTCCGCATGGCCTCACATTTTTCCGTATAGAAACGGGAGTCGTTGCCGGGACTGTTGCCGGTGATGAGATTGAAGCGCAAGGCGTCCGCGCCGTACTGCTCCGCCATTTCCAGCGGGTCGATCCCGTTGCCGAGGGACTTTGACATCTTACGTCCCTTGTCGTCCCGGACCAGACCGTGTATCAGCACCGTCCGGAACGGGATTTGTTTCATGTGTTCGCAACCGGAGAAAATCATCCGCGACACCCAGAAGAAAATGATATCGTATCCCGTTACCAAGACGCTGGTCGGATAAAAATAGTCCAGTTCGGGGGTTTTGTCGGGCCATCCGAGGGTGCTGAACGGCCAGAGCGCGGAGGAAAACCACGTGTCCAGCACGTCCGGGTCCCGGGTCAGACGTCCGCTCCCGCACTTTTCACAGCGTTCGGGGTCGTTCCGGCTGACGGTGATGTGTCCGCAGTCGTCACAGTACCAAGCCGGTATCTGGTGGCCCCACCACAGTTGACGGGAAATGCACCAGTCATGGACATTCTCCATCCAGTTCGTGTAAATTTTGGAGAAGCGGTCGGGCACAAACTTCACTTCTCCGTCCCGGACCACCCGTAAGGCCTCTTTGGCAAGCGGCTTCATCTTGACGAACCACTGCGCGGAAATCAGCGGCTCCACGTCATTGTGGCACCGGTAACAGGTGCCCACGTTGTGACGATACGGTTCCGTCTTGACGAGGTAGCCCTGTTCCTCCAAGTCCTTCACAATCTGTTTGCGGCACTCGTAACGGTCCATGCCCTGATAGGGGCCGCCGTTCTCATTGATGGCGCCGTCATCGGCGATACAGCGCACGATTTCCAGATTGTGGCGCAGTCCGACTTCAAAGTCATTGGGGTCATGGGCGGGCGTCATTTTCACCGCGCCGGTACCAAATCCGAGTTCGACATAATCGTCCGCGACAATCGGAATTTCGCGGTTCATAATGGGCAGAACGCACTTCTTCCCGACCAAGTTCCGGAAACGTTCGTCCGCCGGGTTGACGGCAACGCCGGTATCGCCCATCATGGTTTCGGGGCGGGTGGTGGCAACGACCAAGTCGCCGGAGCCGTCCGCGAGCGGGTAACGGATATACCAAAGGTGACCGGGCTTGTCCGTGTACTCGACTTCCGCGTCCGAAAGGGCCGTGGCGCAGTGCGGACACCAGTTGATAATGCGGCTCCCCTTGTAAATCAGGCCGCGGTCATAGAGGGAGCAGAACGCCTCCCGGACCGCGCGGGAAAGGCCTTCGTCCATGGTGAAGCGCGAGCGGCGCCAGTCACAGGAGACGCCTAACTTCTTCTGTTGTTCGACAATGCGTCCGCCGTAGGTCTCCTTCCACTTCCAGACGCGTTGAAGGAACTTTTCCCGGCCCAAATCATACCGGGTTTTCCCCTCCTTCACGCGCAAGTCCTCTTCGACCTTGATCTGTGTGGCAATGCCGGCGTGATCCGTGCCCGGAAGCCATAAGGCCGCGTAACCCTGCATTCGCCGGAAGCGGATTAAGATATCCTGTAACGTGGCGTCAAGGGCGTGGCCCATGTGGAGTTGTCCGGTCACGTTCGGCGGGGGCATGACAATGCAGAAGGGTTTTTTGTCCGGGTCGGGGTCGCCCCGGAAGCAGTCCGCCGCCTCCCACATTGCGTAAATCCGTTGTTCGACCTGTTGGGGGTCGTACGTCTTGGGCAGTTCTTTTTGTCGCATACTGTCCGCTCCTTCCTGCTTTATTTCACATACCGCACGGGCAGACCGGTCTTTTCCGTAAGAAAGGCCCGGAATTCCTCCGCCGTCCCCCCGGTTAAACCGGCTTTAGGGAACTGTTGCGCGTGCCGTTTGCCAATGAGAAACACAAAGCTGTCCGCGGTCTCGCCGACAAGGCGTATGTTTTTGTAATACATCCGGGTTTCGGCGGCCTGCGTGACAACTACGTACTCGTCAGGCCCGAAACGGGTGTCCGCCTCGCGGGTCCCCGGCATGAGATTTGCCGCGGCTATCCACGCGTTCAAATCGTCCTCGAACAACAGCCCCGACAGGACCGCAAGCAAACCCAGCGCCACAAGAATGCCGGCAAGGTCCGGCGAGTAATCGCCCATCCATGAAAAGAAGAAGCGCCCTGTTATCAGAAAGAGTTGCAGCAGAGCGTAAACTGTGACGCTTACCCAGCCGAACACGCGGATTACGACATGAATCTTCCGGTTTGTGGTCTTGCGGAGTACCCGTGACATGGTCTTGAAAACTTTGTGGTCGTAGTTGGAATGAACCTGAAATTCCGGACGTTCCATACGGTTTCCCTTCTTTCCGATAAAAAACCGCCCCGGCCTTTAAGGTCAGGGCGGAAAGATTCTCCGTGGTACCACCTGCGTTCGCGTAACGTTACGCGCACTCTTGTTCCCGGTAACGGGGGAACTCCGCCGGACTTACTCCCGTTCGGTCCGGACGCTCCGGGACGACTTCGCCGCCGTGTCAGGGGCGTTTCCACCATTCACGCCCTCTCTGTGCTGTCCACGTCACGGGTACTGCTTCCCTTCTCCGCGTTGGTTCGCGATATTCAACCTGCCGGTCAAACAAACCGTGCCCCTATTTTACACAGCCGGACGGGAGATGTCAAGGGAAAACCGAAATTTTCCGCGCTCTCCAAGGACGCCGCCCGCCTTGAGCCGCCGTACAGCCGTTGGTCTGTCCCGTCACTGAAAGCCAAGCACTTCCGCGCTTCCATCGGCGAACGCGTTCGTATAATAATCGAAATTGTCCGCCTCCTCCGGCGCAAGCTCTTCGGAGGATTTCAGCGTTTTTTCGCCGTCCGCCACGTCATACGTTTCCAGCACGGGGGTCCGTCCTTCAATGTTCATGTCCACAAGCTGGTACAACTCGCCCGTGCCCTCATGGATGACCAGTTTTCCGGCGGTATGGTTGCCCCCGAACAGAATGCCCTCCTCCGTGAACGCGAGCGGGTACGCCGTCCCGGTGGAGCTGACGAACGCGATATACTTCACTTCTCCGTCCGCGTACTGGTACACGTCCGCGTCTATCGTCTCGCCATCGCCGTACACCATGGATTCCTTTGTGACCACAAGGACCTTTTCGCCCGTGCCGCACCGGACTTCAACCCATGTATGTTCCTCGCCCGCGCTGTCCAGTTCGGCGACCTTGTTGCGGTACGCCTCCGTGACGGCCGCGCCATCGTCCCCGGCGGGGGCGGACGGCGTTTTCGGCGCACAGGCCCCAAGGCTTACGCAAAGCGCCGCCGACAACATCCATACAAACAGTTTTTTCATCATATTGCGTTCCTCCCATGTATTTCGTGAAAAGACGGGGAACAGAAGCGTTCCCCGTTCCGTCCGCGCTTACGCCGTTTTCACAAAACGACAGTCCGCCGCCTCTGTCTGCTGTTCATCGTACCACGTCAGGAAGCCATCGCGGAACGTCAGATAGCCGGCGCCGTTATCCCAGACGACCGTCTCCTGTTCCGGCCCGTCCCCGGGGAAGGTGACTTCCACTTTCGTGCCGTTTTCATAGGACAAAGTCTCGTCCTGCGCGTTCGCAACGGCCCGCATTCTCCATTGTGTCGCGGAATCCGCGCTGTTGCCCCAGTGCACCAGAACATCGTATACACCCGTTTCCCCGGTCTTTTTGACGCTCAGCACGGCCCTCTGGCTGACTTCGTCCTGCCACTCGCCGACAAATTCCTCGCCCGTAAAGCCGGACGTTTCCAGCGGTTCGCCCGCGTTCGCCGTCACAAGCGCGTTGTACCACTCCGACATAATCACGCTTGCCTTGATCGCGCCGTCCGCATAGGAGGCTTTGTAAAGCGTTTCATTGTCGCCGCTCCAGACTGTGCGGACATAGTTTTCCTTGCCTTCCATCCGGAAAAAGTCAAAGCGGACATCGTCATCGGGGAAACTCAAAACGACATATTCTCCATCGGGCGTTTCCTCGCCATCGGCGTATTCAAACGTGACGCCGTTCATCAGGCGGTTCAGGTACGGCATGGGATCCACGTCCCGCGGCTCCATTGGGCCGTGCTCCGTGGCGCTGAGGGTGTACTTCACATCGTCCATATACGCAATACGCGCAAGATACATATCAAGGGTACTGTTGCCGTGCTTTTCCGCGGTCAGGCCGGAGTTTTCCGTGATGAACGTATCCGGGACGGTCGCGGCCCATTCGTTGAGCGCGGACCACTGTTCCATGGCCTCTTCGTCCTCGTAGTTTTCCCGCACAAGGCGCACGTCCGTGGGGTGGTAGTACATATAATACTGACCGTCCGCGCCCTTCGCGAACGCCTCTTCGCCGGACATATCGTAACACAGCGCCTCGCGCAGAGCGTCCTCCGTCACGGCGCCGATACTGAACAGCCAGCCCGCGCCGTCAAAGTCCGCGCCCTGCGCTTTCGCCGCCTCCACGGACGCCTTTTCCGACACGCTGAACAAAATGCCATTGGCGTCATTTTGCGGCGTCTCGGTGATCAGAAGTTCGTTGTATTCCATCGGAATCAGCAGTTTCAGGCCGCCGTTCTCATAGATCTGCGCGGCTTCTCCGTCCGGACGGAGCGCAACGCCGTTCACGTCAAGGCTTTCCCCGGAGATTTTAACGCCTTGCTCATTCGTCCCCGTTCCGCAGGACGCCAGCGACAGCGTCAGCAACGCCGCCAGTATCATACTCCCTACGGTTTTCTTTTTGCGCTTCATCAGTTACACTCCTTTCATACGTGTGCCTCTTGACACTCCGCAAATTTTTAATTATAATGTTTCCAAAAACCAATAACAAGAGAAAAATTTAAGGCGGTATTGAAAAAGAGGTGGGGCGAAGATTTTAAGATTGCGAGCAATTAAGTTTACGGCAACCATCCAAAAAGAATAACGGCGAACGGAAAGGAACTTTCAAGACGCTTCCGGTGGGAATTCAAAGAATTTGCCGGTTGTAATTCCCCGGCGTCTGTGGTATGATTGCACGGTCAAATCAGAAGGGGGGAGATGCGCTTATGATTTACACTGTGACCTTTAACCCGGCCATCGACTACGTCATCCATCTGGACGCCCTGACGCCCGGAGCCATTAACCGGAACCGGTTCGAGGATTACCAATGCGGCGGTAAGGGTATCAATGTCTCGAACGTTCTCCGGCAACTGGACTTTGACACGGTGGCGTTAGGCTTTGTGGCCGGATTCATGGGGGACGGTCTCGAAAAAGGCTTAAACGCCATGGGCCTGAAAACGGACTTTGTCCATCTGCCGGAAGGTCAGACGCGGGTCAACGTCAAAATCAAGGCCGCCGAGGAGACCGAAATCAACGGCATTGGCCCGAACATCACGGACGCCGACATGGAAAAGCTGTACGCGAAACTGGACAAAATCGGCCCGGATGACACGCTGGTGTTGTCGGGTTCGATACCGGCCTGTCTGCCCGGCGACTCCTACGAAAAAATTATGGCACGTCTGGAAGCGAAACGTCCGCGCGTGGCCGTGGACGCCACGAAAGACTTACTGCTCAACGTCCTGAAATACCATCCGTTCCTGATTAAGCCCAACAACCACGAGCTGGGCGAAATTTTCGGGCGGGTCCTGAAAACGGACGCGGAAATTGTGGAGTGTGCCGCAAAGTTACAGGAGCGCGGCGGACGAAACATCCTGATTTCCATGGCCGGGGACGGCGCGTTACTGCTGGACGAACAGGGCGACAGTCACAGAATTGGCTGCCCGAAGGGACAGGTCATGAACAGTGTCGGCGCGGGGGACTCCATGGTAGCCGGATTTCTGGCCGGATGGCTCAAAACCGGCGATTACGAGTACGCGTTGAAACTCGGTACCGCCGCCGGAAGCGCGACCGCGTTTTCTATCGGACTGGCGGACCGCGCGAAAATTGACGCCCTGCTTGCCACGCTCTGACGTACGGGAAACACGGACACGGGTCCGTTCCAATATGAACTTGTATACGGAGGGGAGATTATGCGCCTGATAGAACTTTTCAGCGCGAGCGCCACGGCCTTGGACGTCAAGGCGGCCAACAAGGCCGAACTGATTGACCAGTTGGTGGACCTGCAATTTACCCACGGCAACATTACCGATAAGGACGCCTACACGGAGGCCATTTTCGCGCGGGAAGAGGAGTATTCCACGTATGTCGGCAACGGCATTGTCGTGCCGCACGCGAAAACGAACGTTGTCACGGCCCCCAGTCTGGCGGTGGCGCGGACCGCCGAACGCATTCAGTACAACCCGGATGACGATGAGAAGAGCGACCTGTTTTTCATGATTGCCGCGCCTATGAACGGCAGTCTGCACGTAGATATGCTCGCGCGGCTGATGAATCTGCTGGCCGAAGAGGATTTCGTGGAACAGCTCCGTTCCGCGAAAACCAAAGAGGAGTTCCTTTCCATGCTCGACAAGGCGGAACAGGAACATTTTGGAAGCGAGAGCTTCACCGAACAGGAAGCGGCGGCGCGCGGCGCGGCGGTCGGCGGCTACCGGATTCTGGCCGTCACGGCCTGTCCGACCGGTATCGCGCACACGTACATGGCGGCGACCAATCTGGAAAAGGCCGGTACGGAAATGGGCCTGCCGACAAAAGTCGAAACGAACGGTTCCGGCGGCGCGAAAAATGTGCTGACGGCGGAGGAAATCGCCCGCTGTGACGGTATCATTGTCGCGGCCGACAAAAACGTGGAAATGGCCCGCTTTGACGGGAAACCCGTGGTCATTACGCGCGTGGCGGACGGTATCCACAAGCCGAAGGAACTGATTCAGGCCATCCTTGACGGCAAAGCCCCGATTTACCGCTCCAAGGAGGGCGCGTCCGCTTCCGCGGCGTCCAGCGCCGGGGATTCCGTGGGCAGCGCGTTCTACAAGCACCTCATGAACGGCGTTTCTCATATGTTGCCGTTCGTGGTCGGCGGCGGTATCATGATTGCCCTTGCCTTCCTGCTGGACGATTACGGCATTGACCCGTCCAATTTCGGCATGAATACGCCCCTTGCGGCGTTCTTCAAGACCGTTGGCGGGGAAGCGTTCAACTTTATGCTCCCCGTGCTGGCCGGGTTTATCGCAATGTCCATGGCGGACCGGCCCGGACTGGCGGTCGGTTTTACGGGCGGCGCGTTGGCCGTCAGCGGCGTGTCGTTTACGAGTATCTTTAGCGGGGCTCCGGCGGTGTCAGGCGGTTTTCTGGCGGCGTTGCTGGCGGGTTTTGTGTCGGGCTTCGTGGTAAGCTGGCTCAAGAAAGCTACGGAGAAATTCCCGCAAGCCCTTGACGGCATTCGTCCCATGCTGATTTACCCGTTGGGCGGTATCTTTGTTGTGGGCGTGATTATGTGCGCGGTCAATCCCATTATGGGCGCGCTGAATACCGGCCTGTCGTCCCTGCTCAACTCCATGGGCGGGTCCTCGAAACTCCTGCTCGGCGCGGTAGTCGGCGGAATGATGAGCATTGACATGGGCGGACCGTTTAACAAGGCGTCCTACGCCTTCGGCATTGCGGCCCTGTCCAACGGCAACTACGACATCATGGCGGCGGTGATGGTCGGCGGAATGGTCCCCCCGATTGCGATTGCCATTTCTACCACGTTCTTCCCCAAAAAGTGGACGGAAGAGGAACGCAACAACGGCTTTGTCAACTATATTATGGGCCTGTGCTTCATCTCGGAAGGCGCGATTCCGTACGCGGCGGCGGACCCCGGACGCGTGATCCCGTCCTGTATTGCCGGTTCGGCGGTTTCGGGCGCGCTGTCCATGCTCTTCGGGTGTACGCTGATGGCTCCGCACGGCGGAATTTTCGTGTTCCCGACTGTGGGCAGTCCTCTGATGTATATCGTGGCTCTGCTGATTGGCTCCGTGGTGGGCGCGCTGATTCTTACGGCCCTGAAAAAAGACAGGTAAAGGCGTCAAAAAAACTCCCCCGGATTTCCGGGGGAGTTCGCGCGTCTCAGGCCCGAACGCTGTTCAGGAAGCGTAAAAACGCGGCCTTTCCGCTTTCATCGCGCCGGTAGACCCCGGCGTGTTCCAGCACCTTCGCGAATACAACGCCCGTCTCTTTCCGGACAATGTCCGGCGCGTTTTCCGGCGTGAACTCGTAATTCTGACGGAAACTGTCCGCCCAGTCGGCGTGTTTTGCGGTCCGCTCGTTGGCGCGCAAGTCTCCGCCCGTGACCAACAGGTCCGCCACGGCCGACAATTCGTCTTTCAGACGCGCCGGGAGTACGGCCAGCCCCATGACTTCGATCAGGCCAATGTTCTCCTTTTTAATGTGGTGCAGTTCGGCGTGGGGATGGTACAGCCCTAAGGGGTGTTCGGGCGTGGTCAGGTTATTGCGGAGTACCAAGTCAAGCTCGTAATCGCTCCCGCGGCGGCGGGCAATGGGCGTGATGGTATTATGGGGTTCGCCGTCCGTTTCGGCGTAGATGACGGCGTCCGGGTCGGAATAGGCGCGCCACGCCGTCAGAATGGCATCGGCCAGCGCAATGAGGCGTTCGGGGTCCCGCGCCGTCAGGCGTACCACGGACATGGGCCACTTTACAATACCCGCCCGTACGTCCTCGTAGCCGGGGAAGGCGTACGGCGTCTCGATGGGGGCCTTTTCCATGGCGAACGTATACCGGCCGCCTTGGAAGTGGTCGTGGGCCAGAATCGACCCGCCCACAATGGGCAAGTCGGCGTTTGAGCCGACAAAGTAGTGCGGGAACTGCCGGACGAAATCGAGCAGTTTTCCGAAACAGGCCCGGTCAATCTTCATGGGCACGTGCTGACGGTTCAGACAAATGCAGTGTTCGTTATAGTAGACGTACGGGGAATACTGTAAGAACCACTGCGCGCCGTGGATGGTGATGGGAATCAGGCGGTGATTCTGCCGCGCCGGGTGATTGAGGCGTCCGGCGTAGCCCTCGTTCTCGGAGCAGAGCAGACAGCGCGGGTAATTGGACGCCGGAAGATTGCGCGCGGCGGCAATCGCTTTCGGGTCCTTCTCCGGCTTTGACAGGTTGATGGTAATGTCGAGGTCGCCGTACTCCGTGGGGGACTTCCATTGAATGTCCTTCGCGATACGGTCCCGGCGTATATAGTTGGTGTCCTGACTGAAGCGGTAATACCAGTCGGTGGCGGCTTTGGGGTCCTGACGGTAAAGGCCCTTGAACCGCGCAATGACCGCCGCCGGACGCGGCGTCAGACGGCCCATAATCTCCGTGTCCAAGAGGTCGCGGTAATCCGTGGAGTTGCCCGACAGTACGCCTCTTTGATAGGCGTCATCAAGGAGGGCGTCCAGAATCCCGGCCAGCGCATCGGCCTTCGGACGCCCGGTACTGTCAGACGGAAGATCCGCGCTGACAGGTTCGGACGTCTCCGGGGCGACATTGTCCAGTTTGAGCGCGTCCAGAATCGTGTTGAAGGCCCAGACGCGTTCGCTTTCCTCAATTAAGCCCGTACGCAGGGCGTACGTGATCAGTTTTGTAATCGCTTCGTACATACGGACACCTCAGTTATAACCATTGGGGTGGCTCTTGTGCCACTTCCAAGCGGAGGAAACAATCAATTCCAAATCGGCGCGGGTGGGATTCCAGCCCAGTACGGCCTTCGCCTTGTCGGAGGACGCCACAAGCTGCGCGGGGTCTCCGGCGCGGCGGGGCACGATTTCCGCCGGGATGGGGTGCCCGGTGACTTTCCGCGCCACGTCAATGACTTCCTGTACGGTGAAGCCAATGCCGTTGCCCAGATTAAAGACATCGCTCTTGCCGCCTTTCATCAGGTAGTCCATGGCCAGAATATGGGCGTCCGCGAGGTCGCAGACGTGGATATAGTCGCGTACGCAGGTACCGTCCCGCGTGGGATAGTCGTTGCCGTAGACGGAGATTTTTTCGCGTTTGCCGTTGGGGACCTGTAAAATCAGGGGGATCAGGTGGGTTTCGGGGTTGTGGGCCTCTCCGATTTCGCCGGACGGGTGCGCGCCGCAGGCGTTGAAATAGCGCAGGGCCACATACCGCAGACCGTGGGCCACGCCGGTCCAGTACATTTCCTTTTCCATGGCGAGCTTGGTTTCGCCGTAGCAGTTCGTGGGAGAGGTTTTATCGGTCTCCATGATGGGCACGCGTTCGGGTTCGCCGTAAGTGGCGGCGGTGGAGGAAAAGACAATCTTGTCCACGCCGTGTTCCACCATGGACTTGAGCAGGGACGTCGCGCCGCCAACGTTGTTGTCGTAGTATTTGAGCGGGTTCGTCATGGACTCCCCGACCAGCGAGCAGGCCGCAAAGTGAATGACGCCTTCAATCTGTTCCTTCTCGAAAACCGCGTCCACGTCCTCCTTGTTGCGGATGTCGATTTGATAGAAACGCGCCTCCGGACGGACCGCCGCCCGGAAACCGGTCAGCAGATTGTCAATGACCACCACATCGCGTCCGGCGTCTATCAGCGCGGAAACCGCGTGGGAGCCAATGTAGCCGGCCCCGCCAAGTACCAGAATTGCCATAATGAAACGCTCCTTCCTGAAATACGTATTTATTCCGCCACCAGACAGCCGCCTTCCGGACGGATTCTCGTAACGTGACAGCGGCCTTCCCCGCAAAGCGTTTCGATACCCGCCCGGAACGCGTCCAGCTTTTCCAGCGGCACAAACGCCTGAATCGTACCGGCGAAGCCGCCGCCGTGTACGCGAATGGCGCCGGCGCCGTCTAACAGTTCGCGTCCGCGGGCGAGCGTCAGCGGGATGGCCTGTTGGGCCGGGCTGGACGGCGACCACGCGTTTTGCAACGCCAGTTCGGACGACAGCCCGGAGGCGTTGACCAGTGACAGGAAGCGCGGGAAATCCCCGGCGGCCAGCGCGTCCGCTTCCTCGACCGCGCGGCGGTCATCGTCATAATAGTGCATGGCGCGCAGTACGGCGCGGTCTCCGCATTCCTGACGCAAAGCCGGAATGTCGGCCCGGAAATCGGCTTCCGGCACGTCCCGTAAAAACGCCTTTCCGAAGTGCGCCGCAACCGCGCCCATTTCCTTGGGAATGGCGGCGTAATCGTCCGTCAAGTCGGCGTGGGAAGAGGCGGTGTCCACGATACAGAGGACGTGTCCGGACGCGGAAAAGTCATAGTCCACTTTACGTACCGCCGGGGCGGACGGGTCGCGGAAGTCAATGGCCACACAGCCGCCCACGGACGCGCCCATCTGGTCCATCAGGCCGCAGGGCTTGCCAAAGTAGACGTTTTCGGCGTACTGCCCGATTTTCGCAATCTCCACGGCGTCCAGTTTATTTTCACAGAAAAAATGATTGATGATGTTGCCAATCAGCGCCTCATAGGCGGCGGAAGAGGACAGGCCCGAACCCGAAAGCACGTTGGACGTCACAAAGGCGTTAAAGCCCCTGACATCGTAGCCTAATTCGCGGATTTTCGCCGCCACGCCCCGGACCAGCGCGGCGGACGTGCCTTTTTCGCTCTCCACGGGCTGTAAGTCGTGGAGGTCCACGACCAACGCCGGGTAGCCTTCCGAGAACACATGAATGACGTCCCGCTCATTCGGACCGGCGCAGGCCAGCATATCCATATCTACGCTCCCGCACAGGACATGGCCGTGCTGATGGTCGGTGTGATTGCCGCCGATTTCGGTCCGGCCCGGGCCGCTGAACAGGGCCGCGCCCTGTCTGGGGGAAAAGTACGTCTGAAACAGTTCCACGATACGGATTGCCCGTTCCCGGGCGGCGTCCAGTTTTTCGGAGGCCCCGTCCGGAGCGTACAACGCGCCCAGCGCCGCATCGCAGACGCCGCTCTGGAGGTCCTGAAGCAGAGTTTCACAGGAACGCATAACATCACCTCATATGTGTTGTATGGTCTATTTTACTATCTTTTCCACGCGGTTGCAAGTGCCTGTTGTGGGATTCTTCCTGACGTTATGTGTCGAAATTGCGATTTGTCCCTTGTTTCCGCCGTCCGGGCAAAAAGAGACAGGAAACGCGGCGCGTTCCCTGTCCCGTATGACGCTTACAGGTGCAGAACCCGGTCCCGGATTTCCTGTGTCCGGCCCTGATTCCAATACTGCGTGCCGATATAGCCGCAAGTCCGCCGCGCCACGTTCATTTTACTTTGGTCCGTGTTGCCGCAGCGCGGACACTTCCAGATCAGTTTCCCGTTGTCCTCGGCAATTTCAATTTCGCCGTCCCAGCCGCACACCTGACAGTAGTCGCTTTTCGTGTTCAGCTCGGCGTAGATGATGTGGTCGTAGATAAAGCGCATGACCGACAGCACCGCTTCCAAATTGTCCTGCATATCCGGGACTTCCACGTAGCTGATCGCCCCGCCCGGCGACAGGTGCTGGAACTGCGCTTCAAATTCCAGTTTCCGGAACGCGTCAATCTCTTCCGTGACGTGCACATGGTAACTGTTGGTAATATATCCCCGGTCCGTGATCCCCTCGATAATCCCGAACCGCCGCTGTAAACACTTGGCGAACTTGTAGGTGGTCGACTCCAAGGGCGTACCGTACAGGGAGAAGTCGATGTTATGCTGAGCCTTCCAGCCGCGACAGGCGGCGTTCATTTTCTCCATGATGTCCAGCGCGAACGGCGTGGCCTCGGGGTCCGTGTGACTGCGGCCCGTCATGTATTTGACGCACTCGTACAGCCCCGCGTATCCGAGAGAAATCGTAGAGTAGCCGCCGTACAGCAGTTTATCAATCGTTTCGCCCTTCTTCAGACGCGCCAGCGCGCCGTACTGCCAGAGAATCGGGGCCACGTCCGACACCGTGCCCTTCAGGCGTTCGTGACGGCACATCAGCGCCCGATGGCACAGTTCCAGACGCTCGTCAAAAATCTTCCAGAACTTTTCCACGTCCCCGCCGGACGAAAGCGCGATGTCCGGCAGATTCAGCGTCACCACGCCCTGATTAAACCGCCCGTAATACTTTGGCTGGTTCGTTTCGGGGTCCACGTACGGCGTCAGGAAGGACCGGCAGCCCATGCACGTATAACAGTGGCCCTCGCCGTTCTTGTCCACTTTGAGTTCGAGCATTTTCTTTTCGGAGATATAGTCCGGGACCATGCGCCGCGCCGTGCACTTCGCCGCCAACTTCGTGAGGTACCAGTAGCGCGTGCCTTCCTGTACGTTGTCCTCTTCCAGCACGTAAATGAGTTTCGGGAAGGCGGGCGTCACCCATGCCCCGCTCTCGTTCTTGACGCCCTGATAACGCTGTTCCAGCGTCTCTTCGATAATCAGGGCCAGATCGGCGCGTTCCTGTTCGTTCCGGGCCTCTCCCAAGTACATAAAGACGGTGATAAACGGGGCCTGTCCGTTTGTGGTCAGCAACGTTACGACCTGATACTGAATCGTCTGGACGCCGCGGCGGATTTCGTTCCGGAGACGCGTTTCCACGATGTGCGAAACTTTTTCCTCTCCCGGGTCGGCCCCGATTTCCGCCAGTTCCGCCTCCACTTCCTTCCGGATTTTCTGCCGGCTGACGTCTACGAACGGGGCCAGATGGGTCAGGGAAATCGACTGTCCGCCGTACTGGTTGGAAGCCACTTGCGCGATAATCTGCGTGGCGATGTTACAGGCGGTCGAAAAACTGTGGGGGCGTTCAATCAGCGTGCCGGTAATCACGGTGCCGTTCTGTAGCATATCCTCCAAGTTGACAAGGTCGCAGTTGTGCATATGCTGGGCGTAATAGTCCATATCGTGGAAGTGGATGATTCCTTCCCGGTGGGCTTTGACGATGTCCGGCGGAAGCAGAATCCGTTCCGTGAGGTCGCGCGACACCTCCCCGGCCATATAGTCGCGCTGGGTCGAGTTCACGACCGGATTCTTGTTGGAGTTTTCCTGTTTGGCCTCCTCGTTGCAACACTCAATCAGGCTGAGAATCTTTTCGTCCGTGGTGTTGCTCTCGCGGGCCAGCGAACGGGTATAGCGGTACGTGACGTAATTCTTGGCCACTTCATAGGCCCCGTGGGCCATAATCTGGTACTCCACAAGGTCCTGAATCTCTTCCACGGACGGCGCCCGGCCCATCTTCATACAGCTCAGTTCCACGCACTCGGCGATACGCTGAATCTGTGTCGGGGTCATGCGGTTGTTTTCCTCCACCGTCTCATTAGCTTTCCGGACCGCCTCCGTAATTTTGGTGATGTCGAACGGGACTTCTGTTCCGTTGCGCTTAATGACTGTCATGGCGTAACCCTCCTGAAAAGTTTGGAGCGGGAATTCCCCGCTCTCCACGAAAGCAGTATTGATTTTCGCCGCTCCCACAGTCCGGCGCCCGCCGATCAGGAACACGGACCACGGGAAGGCCTCCGCAATGCCGACACTATATATCGAACTGCGGCGCATTATAACACACAATATCTTGTAGTTCAATGCGCGTTTTTCACAAAAAAACGGCGGCGCGCCGGAAGGTTTGAAAAAGGCCGGACTTTCTATGGTTTTCCATGGAAATCGGGCGGGACAGATTTTCCGGCCGGACGGGAAAACGTAAAACGCTTCCGTACGCGCTCCCGTGCGTCCCGTTGGAATGGACAAATTGCCATAAGACAACGGATATCAAACATATGTTCTATAAAAGACGACAACCAAAAAATTTGTACCCAAAAATCAAAATTTCCGCTTGACATTTTCAAAGAGTGTGCTATAATAAGCTCCACTGTCAGACCTGAATCCGCTGGTGTAGCTCAGCCGGTAGAGCAGCTGATTTGTAATCAGCAGGTCGGGGGTTCAAATCCGTCCACCAGCTCCAGTTTTGTTCCGGACGGGATGGCGGCGTCAAAACTGTATACGGGGGAATTCCAGAGCGGTCAAATGGGGCAGACTGTAAATCTGTTGTCAACGACTTCGGTGGTTCGAATCCACCTTCCCCCACCATAAAAAAGGCTTGAAATGATACCATGCGGGTGTCGTTTCAAGCCTTCTTTTGCGTATAACAAGCCTGTCCGGCCTGTTTTATTAAGAGAAAAACGTAAGTTCCGCCAGTTTCCAAGTTTTCGAGATGAAACAACGGAGTTTTTATGCGCACTCTTCCGCGCCCTGAATGTTCGCGTCCTGTCTTGTTGGAAATTTCGACACGTTCGACAAGTCGCCGTAACCGCCGTGTCCGTCAAAGTGGACGATGTGGTAACGCTTCTGTTTGAGTGCCTCTTGCAGATTGTAAAAGGTGGGCGGGCGGAGTACGTCAATTTCTATCGGGAGTTGATGTTCCCGCGCATAGTCCACCACGGCGCGGGCTTCCGCATGGTAGCCTATCTCCGGCGTATTGTCCGGACGGGCGATGACCAGCAACATACGCAGTCTGTCCGCCGTTTCGATGGGCGGCACGGGCGTAAAGTCCGGGTCTGGCAGACGCTCCATACAGCAGTGGGGCGCGAGAAAGAAACCTGTCCGCTGTCCGGGTCTGCGATTGTCGCAAAGAGCCTCACAAGGCAATGAGAGAATCACGGGGGATTTGCTGACAATGCGGAGTTGCAGTTCCCCAGACGGTTTGCGTCCCGGATAGAGGCGTACCACTGGTAAGTGTCGCGGTCAAAGAGGGCATCGAACACGGCGGTTCCCCAGTTTTCCAACGCGGCGGCGGTGGCCTCCGCACGTTTTCGGCGAGGGCCTTCAGGGTCGTTCAGATAGTCCTCCAGATACCAGCGGAGATTTTGCGGAAAGGTCAGATTTTCGTATCCCTCTGTCTGAATCTTCGCCGGGTCTGGCAATGCGACAGAGTTCGTGACGGTTTCTCCGTTGCTCAGAGTGAACAGCGGACCGTCAGGACTGTTCCCCATGTGCTGGATGGTAAGTCGCATGGTTTCACCCGCTTTCGTCTGTGTCATATTTCCATTTTACTATACGGGCTGTTACTATACGGGCTGTTGACCCAGCAAATTATCGGTCTTTGCCGTTACCGGACATGATACGCTCTTTTCCGCGATTTGAAAAGCCCTGTGTTTCATTTATGGTGGCGCCGCTTGCGGCATGGGAATTTATTATACACGGCGTTCAGCCGATATGCAACCAGATTTATTATACACGGCGTTCAGCCGATATGCAACCGGATTTGACATTTTTCTCCGTCCCGCGTTCATGGCATGGACGACACGCAGTAGCGAATTTTCTAAAATGTGCCTACATTAATGGAAAATGTAATGGGATTGAGAATCAAAATGCTTTTTTCTAACTTTTTTGCGTATCTTACCACTGTCAACAACTTAACTATAAATGAGCAAATCCGGCAATTTGACGAAAATACGCGCTTGACGCGGACAAAACTCTTGAAATTATCCGTCATACAAGGACTTTCGACCGGCCTTTTGTGCGATTTTTCAAATTTGCTCATTGATAGCTTATGGAATTGATTCCTGAAAATTGATTTCCGTGCGCGGAAGGCGTGTTTCACGCGCTCCGTGGACTGGTCTACTTTACGGACGGTATGGGCGTGTATCCGAAAAAGCGTCCGTCGTACCGGACGGCGTTTGTACTGCCGGAAGAACCGCCGCTATCGGTCCTATGCTCCCGTGGGCGATTCGCTTTGTGCCGATGCTCCCAAGTCTGGAACGCGCGCGCCAACAGACGCCTGAACTTTCCGACCGGTCCGAATCGGACGCTATGCCCGAACTGTAAAAACGTCCGCTAAACCTTCGCGGCGTACATCCCCGATTCCACCCGGATGACGTAGTCCGAAAAACGGTGCAACAGGGCGGAAAGCTGGGCGCGGCTTAAATGGCCTCTCGGCTTTACGGCTCCGTCCTCGAACCCCTGAAACACGTTTATGCCTTGCAGAAAACGAAACGCGTTGGATTCCGTTTCCGTCAGCGCGTAAGCATCGGAAAATCGAACGGCGGGAACGTCATTGACGTTCAATCCGCGATAGCGCGCGAAATTATACAGCAAAATGGCGTATTCTCCTCTGGTCAACGGAAGTTCTTCCGTTACGGGCCAGTCAGCGGGGAATATGCCGTTATTTTTCGCCCAGCGCGCCGCCGCCACGTACCACGCGTTATTATCCAGTCCGTCATTGGCTCCGGTGTAATAGGGCTGTAAGTCAACGCCATCCAGACGTTCCAGCGTGATAATCGCCGTTACGCCGCTGATTTCTTTCTGAGGACTCCATAACTCTGTTGTGACGCCGCGGATAATGCCGCGGTTATACGCCCATTCCGCGTCCTCGAAAAACCAGTCAGGGCCTTGGATGTCCGTAAAGAAGGCAAGGCGCTTGGCCTGAAAGACGGAGTTTACCGTCACGCTGTCCGCGGGCATGATGAAGGAAAACACGTTTTCACTGACGCCCCGGACGGTCAAGATCCCCTGTGCCGGACTGCGGACCGTCACGCCCAAAAGCTGATAACCGCGGTCCGGTTTCGTGGAAATGGTCACCGTTTCGCCCGGGGCCTGTGAGTCGGTACTGACGCTGACCGCGCCATGTTCCGTCCGCGCAACGGAAACCGCGCGTACGGGCCGCGTAAACGTTGCGCTCACGGTTACGTTGCGTGAGGGCATGGTAAACGTATACTGACCGTTGGAACCCGTGACCGGGACATTGCTTTTGTTACTGGCCCGGACCGTCACGCTTCCCACTTGGTAACCGTTGGCCGGTGTGACGCTAATCGTAACCCGTGCGCCGGGCTTAGCTCTGGAGTTGCTCAACATAATGGACCCATTGGAAACGTTTCCCTTTGTGATGGTACGGTAGGACGTGGAGGAGCCGCTGGAGACGATACCACCGCCACCGCCGCCGGTCTGTTGTACAACCGGCGCGGACTGACGTTTTGTGACTTTGACAGTCTGCGCGGCTTTCCGCGTTTTCTTGTTGCCCAAGGGGTCCGTGTGATGGAATTCCAGCCCGACAGCGTGAACGCCTTCGGAGAGCGTAAACGACTTCGCCGCGATAAAAGTACCCGTGACAATGCCGCCGTCCATCAGGAGCGGGACGCCGTTTTCGTTGATATCAATCGGACGGACTTCGTAATCCACGTTGCGTATTTTCTCTTCACCGTCCACGTACAGCGCTTGGAACTCCTGAAAGGGACCCACGGACACCAACTGGAATTTTTCCGGCTCCACGACCGTTTCCGTGACTTGGTCGGGTACGGGCTGAACGATTTCATACCCGGGGTCGGAGGCGGTTTCCACTTTGACTTCCGTGCCCGGTTCAATGGTAATCGCGATTTGTACCGTGTCCTCATAGTCGGACGGCCAGACGCCGCCGCGGTTGATTTGCAGTCCCACGGTAAAGTAGTAGGTTCCGGCGGTACGCGCCACGCCGGTAAAGTAACCGCCGTCCTGAAGCGTCAGACCGGGCGGAAGTTCCCCGTTCAGGACCACGAACCGGTACAGGCCTTCCAGCAGTACCGGGTCCGACAGGAACCGGCCGTTGTAGGACACATTCTCAACGCCCGTCACGCCCAGCATTTCACGCAGTTCGATTTTCGCCGTGCCGGGTTTCGGGAACACGGTGTAAATCTGCCGGCGCGTCTGAATATCATGTTCAGCGGTTTCAAAACTCGCCGCCGCCGTGTGGCTTCCCTCCTCGAAATGCCGGAAGGTTTCCGCGGGGATGTTTAATTTTGTGCTGCCTTCTTCGGCGGCGTAATCCAGTCCGTTACGCGTCAGGACGGTGCTTCTTGTCAGCGTTGTGCTGTCAATGTTCAGGGAACGGAACTCGGAAAGCTCTCCGGCCAAGCGCCATGTCTGGTCGCGGAAGTCGTCCATGTCCTGCAACGCGTCCAGAACGCGGTAGGGGTCCGGCGGCGTCCAGTCGTAATCGCCGTTGGAGCAGTGGACGGGATGCGCTTTCAGCTCTTTGTTATCCTCTCCCAGCGTCTGGGCAATCCCGGCGAACTGCTCCACCGTACCGGGATAGGCCACGCTGTACAGACTGCCGCAACCCGCGAACGCCCCGGTATTGATGTTCGTCAGCCCCGCCGGAAGCGTGACGGTTTCCAGCGCGCCGCACTCGCTGAACACGCCGATATCCAGCGCCCCCACGCCGGACGGTATGACGATACTTTCCAGCGCGGCGCAGTCGTGGAAGGCGTAGTAGCCGATACGGGTCAACGCGGCGGGAAGGGAGACCGTTTCCAGCGCGGTACAGTGTTCAAAGGTATAACTGCCCATACTGCTGATGTTGCCGGGAATGTCCATCTCCGTAAGGGACTCACAGCCATAAAAGACGCTGTCGCCCAGTATGCGGAGGCCGGACGGAAGCGTGACTTCTTCCAGCGCGGAACAGTTGAGAAACGCGCCGTTCTCTATGATCAGGAGCGATTCGGGAAGCGTGACCTCTTCCAGCGCGGAACAGTAGGTAAAGGCGTAACTGCCGAGCCGGGAGACGCCGTTTTCCAGTGTGGCGCTCTCAATGTTGGTATGGTAGCCGTACCACGGGGCGCGGGTCTCTTCGCTGTAGGATTCCATGTCTCCCGTACCGCTGACGGTCAGGCGCCAGTCACGGCTCAGGGTCCATGACAGGTTGGTACCGTCCCCTTCCGCGCCGCAATAGCCTTGGGCAAGGATGTTACTGTCGTTTTCCCACAGGGCGGTAACGGTCATGTTGGCGGGTACGGAGACGGTCACGCCGGGGGCGTACTCGTAGGACTGGCCGCCGGTCCCGAAGTTGACGCGCCACGCGCGGAAACGCTGTCCGGACGGGGGAGAGAAGCCGTTTTCGGGGAGAGTGTAGGAGGGGCCGGACACGGTGACGGAACGCATGGAGCCGGAACCGCCGTTGGCCCGGAAGGTTACGGTATGCGATTCCTTGCCGTCATCCGGGGACACGTTGGGGTCCGGGTCCGGCGTGGGATCGGGGCTATTTTCGCCGTTTATTACGCCGTCCGAACAGTGAATTGTGGCCTTTGTGAGGGGTTCGTTAGATTTTTCAATAGTGATTCTTCCCCACTCCGCTTGTGTACCGCTATAGTAGACATCGGTAAGGCCGCTACAGCCTTGGAACGCATAGTCTCTAATGGAGGTGACGCTGTCGGGAATCGTCACGCTGATAAGACCGCTACAAAAAAACGAATAGCCTCCAATGGAGGTGACGCTGTCGGGAATCGTTACGGTGGTAAGGCCGCAGCCCTCGAACGCATACATTCCAATAGAGGTAACGCTGTCGGGTATGGTCATGCTGATCAAGCCGCTACAGTCATAGAACGCGCCTTCTCCAATGGAGGTGACGCTGTCGGGAATGGTCACGCTGGTAAGGCCGCTACAGTCAGCGAACGCACCGCTGCCAATGGAGGCGACGCCGTTTTCGATAACAGCCGTCTTGATGCTATTGATGATATAATTACGGAAACTGTGCCACGGTGCATTAGAGCCGTCAGTATAATTCGCCATGGGGCCGGCGCCGGAGATGGTCAGGGTACCGTTATCGTCAAGGGACCACGTCACGTTGTCGCCACAGGTCCCAGACGCTACTTCCGCCGCGTACCCCCACGGCGGGACCATGCCTAAAAGCAGGCACAGCGTCAGAATTACGCCGCAAATTCTTCGCTTCATGATATTCCGTCCTCCTTTGTTTTCACCCGGCGCGGGAATTACCCCGCGCCGTGATTCCCTGTCAGCCCGTTTCCGCTTTGATGATATACCCGGAAAGCCGGTGCAGAAGCGCGGCCAAGTGCGCCCGGCTCAGGTACGCGTTCGGGCGAATGCTCCCGTCACTGTAGCCACGAAACACGTCAGCTTCCTGTAACTTCCGAAAAGCGTTCAATTCTTCCTCGGTCATGGTGTCCGCGTCCGTAAAGGCGGTACCGGCGGGGGCTTCCGGGTTCAGGCCGCGGTAGCGGAGATAATTCGACAGCATAACCGCGAATTCCCCGCGCTTGAGGGCCTCACGTCCCCCAAACGGACGGTCAGAAAGCGTGATGTGATTCGCGTTGGCCCAGCGGAGCGCCGCCACATACCACGCGCTGTTGTCCAATCCATCATCCGCGCCGGTGTCGTACGGGGTCAGGTCCACGCCGTCCAGACGTTCGAGCGTCACAATAGAGGTGATACTGTTCATCGGGCTTTGCGGCTCCCAGTATTGTTCGGTCGTACCCAGCAGAATGCCGCGGTTGTACGTCCACTCGGCATCGTCAAAGAACCAGTCGGGGCCTTGGATGTCCACGAAGGACGCCAGACGCTTGACGCTAAAGGTCGCGCTGACGGTTACTTTCCCCTCCGGCATAAGGAACGTAAACCTGCCGTCTTGGAACGATTCCGCTTTGACGCCCTTTCCGTTGGCGTCCCGTACGGTCACGGACTGGAATTGATAGCCCTTGTCCGGCGTGGTGGAACCGTTGATTGCGGTTCCCTTGGCGGCGGACGTACGGTTCAGGGTAACTTTCCCGTGCTGTGACTGGCTAACCGTGACGCTGTACGTGGTGGGCGCAAAGGACGCGCTGACGGTTACGGCGCGTGAGGGCATACGGAACGTGTACTTGTTGCCGTTCCGCGTGGTTTTGATTGCCGTCTTTCCCTTGACGCTGACGCTTACGGTCCGGTAGCCGCTGTCGGGCGTGACGGTAATCGTGACGCTTGTGCCCGCGGCGGCTTTCAAGGCGCTGGCGGTGACTTTTCCGTTGGATACCTTTGAGATGGCGATCGCGTAAGTTTTGGAAGGTTCCGTTATCCTGCTGCCGCCACCGCCGCCGCCGAGAATCACAACCGTTTTCGCCCTGACGTTAATGGGACGCGCGACTGTTTCCGTCCGTGTGTTGCCCACTATATCCTTACTCTCAAATTCAAGGCCTGCGCTGTGAAGGCCGGGGCTTAAATCCGTACGCAAGGATTGCAGGAACAATCCGGTGCCAATGCCGCCGTCCAGCAGTTCTATCAGCCGATCGGTATCAAGGTCAATCCGGCACGGGCGGACCTCATAATCTATGCCCCGCCTCTGTTTCACGCCGTCAATGTAGAAGTCAACGAACTCCTCAAACGCGCCTTTGGAAATAAGCTGGAACGTCTCTCCCTGTTCCAGTTCCGCTTTCGGTTCCTGAATCAGTTCGTACCCCTCGGACGTGGTCCAGATATTGCTGGCCGTTTTCTGTTCCACGCGAAGTTGTACGGTAACCGGTTCCGTTGGCTCGTACCATGCCGAGTCCGGCCCCGTGACTTCCCTCCGGACCTGTAAACGTACGGTAAACTCGTAATTGCCGGAGAGGGTCGGAACGCCGCTGAAACGGCCGTTCGGATGGAAGAAGAATCCCTGTCCGCCCAAACGCTGTACTTTGTCCGCCGTTTCGTTTTCGGTCTGTTCGCCGCCGTTTTCCTGCGTGACGGCCAGCGGGGTCCCGTTCCATTTCGCGCCGGTGATTTCAAACTGATAGAACCTGTCCGACAGCTTGGGCTTTGTCTGCAAGCGCCCCGTATACGACACGTCCTGTACGGCGTTGGCGAGCATTTCGCCCTGATCAATGCCAATGGAGCCGCTGGGGAAGATGGTGTAGACATCGGACGTTTTCCGAAGTCCCGTATCGCCCGGCTGTCCCGGGTTCGGGGTGGTCGCAAAGGTCGCCGTGATGTTATGGCTTCCTTCCTCGAACGTCTCAAACGTTTCCTTGGGAATGGTCAGCACGGCGCTTCCGCTCGTGGCGGCGTACTCCTTACTCTTTTCCGCGCGGGTCAGTTGGGCGGGACTTGCTTTTCTGTCCAGTTTGTCATTCGGGGTCTTTTCCACGTCCGGGACGTCAATATACAAGTCGCGGAACTTCGACAGCGGGGCCGCAAGACGCCATTCCTGATCGGAAGCGGCGTCTATTTTTCCGATAGAGTTCAGGGCGCGGAAGGCGTTATACTCCTCCTTCTCCGTCCCGCAACGGACTGTGGCGAACTCCAACGCGTTGTTGTCGCTGGTGTTGAAAATGACGTTGTCCCACTGTTCAAATGTGCCGCCGTAGGACACCTCCGCGAGCGCGCCGCATTGATCGAACGCGTGGGGCGTGACCGCGGTCATACTGGCCGGAAGGGTCATGTTCGCCAGCGCGCCGCATTCATTGAACGCGTACGCGCCGATTGACGAGACGCCGCTTTCTATGACAACCGTCTTGACGTCCTGACGGTTTGCGCGCCACGGCGCGGGCGCGGAGGCGGAATACTCCGTCATGGCCCCGGCGCCGGAGATGGTCAGCGTGCCGTTACTCCTGAGGACATACGTCAGATTTTCGCCGCAAGGGCCTTGCGCGATAATGTCGCCTTCGGACACCGGCGCCCACTGCGCCGTAACGGTCATGCTTACGCTGTTCCCTAAATTCAGCGCGTCATTCGGCTGATGTTCCGTGATGGTCTCCACGCCGTTGGCGTCATACTGTACGCACTGCCACGCGCGGAAGCGCATACCGTCCGGCGGCGTGAAACCGTTTTGCGGAAGCGTATAAGTCGCGCCCGGGGATACCGATACGCTGTCCATGGTTTGGCTCCCGCCGTTGGCTTGGAAGGTGATTACAACCGGGGTTACGCCGGGATTCACCGTCAACTGTCCGTTCTGGATGGTAAACGTTGGCGTCTGCCCTTCCCGGTTGGCCTCAATGACAGTAAGGACAAAACCGTACGTTCCGGGTTCGGCATTGGCGTTCAACGTAAAGTTGAGCGTTGCCAGCGTACCGTTTGCCGACACCGTGTCCGCGCCTCCGAAAAACAGGGTCACGGGATTGGCCCCGTCAACGGCGTTGCTCTCCTGTGTATCGAACATATTGGAAAAAGCGACTTCCTGAATGGTCAAAACCTGCGGATACGTCACCCGGATTCTTAAGCCGGTCAGGCCCGGGTTGTTCTGAATGGAAACCGGAATCGAGACAGTACCGCTATCGCCCTGTGTGGCTGTGACGGAACCCACAAGGAGCTGACCCGTGGAAAGCGCCTGCCAACCGGCGTACAGTGTGATAGACGCGGTAACCGGGGTCGTGAACACGTAAGCGTTCCTGCCGTCCTTGTCCGTGAACCAGCCGGCGAACACGTAACCGTCCCGCGTGGGGTCGGCCGCGGGCTTGGCAACCGTTGCGCCGGACTGTACAGTGACAGTAACGGGCGTTGCCAGCGTCAGCGTACCGCCGTTGCCGTCAAAGGTGACGGTAACGCTTGAGGCCGGGGCGCTGTTATAGTGTATCGTGGCGTTGAGGAGCGGGTCGTTTTCAGTGTCAATCGTTATCGCGCCCCATTGCGCTTCTGTGCCGCTGTAATATACGTCTTTCAAGGCGCTACAGTCAAAGAACGCATAGGTTCCAATGGAGGTAACGCTGTCGGGGATGGTCACGATAGTAAGGTCGATACAGCCATTGAACGTACCATCTTTAATGGAGGTAACGCTGTCGGGGATGGTCACGCTGGTAAGGCCCCTACAGTCCCAGAACGCCCGGTCTCCAATGGAGGCGATGCTGTCGGGAATGGTTACGCTGGTCAGGCTGTTACAGCCAGAGAATGCCCAGTCTCCAATGGAGGTGACGCTGTCGGGAATCGTCACGCTGGTAAGGCCGCTACAGTAAAAGAACGCATTCCCTCCAATGGAGGTGACGCTGTCGGGAATGACATATGCTGTCTCTGGTTTGCCAGCCGGATAGGCCAGTATGGTGGTTTTAGATGAACTGAATAAAACGCCGTTTTCACTGACAAACGCGCTGTTTCCGCTCGCAACGTTAATATTTGTGAGTTTGCTACAGCGGGAAAAGGGATTATCATCCATAGAGGTAACGCTGTCAGGAATCGTCACGCTGGTAAGGCCGCTACAGTCAAAGAACGCATAGTCTCCAATCTCGGTGACGCTGTCGGGAATGGTCACGCTGGTAAGGCCGCTACAGTAAAAGAACGCACAGTCTCCAATGGAGGTGACGCTGTCGGGAATGACATATGCCGTCTCTGATTTGCCAGCCGGATAGGCCAGTATGGTGGTTTTAGATGAACTGAATAAAACGCCGTTTTCACTGACAAACGCGCTGTTTCCGCTCGCAACGTTAATATTTGTCAGTTTGCTACAGTAGGAAAAGGGATTATCATCCATAGATGTAACGCTGTCAGGAATGGTAACGCTGGTCAGGCTGCTACAGTCCCAGAACGCCCAGTCTCCAATGGAGGTAACGCTGTCAGGAATCGTCACGCTGGTAAGGCCGCTACAGTCAGAGAACGCACGTTCTCCAATGGAGGTGACGCTGTCGGGAATCGTCACGCTGGTAAGGCCGCTACAGTCATAAAACGCATGGCTTCCAATAGATGTGACGCCATTTTCGATAACAGCCGTCTTAATAGTATCACTGGAATTGTACCACAGCACATTATGTGGATTGAAATCCGTCATGGGGCCGATGCCGGAGATGGTCAGGGTACCGTTATCGTCAAGGGACCACGTCACGTTGTCGCCACAGGTCCCGGACGCTACTTCCGCCGCGTACCCCCACAGCGGGACCATGCCCAGAATCAGGCACAGCACGAGAACAATACTGCCAAGTCGTTTCATTGTCTTGCCTCCTTATAATCTCTGCCCAACGTCCGCAGTTGCGCGAGCGTGTAGAGCCTGCCCCGGCGCAGATTTCCCAGTTGGTCATCGAAAATCAGCGTCCGGTCCGGGAGAATGTCGCACAGATCCGGCAAATCCGCCAGAATCTGTCCGTCCGCGTCCACGAGAACCGCCGCATGGTTCTTCAGGTCCGTGGATACATACTGAATCATGAGCTTGTCATCGATCTGATCCGCCTCCATTACATTGCCGTCCAGTTCCAGCGCGCGGATGAGTTTTCCGTTGGAACGGCGGCGTATTTCCGGTGTCTCCCGGTAGGCGAATTCCACCCGGTAGTCATCGGTTTCAAACAGTTGGTATCTCTCCGGGTCCGGCACGGGTCCGAAGTCCGTGGAGAGCAGTTCGCCCGTGTCGGCGGCGTAACGCCGCACGGCGCCGTCATTGTAGGTGCAGTCGAGGAACTCCCCGCCGTTCTCCCGCTTGTACTCCACTTTGTACATCTGTTCCATATCGGGCAGTTCCTTTTCTCTGGACGTGGAACCGTCCGGGCGGATGATCCGGAATCCGGCCGGACTGATAAGCATGGCGGAGGAACGGTCCGCTAAAACGTGCGCCTCTATGTGCGGGTAGGCGGAGTCGTAGGAGAAAAGATAGGCGTCCGAATGCTTGTCGGAGCGGAGAAGCTGTACGGCGGGGGTATCGCGGTCGGCCAGAAGGACGTAGTCCCCGGCCACGGCGGCGAAGTCAATGGCGGTCTCGCGGGTGAAGTCGGCGATTTGCAAAGCGTTCCGGTCGTAGAGCAGACAAGCGTTGTCGGCGGCCCGGATCAAGGTCAGGTCCCCGGCGCGGAGATAGGCCGTGATGTCGGCGGCGGGGTAATACGCCACCTGCGTTTCTTGGAAAGTCTCGGGGTCCAGTCTGGTCAGGCTGGTTTCGTGGGACAGGCACACGCCGACATTGTCTGTCTGTACGTGCATGGGAATCGTGTTGGTAGCCTCCACCGTGTCCCGGGTGAACATATTGAAAATCGTCAGGCTGGAAGAGCCGTCCGTACGGTTCGCGGCAACGGCGAACAGAGAGCGGCTAAAGCCGCCTTCAAAGACCGCGTACTCGGAAGCCGGAACGATCGGAAGCGCTTCCCCGCTTTCAATGCCGAAGAGCGACAGACTGCCATCGTCAAAACTGGCCGCGAGCCAGTTTCCGCCCGCGTCCAGCGTCAGAAGGACGCCCGTAGAGCGGGAAAAGGTGTCGGCAACGGCTACGCGCTGGTGTCTGCCGTCAAAGGAGATGGTACGCCGTACTTCTCCGCTGTAGGCGTCACAAATAAGCGCTTCCGCGGCGTCCTTGTAGACGGTGGCGGCCGTGCCGCGGTCCGCTGAAAGCGTTACCGCCGTTGCGGGGCGGCCGTTGGCCCAGAGGGTACGGTTTTCCGGGATGTTGTAGGCGGTCAGGCCGTCCGTCCCGGCGTACAGGAGTGTATCGGGGTCGCGGAAGGCGTAACCCGATAACGGGGACGGTTCCGCGGGAAGCGCGGCGATTTGTCGCCCGCTCTCCGTGTCGAACACGAAAAACCGGTTGTCCGCCAGCGCTACGGTATAGCGCCCGTCCGGAGAGAGGCCCGCGTTGACCGGCGCGGCCGGGAGCGGCAAAGAGGCGTACGCCTTGTACCCGGCGTCCAAGTCGTAGACGCCCAACGCGTTGGCAAGGGCGCGTTGTGCGTTGGTATTCTCCGGCGGGTCGAGCGGACCGCGTTCAGGGAGGGCGTCCAGCGCGAGCGTCACGGCCCCGAGCACGTCCCCGTTTTTCAGGGCGCGCGCGGAGCGTTCCGCAAGCGCAATGGCGTTCTGACTGCGTTCCATCCGGCGCAGTCCCACGTACGTGAGCGCGCCGCCGAGGAGCAGCAACGCGAATACCGCCGCGAATGACGCCAGCATGGCGCGTCTGCGATGCCTTGCGCGGGGGTCGTCACGGTGGAGGCGCCGGAACGCCGTCAGCATTTCATCGGCCGACTGGTACCGGAGTTCGGGGTCCGGGGCCATTGCCTTTTCGACAATCGCCGCCAGCGCCGGACTGATGTTCCGGTCCGTAAACGTGGAAACCGGAAGCACGTCCACGGCGCGCTGGGCCGGACGTTTGCCCGTGAGAAGATGGTAGAGGGTCGCGCCAAGGCCGTAAATGTCGGAGCGCACGTCCAGCATGATAATATTGCCGTCAGCGGTGGACGTGGAAACCCGGGAAGAGGGCGCTCTTCTGGACGCGGTCCTTTGCGTGCCGGTACGCTGGGTACCGTTGCGCTGGGTGAGGCCGCTTCCGGCGAAGTCCTCCCCGTAATGTTCCGGGGAAGCGTAGCCCATACTCCGTCCGACCCGGACCGCCCCGTCCGCCCCCATGGCCAAGGCAATGTTGAAGTCAATCAGGCGAATATCGCCCTGCGGCGTGACCATGATGTTCGCGGGCTTGATGTCGCTGTGCAGAATGCCGTGCGGCGGATAGTGATGCAGATAAGACAGGGCCTCCAGCAGTTCACAGGCCCATTCGATCACCTGCGCCTGCGGGAAACGTTCCCCGCGTTGCAGCGGCTTATCAAGGCTTTCGCCCTTGATGTAGTCCATGACCGTATAGACCACGCCCTCTTCTTCCACGAAGTCGTAGACTTGCGGAATGTAGGTATGGCTCAGTTTTTTGAGCGCGTCTACCTCCCGCCGGAGCATTTCCGGGGGCAGATTCCGGGGGTTCAAGTCCCGTTTGATGACAACTTCCTTCTCCAAACGGGTGTGATATCCGCGATAGACTTCCCCGCCCCCTCCTTTCCCGATGGTCTCAAGGACTTCATACGTGGACGCGAGCAACTGCGGCATAATGACTCCTCCTTTTTGATTCCGGCGCACACGTCCGCAAGTCAGCGGCGCGGCGTCAAGCTGTCATTTTGTGGAATTCCACGGATACAACAAAATGCACAAAGTCCCCTCCCTGAATGGGAGAGGACTTAAGTAGGACAATGTTTGAATCGCTTGTAAAAAGTTCATATTTTGCAAAAAAGCGTACTTTTTCGCAAAACTACGCAACCCGCAAATTTTTCTCATTATAGCATAATCTTCCTCTGTTGGCAAGCCTGAATTTTGAAAAAGTTGACTATAAAAATTGGGAGATTTTAAAATAGCGGTATTTTGCGAAAAAGTACGCTTTCCTGCAACGTTCTTTAGGAAAGGCACTCTTTCCTAAATTAGCATAATTGTCATGGACTTTCAATCACATTTTGCGTAAAAACTTTAAAATTCAGAATAATTATGGAAAAATTTGTTTTGGATACGCTTCAACCATTTTCAGTAAACAAGGCCCGGCGTAAGGTAAAAATTTCAAAAATAGAAAAATTGGGAAATTCTTCCATGAAAATACTTTTTACGTGGCCTGATTGCCATTCATCCCAATATCCGTGCAATTCGTCAGGAAATCCGGCGCCCACAGGAAACCCGCGCTATAATGCGGACATACCAAACGAAAACCCCCTCAGCGGACCGGAAAGCCCAAAAATTCCGGACAAGGTTCCGTTATCATCCATTCTCCGCGGAAATGCGCGCTTTACGGAAACGTGAGGCGCGGGCGGCGGATGATAAGATATCGTACCATCCAACCGAACGGAAAAAAGGAGGAACACAACATGGCAATGGATCTGAAGGTATCGACAAGCGCTCTGACCAGTGAAGCCGCCGGACTGAGAAATCTCAAGAGACAGCTTGAACAGGAAATCACCGCAATGCGGAGCGTCTCCGCCCGGTACCTCAATATGTGGGATGGCGGATCTAAAACGGCGTTTGTCAATTCGGTCAACCAGAACATGAACCTGTTGAACGCTTTCGTTCAGAACGTGGAGAACTTCGCCAAGGCGCTGGAGGATGTCGCCGGGATGTATGAGAGGGCCGAACAGGACGCTATACGGCGCGCCACGGAGAAGAACTGAGCGCAACGTCATGGCCTGTGTCCCTTATGAGACGGGCTTTCACACAAACATCCGATGGGCTATAATGTAAAGGAGAGTTGTTATTATGGCAGTTACTGTACGTGTTAGCAGTGCGCAGTTTGAAACCGGCGCGAGACAGTTCGAGCAGAGCCGCACCAAGTGCGAACGTCTGGTCGGGCAGATGATGAACACCTGCACCGGATTGAAGAGCAAATGGCAGAGTCCCGCCGCCACGCAGTATTACAACAAACTCCAGCAGATCAACAATGACCTCCATGATATTCAGCGCATTATCAATGAGCACGTCAATGACCTGCGGGAAATCAAGAAGATCTTCGAGACCACGGAAGATAACGCGGCAACGAGAACCTCCGGCCTGAATCCTGACGTGCTCAACTACTGATTCCAAGCGTATCCATAGCCGCGTTCCGTAGGAAGCGGCGGCCCGGGGCGTGCGCGCGCCCCGGGCGGTGGCGTTCCGAATCGCTACATACCCGGAGACTGTTCGTATCTCCGTCAGGTAAACAAAAGGGGGAAGGCTTTGTTGGAATTCGTGCGGACGCATATCTGGATTCTTCCGCTCTGCCTGTCGCCGTTTCTCTTCCTTGCGTTTTATCTGCTTATGAAACGTAGAAAACGGCGCAAAGAAGAGGAGGAAATGATACAGTTAAAGCGGCGGGACGAGGCGCTTTCGGAAGCCCTGAGAAACCCGTTGGTCAAGCCCTCCCGAAACGGCGGCGAAAACGCCATGGAAATTACGTGGGACGAGAAAGCGCTCAACAAGGCCAAGGGCAAGGCCACGCTGATGATCGAACTGGTGGAAATGTCCGGATATTCCCGAAGAAAGTACATTTTCCACGCGAACGAACCGATTCGCATTGGAAGCGCGCCGGAAAACCGCTTGTCTCTGCCGCGGGAAGGCGTGGCGAAAGTTCATTGTGAAATCTTTATGAAGGGGCGGGAGGCCTGCGTACGCAGCGCCCCGAAAGTAAAAACGCTCCTCCGGCGGGGCGGAACGTCCACGCTGGTGGGTCCGGAAGGGGTGTATTTGAAGAACGGAGACCATATTCAGGCGGGCGTTGCCGATATCCAATTCCGGCTTTTTAACGCTTAAAGACAACGGAAGAACAGGGGTTGCTTATGAGTATCGTACTGTCGGTCTACAGTCAGAAGGGCTTCCGGGAAGTCACGCTTCCGGAGCGCGGACAAACGGAACTGCGGGTCTTGATTCGCAAAGAACTGTTTGATTTGAACGAGGATGTGACCCTGTCACTGGAAAAGACAGGGGAGTTCTGGGAACTGACGCCGGAAGGCGGATTCCTCCGCATGAACGCCAAACGCTACAAACGGGCGGTTATCAACAGCGGAATGCAACTGGAAGTGGAACTGCCGGGACGTAAGAAGATAACCATCCTCAGCGCGGAACAGAAAAAGCCGTTTACGCCGTATCAAAAATATGGTCTTGCGGGCCTTCAGCAAATCCGTATCGGGTGGAACCCCGGCAATGACATTCAATATCAGGACCAGCCGTCCAGAGAGCGCTACGTCTCCGGCGAACACTGTACGATTACGTTAAAAAACGGCAACTGGGAACTGCACGATAAATCCAAAAACGGAACTTACGTGAATTTCCAGCGGGCGTACGGAAACGTAATTCTCCACTACGGGGACAGTATTCGTATTATGCGCCTGAACATTATCTTTCTGGGCAATATGCTGGCCATCAATGAGTGTGACGGACTGCGCATCATGATTCCGCAGGTGGAAGGCGGCGAACGTATCAATCAGCTTGCCAGCCCCGGAAGCGGAAACGCCGCCAAAAAAATCCGCTTTCACCGCTCTCCCCGTAACTTACGAAAACTCCATACGGAACCCATTGAGATTGAGGAACCGCCCCAGTTACAGGAAGCGCAGGACCAGCCCCTTGCCATGCAAATCGGTCCTTCTCTGACTATGGCAGTACCTATGATTCTCGGAAGCGCGCTCTCTATCTTCGGCAACAGTTCCGGCTCTTCGGCGTTTATGTACATGGGTATCATTACGGCGGTCGCGTCCGCGTTTATCGCCGCGTTCTGGGCGCTGGTGAACGTACGCTACGCCGGCAAAACCCGCCGCCAGTTGGAAAACCGCCGCTTTGAGAGTTACAGTGAGTACCTCATCCGTATGCGGGACAAAATCGAAACGTTGTACAAAGACAACACGCAGGCGTTGCGGGAGTGCTCCCTGAGCGCGGACGAATGCTGTGCGCTGGACGGCACGTCCCCCCTCCTTTGGAACCGGAACGACTCTTATGACGACTTCCTCTCTGTCCGCCTTGGCATTGGAGACCTTCCCTTTCAGGCTCCCATTGAGATACCTAAAGAGCGCTTCACCCTTATGAACGATACGCTCGCCGATAAGCCCCGACAGCTTCAGGAAAATTTCCGTATGCTCAAGGGCGTGCCGGTGTCCGTGGATTTGCTCAAGCGGCGCGTGGTGGGCGTTGCGGGCGGGGAAAACCGTAAGGCCGCCATTGCCATCGCGCAGGCCATGATTGCCCAAGTCGCCGCCTCGAACTGTTACACGGACGTCAAAATTGCCATTGTCTGTGACGAAAGCAGCGATATCGACCGTGACGCGTGGAATTTCGCCATGTGGCTGCCCCATGTCTGGTCCGGCGATAAGAAAATCCGCTATATGGCAACCAACCGCGCCGAACGCGGCGAAGTCTTTCACGCGCTTACCCAGATTCTGCGCAACCGCGCCGAAGAAAACAAGGACAGCCGTTCCCTGAAACCGCGCTTGCTTCTGTTTGTCTCCGACCCTATCCTTTTAGACGGCGAAGCCATTGCGCACTATGTTTTCAGCCGGGGCGAAGATTTGGGGCTGTCCACCGTTCTGCTGACCGGAAAGCCGGAGGAACTGCCGAATGAATGTGAGTGCGTGGTAGAATGTGACGGACGCTTTCAGGGCATTTACGATACGCGTATCGGCCGGGCGTACGGAACGGCCATCAAATTCGACCGAGTTGCCGTGGAACGGCTTTGGCAGTTCTCCAAGAGCTTGAGCCGTATTGAAGTCGTGGACGCCGACCAAGAGGGCGAAATCCCCGATGCCCTGACGTTCTTCGATATGTACGGCGTGAGCCACCCGGAAGAACTGGAATCCGCTACCCGCTGGCAGAAATCGGACGTGATCAAATCTATGCGGGCGCTGGTCGGGTTCGGCAGTGGCAACGCGCCTTGTTATCTGGACATCAACGAGAAGTACCACGGCCCCCACGGACTGGTGGCCGGTATGACCGGCTCCGGCAAGTCCGAAACGCTCCAGACGTACATTCTTTCCCTTGCCGTCAACTACAGTCCCGAAGACGTGGGCTTTTTCATCATTGACTATAAGGGCGGCGGAATGGCCAATCTGTTCGACAACCTTCCGCATATGATTGGCTCTATTTCCAACCTGTCCGGCAATCAGGTCAAGCGGGCTATGGTATCCATCCAGTCGGAGAACCGCCGCCGTCAGCGTATTTTTACCCAGTACGGCGTGAACAGTATCAACGGCTATACGGCGCTTTATAAAAACGGCGATGCTACAGAACCTGTGCCGCACCTGTTCATTATCATTGACGAGTTCGCCGAACTCAAACGCGAAGAGCCGGACTTTATGAAAGAACTGATCAGCGTGGCGCAGGTGGGCCGCAGTCTTGGCGTACACATGATTCTTTCCACACAGCGTCCGTCCGGCACCGTGGACGAAAACATCTGGGCCAACAGTAAATTCCGTCTCTGCTTGCGCGTGCAGGACCGGCAGGACTCTATGGATATGCTCCACCGCGTGGAGGCGGCGTACCTTACGCGGGCGGGCCGGACCTATTTACAGGTAGGCAATGACGAAATTTTTGAACTCTTCCAAAGCGGCTGGTCCGGCGCTTCCTATGACAAGGAACTGGCAAGCGGAAGTCTGCTCATTGCGCAAATGCTCAGCGTCACGGGTAAAGTAGACCTTGCCGGAAACCGTGCCAAAATGAAGCGCAAGGAAGAAATGAAACATCGCTGGCTTGGGCAACTGATTGATGTGCTGGAAGCCATCGAACCGGAGACCAAGGTCAATATTAACGACCCCGCGTTTGTGTTTGCCGAACAGAAAGAGTTTCGGGAGGCCTTCTACCGGACACTGCACGGCATACAGCCCGAATTTGAAGAGACCGATTTTAATACCGCTCGTATTCAGGATTTTATCGACCTCTACCGCGATACCAGCGGCACCCGTGAAGAGCGTATCAGCCGCGTAATTTCCTTGGAGGCCTCCGGAGACAAACATCTCCCGGAGATACGGAGCAAGACACAGTTGGAAGTGGTCGTGGACTACCTTCACGATGTTTCACAGGCGCAGGGACTTAAGCCCATTCAGAAACTCTGGCTCCCGGTGCTTCCGACAACCCTTTACCTTGACTCTATGGACGCCTTCCGCCGCTCCGTTTTTAACGGAACCGGTTGGCCGGAAGCGCCCCGCCGCTTCCAGCTCAGTACAGTGATCGGAATGGCCGATGATCCGGCCAATCAGGCACAGTTCCCCGTTTCGCTGGATTTCGCGCTCGGCGGACATCATCTCCTGATTGGCACCGTCTCTACCGGCAAGTCCACGTTCGCGCAGTCGGTGGTTTACTCCCTGATGGCGTCCTACTCTCCGAACCTGCTTAACATTTACTGTCTGGACTTCAGCGCGAAAATGCTTTCTGTATTCGCCGGAGCGCCCCATGTGGGCGGGTATCTTGACGAGGACGATGTGGAATCTGACGCGCTTTCCAAATTTTTCACCATGATGTCCCGTATTTTAGACGAGCGCAAGGCCCGTTTTTCCGGAAGCAGTTTCACCGATACCATGAATCATAGTGGGTGGACGGAACCGGCCATTTTAATTGTCATTGACAACTACGGCAGTTTTAACGAAAAAACAAATGAACGCTACGAGGCGCAAATGACGCGGATTATCAAGGAAGGCAACGCGTACGGCGTATATCTTCTGGTGACGGCGGGCGGAATCAGTATGCAGGAAATTTCCAGCCGTATGGCGGAGAATTTCCGCACCGCGCTGACGCTGGAACTGCCGGAGGTGTTCGCGTACGGAGAAGCGCTTCACGTTGTCAGACCGGACGTCTTGCCCGAGGCGAGAGTCAAGGGACGCGGATTGATGTATCATGGAGAGCGTATTCTGGAATTCCAAACCGCGCTGGCCGCTCCTACAAAAGACGGACGAATGGGTATAGAACCGCCGCCTGACACGAAACAAAATCCGCCTATTGAGGCCCCGGAACGTAATGACCGTATCAAGGCCGTGGTTGAGCGGATGAACGAGGCGTGGAACGGTCCGAGAGCGCGGAATATTCCCCGTATTCCCGAAAAGCCGACCCGCGCGGAGTTTGTCACGCTGGCCGACTACCGGAACGCGCTGGCAGACACGACCCGTTTGCCGGCCGGGTACAACTTCGAGGACGCCAGCGTGTATTCGCTGAACCTTGTGAAAAACTTCTCTTATCTGATTTCCGGCACGAGAGCTTCGGGAAAATCTGTGTTCATGCGGAATCTGATGCTGGCTTGTGACGAACGTCATGAGGATGTGCATATTATCGAGCTTCATTCCTCTCAATTCCAGTGGATTGCCGAGGAACACGGCTGGAAACGCTATACCGATGAGGAAAGTCTGACAGAGTTTTTCCTGTGGCTTCGTGAAGAATGTATCCGCCGGGATCCGATCAAAACGGCTTGCCGTAAACGTAACGCCTCCCCGGAAGAACGCTTTGAAGAAGCGCAGGCAAATTCAAGAATCAATTTGTTTATTGTCACTCCCTTGGCTTTGTCGGAAGAACTCTCAAAAATTCCGTTGATACCGGTCATAGAGGACGTTAAGGCGGACGAGACCCAGTCGAACGCGGAGGACATCAAGGCGGACGAGACCCAGTCGAACGCGGAGGACGTCAAGACGGACGAAACCCGGCCGAACGCGGAGGACGTCAAGACGGATGAAACCCGGCCGAACGCGGAGGACGTCAAGACGGACGAAACCCGGCCGAACGCGGAGGACGTCAAGACGGACGAAACCCGGCCGAACGCGGAGAACGTCAAGACGGACGAAACCCGGCCGAACGCGGAGGACGTCAAGGCGGACAAATCGGCACGGCCGATATTTACTCCGGATCAGCAGTTGTCTTTGTTGGAAATCGTGTGCGAACGCGGAGAGGGAATCAATTTCTTTGTGTTCGTTGAGGCCTCCGATAAGGAACTTGAGAATAACCTTACCGGGTATCGCTGGTTCTCTCTTTTGACGGATTTCCAGTCCGGCGTTCGCTTCGGCGGAATGATCAGCAAGCAGAATATTCTTCCCTTCCAGAATATGGGCTACCGTGACGCGGGATATGATTCTTCTGTCAAGCCCGGAATCGGCTTTATCCCCACAGATCGGCAGGATGAGCGTAAAAAGCAAATTATCGTTCCTCTGGACTGAGTTTGTCCGCGTGTTCTTGCGGTGTCATTTCAGCGAAATGATAAGGATGTGAACCAATGATTGCGGTACTTGTGTGTGACCGGGACGGCAGAGAGCGGGAACTTTTGAGCCAAAACTGTAGAAAACAGATTGCGGGGAGTTGTGAAGAGGAACTCCATGTGGACAATATACCGGATGACACAGCCTTGACCCGCGTTACCAATCAAGAACAACTCGTAAATCTTCTCTATTACCGCTTTTCCAAAGGGCAAAGCGTACAGGCTCTGCGTCTGTTCCGGAAGAACTGCGGTGACGCCATGGTCATGCTGATCACAGATCCGTCCGTTTCGCCGCTGGAATATCTGCGTCCCGGAATCGCCCCGGATTCCTTGGCTTTCCGTCCATTAAAAGAAGAACAGTTCAGCGAGGCAAACCGCGAATTTATTTCCAGTTTTCTGGAACGCTTTCAAGAATCGGAAGGGCGCTTCCTGTTGACCACGCGTGACGAGAAAGCCTTGATTCCATGGTCTTATATCTATTACTTCGAGGCCAGAGACAAGAAAATTTTCGTCCGGACCCGCCATGAGGAGTACGCGTTCTACGATACTATGGAAAAACTGGAAAGCCGTCTGCCGGAGATGTTCCGCCGCTGTCACAGAAGTTACATTGTCAACACGTCAAAAATTCTCCGCGTCATTTCCGCGGAAAATTATCTGGAATTGACGGACAGTATCGGAGTACCGCTTTCCCGCGGTTATCGACTTTCCTTTCAGGACCTGTTAAAAAAAACGGAGGTCGGGATATGAAATATCTCTACTTCACGCAAGCGGAACTGGAAGTAATGCTGGAACTTTCCGGCGGATCCGGGCATACCCTCTACCGCGCGGGTCCGCCTCCGGACGATGCCGCGCTGACAAAGGCCTTCGCTACTCTTTATCAGCGCGGCTTTCTTTCCCGCACGGAAGGCGCGTTCGTGCCGACCGCGCAAGGCGGATTCTTCCGGGATATGAGCCGCGCGCCGCTCGCGGTCGCGCTTACTGTGCGGCGCTCCCGGAATACCGCGGCGCTGATGTGTTACTGCGGCGGAAAAAACATAGGTGTCTGTGAACCGATCCGCACGGTGATTTCTGAAGAAGTTCGCCTTTGTCTGATTCCGGCGGAAGCCGTGGAAACGTGGATTTTTGAGACGGGCCTTTTGGAGCCGCCCGCCCTGACGGACGCGGACGCACAAGAATTGTTTCAGACTTGGAACGGAACAACCGATTCGGATTCCATCCGGTTCCGCTTGGAGCAGTACCGAAACGGCGGAGAATTGCTGAGCGTCTGCGAAGTGCTCAGCGGGGAGGGCATTCCCCTGATCCGCTTCCGGGAAAACGGGCGGGAGTCCGTGCAACCCTATACGGTGGAAGCGTTGCGTTCCATGCTGACGTGCCGCTTCAGAAAGGAGAGCCAGCAAGCGCTATGATTATCGTCAATATCAAAGTTCCGGCGCTGGAAAAAGAATACAATTTCTCTGTCGATGAGACCGCTCCTGTCGCTGACCTGATTGAGGAAATCGCGGAGCTGATTGTACAAAAAGAGGGCGTGGAATTAAGCGGGGACTTGAGCGAGATGGTCCTTTGCTCGCGTGACCCCGGCTTTCAGTGCGCGCGGGAAAGTTCTTTGAACGATTACGGAATCTACGGCGGCGCGGAACTGATTCTTGTGTGACGGCGCGGACCTTATCCGACAGACTTTCAGCCTCGGCAAAGGAGTGGAGTTCATGCAAATCATTTTTGAACGGGAACCAATCAAACAAGTCAGTGTTGAACTCCTCGCGCTGTCTAAAACGCTTCGACAGTCCGGATTTGAGATCGGGGACATTCTGCGGACGTTGCGACTGGAAACGGAGCTGGAATCCTGTCAGCGGGAGTTAAAAACACAAGAAGAGAACGCATATGTCCTGACGGCGCGTTTGGTCAGCCTTTCTTCCGCCCTGAACGAAATCATTCATCTGTACGAAAGGACCGAAACCGGAAACGCGGAGCGTTTGGATGGCGCGTCTGACTTTTACCGTCCGTCCGTGTCCGGGACGCTCTACCAGAACGCCACTGACACAAGCGCGAGAATAGGACGAATCCTGTCGCAGTAGGAGGACGGATATGGACATTTTGAAATTCAAAGTCAATACCGGAACTCTGCGTTCCGATTCCGCGTCCATTCAGCGGGAAATCAGCGCTTTAAAACAGGACGCCCAAACTTTACGGCGAATGTCCGTACGTCTCAATACCATGTGGAACGGGGAGGCAAAAGCGGAGTTTCAGTCGAATTACGCGCTGGAACTGGACGCGCTGGACGCGGCTATTACCGCCTTGGAACGCTTCACGATTCAAACCCAGAACGCCGGAACAGAATATGAACGCTGTGAGCGGTCCGTGTCCAGCGTCATTGACTTGCTGAAAATATAGGGGAGAACGACTATGGCGGCCATACAATTTGTTGTTTCGCCGGAAAAATTGCGCATAACAGCGGAAGAAATGCTGGATGTTTTACGCAATATCCGTTCCCGCGCCGCCCGTATCGGGGATATTTCCGGCCGGACGCGCGGCTATTGGCAGGGGGACGCCGGAGAAGAGGAACGGACAGGTTACCGCGCTTGTAATGAGGAGCTTGTCGAAGCGGCGCGGCGTCTGGAACGGCGTTCCATTGCGCTTCTGAAACTCGGCGGACTGTATCAGGAAACCGAAAATGAGGCGGAGGGCGTCAACATGAAACTGAATGTTGATTCCATCCTGTCCAAGTGACACCCGTCCGGAAGAAACCGCAGTGAGGTGATGCAATCCATGGCGGAAATTAACTTTAACTATGAACGGGCCATTCAACAGGCGGAACGGCTGGAAGTTCTGTCCGTCCGCTTGAAACGCGTGGCGGGTCAGGATATGGAGCGTCTCTTAGAGCCTGTTCAGCATCTTGCCAAAGGGATTGAAACATGGTATAATATAGGACAAGGAAAGGGTGATGAACCATGAGGAAAAGCTATCCGAGCGATATAACGCGGGAACAGTTTGAAGTGATACGGCCAATCCTGGCC
>JAFSRH010000009.1 GCA_017446225.1 Oscillibacter sp.
ACCCGTTACGCCGACTGTGGCCACGCCGGAAGCGAAACCCGTTACGCCGACTGTGGCCACGCCGGAACCGAAAGCCGTTACGCCGACTGTGACCACGCCGGAACCAAAACCCGTTGCGCCTACTGTGGCCACGCCGGAAGCGAAACCCGTTACGCCGACTGTGGCCACGCCGGAAGCGAAACCCGTTACGCCGACTGTGGCCGTGCCGGAACCGAAACCCGTTACGCCGACTGTGGCCGCGCCGGAACCGAAGCCCGTTGCGCCGGTTGCGGCCGTACCGGAAGCGAAACCCGCCGCGCCGGAACCGCGGAGCGAAAGCCCGGAACCGTCCGCCGCGCCGCGCGGAACCGATTTCACGTTTCCGGACGGCGGCTTACAGCTCCCAAACGGGGAAAAATCCCGCGCCAAGGCCAATCTGGACGCTATTGGAATTCTCCGGAAACTGGAAACCGAACAGCGTCCGGCAACGGCGGAGGAACAGTCCGCGCTCGCGCGCTTTGTCGGCTGGGGCGGACTGTCCGGTATCTTTGACGAGACAAAGGCCGACTGGGCGCCTCTGCGCGCGCAGTTAAAGGAAACGCTTTCCGAAGAAGAGTACGCCGCCGCGCAAAAGTCAACGCTCAACGCCCATTATACCAGTCAGGACGTCATTTCCGCCCTCTATGACGCGCTGGAACATATCGGCTTTCGGGGCGGACGCGTCCTCGAACCATCCGCCGGTATCGGACATTTCGCCGGGGCCATGCCCGCGAACCTGCGCGCCAACTCCCGCTGGACCATGGTCGAACTCGACCCGGTCACGGGCGGCATTGCCAAGGCCCTGTACCCGAACGCAGACGTGCGCGTACAGGGCTTTGAAACCGCCCTTCTGCCCGATAACTACTATGACGCGGCGATTTCCAATGTCCCGTTTGGAGACATCCGGATCCACGACAGGCGCTACAAGCCGTATCTCACGCGCTCCATCCACAACTACTTTTTCGTCAAGGCGCTGGACAAGGTCCGTCCGGGCGGCGTGGTGGCGTTCGTCACGTCCCGCTACACCATGGATTCCACACAGGCGGAGGACGTGCGGCGGTATCTCGGTACCAAGGCCGATTTACTCGGCGCGGTCCGTCTGCCCGACACCGCGTTTCGGTCCAACGCCGGGACGGACGTTGTGACCGATATTCTGATTCTCAAAAAGCGCGCGCCGGACACGCCGTACGCCGGGGAGAAGTTCGCCGAAGCCGCTTACCGGAGCTTCACGGGCAAGGACGGTTATGTCGGCGGGTACGTCAACGAATATTTCACGGCACATCCAGAAATGGTTCTGGGCACGCCGGGGCGGGGCAAAATGTACGGCCGCGGCGACAGTCTGACGTACCGTCCGAAGGACACGGACAAGTCCCTGAAAGAACAAATCACGGAGGCGTTTTCCACGGTTACCGGCGTTATGGACTATCCGGCCGCCCGGACGCCGGTCGGTATCCGTCATGAGTCCGTCAGGGGAAAAACGGGCGGACTGGTCAAAAAGGACGGCAAAATCTACCGGAATACGGACGGGAAACTCGTGGAGGCGTCCGACATTCCGAAGAACTCCCGGGAGACCGTGGGCGACATTCTCTCCATCCGGGACGTAGCGCGGACCCTGCTTGACTTCCAGCGGGACGGCGCGCCGGAAAAACAGATTACGGCCTCCCGCAAGGGCCTGAACGCGCTTTATGACGACTTTGTGAAAAAGAACGGGCCTCTGCACCTTCCGAAG
>JAFSRH010000065.1 GCA_017446225.1 Oscillibacter sp.
GTAATTGCCGTCTTGCGTCAGACGGCCGGTAATGGTCGTATCGGATTCCACGGCCGGCGTAAATGTGGAGCTGAAGTTGTCACCGAGCAGAGTTCCAATAGAGGTCTTGGTATTCAGGTAGTTACTCAAACCGGCGTCACCAAAACCGAGAAGTTCGCTGGCTTTGGCGTCTTTCGTACTGATGGAGAAGTTAGAAGTCGGGTTCGCGGGCGTGAACGTCAGGGGGCCATTGGTACTGTTGGCCGGCGACACGCCGATATTCATGTTGACGCTTGCAAGACCTTCCTTAAAAGCCGCCTGAATGCCACTCTTTGTAATGGTATCTGCTTTCAGGTTGAAACTCTTGGTCACGCCGTCCACGGTCACATTGATTGCCTTTTCGGAAAGGTATTGCGCAACGCTTTTTGTGTTGTCCGTGAAATTCTCGGAAACGTTCGAGAGCGTGTACTGCTTTTTGCCGGAACCCGTGTAGAGTTCGCTTTCCGTAGCCTTGAACGCGGTTTTCAAAGAGTCGCTGATGGAACTGATGTAAGGATTTGCGCCCCGCTTGTTGTCAGCGGTTTCGGTAAAGGTGATTTTCCCGTTGTCAAGGCCGACATTGATTACCTCACTGGCCTTTTTAGTGCCGTAACTGGTGTTGATGGTCGCGTTGTCGAGCTTGTCCTGAATGGCTTGCCGAAGCGTTTTAGAATCCGAGGAACCGGTGTTGCCAATCAGGTCCGTATCGTCAAAGGAAAGGTCGATTTCCTGCCCGTCATAGTTCAGCGTCATGGAGCCTTTGAGCGTACCCACCGTGACGTTCCCTGATAAGGTCATATCGCTTGTGGTGGTGTTGGAGACCCCGTTCAGGTTCAGCGCGTTGACGGACACATCGTAACGGGCCGCCGTGGCCGCCTGCGCCGCTAAAATCTGGACATCGCTGGACGAACGCCCCGTGGCGGAGACTTTGGAGACCGCGTCCGTGTTCCCAACGGCGGTTGTGGAGATGGAGCCGTTAAAGAAGGCGTTGCTGTAGAGGTTCGTCTTGGAGGTGTAGGAGGTGTATTTCTGGGTCAGGTCGTACATCTTATCCGTAATACTGCGGTACGCGTCCTGCTTCCACTGGTACTTCGTCTGTTGCTGTTGCAACTGCGTAATCTTGGTTTTGTAGCCGGACACGCTGTTTTCAATCATGGCCTCAGTGTCCATGCCGCTGGCCAGACCGGTGAGGACGTTTCTGGTGCCGTACAGACTGCTCATATTGCTGCTTGCGCTGGTCAGACTATTAATGTTTGCCATGTGATTCAACTCCCTTACAATAGGGTACAGGAAAAAATTTGCGTCGCCCTATTAATTTTCTCATCCTTTATATCGACATAATAGATAGAAAGATTAATAGGGTCCCAAGAAATTTTTATCAGACAGGAGGACTTGCCTTGAAAAAAATCATCACCATTACGAACCAGAAAGGCGGAGTCGGAAAGACGACCACTGCCATGTCGATTCTGGGCGTCCTGCATAAGATGAAATACCGGACCTTGGGGGTGGACTTGGACCCTCAGGGCAGTTTGGGTTTCAGCGCCGGGGTGGATATCGAGCACTGCGACACCATTTATGACGTGTTCACGGGAGAGAAGTCCATTGACGATGTCATTGTGGGCACGGAAGAACTCGGGGACATTCTCCCGTCCAACATTGACCTGTCCACGGTGGAACTCGAATTCCGCTCCGAGGGGCGGGAATGCCTGCTCCGCAACGAGCTGAAAAAAATCGCGGGCAATTACGATTATATCATCATTGACACGCCCCCCGCCCTGAACGTGCTGACCATGAACGCCTACGCCGCCTCCGGCGGACTGATTATCCCCATGGCCCCCGAAATTCTCAGCGTGCTGGCCGTCTCCCAGATTCGGGACACGATTACCCAGATTCGGGAGAATTTCAATCCGGACTTGGAAGTGCTGGGCATTCTGCTGAACCGCTTCAGTCTCCGCCTCCGCCTGAACCGGGAAGTGGACGACATGGCCCAGAAACTGGCCAAGAATCTGGGAACCAAAGTGTTCCGCACAAAAATTCACAGTAGCGTGTCCGTGGCGGCCTCCCCCGCCTACGCGGAGAGCATCATTACGTACGACCCCGGCTCAAAACCGGCCAAGGACTTCAAGGCGCTGGTCAAGGAACTGATGAACGAAAAATGACGGGAAACCGCTTTTCAAAGCGCGGAATCTCTGCTATAATGGAGCAAACGGAACTATGGAAATTGAAATGGGGGAAAGAGAATGCCAAAAAACGCTTCCAAGACGGGGAAGAGCAGTAAGACGGCGCGGGTGCTCAGTCTGCTGACCGACCCGGCGGCTTCCCTGCTGGGCGGTTCCCGTAACCATAGAGAGGAAGAGGACGCCGCCGAGCCGAACAACCGCGGACTGGATGACGCGGCCACGGAAAGCCGAATTCAGGCGTCATTGGCGGCGGAAGAAGACTCGCTCGTGACCGAACTGTTCGGAAAGAAAGAGCCTTCCCAGCCCAGACAGCCAACGCCGGCCGCGGAGGACGCGGCCCGTCAGGCTCCGCCGCCATCAGACGGCCCGGAGCCGGACCCGAGGACGCTGGAACTGTTGTCCATGCTCAGCAATCCGACCACGCTGGGGAACAGCGCCATGCCGTTGCCGGAAGAGCCGCGTCCGGCGGCGCTGAACATGGACTTCGCGGAGGAACTGACCGCGGGTATGCCGGAACAGCCGAAACCAAGTCCGGAACCCGAGCCTCAGCCCGTACGGCGTCCTGTTGCTCAGCCCGTGCAACAACAGCCCGTTCAGTCTGCGCAACCCGTACAACGTCCTGTTGCTCAGCCCGTGCCGCAACAGCCCGTTCAGCCTGCGCAACCCGTACAGCAACAGTCCGTTCAGCCTGCGCAACCCGTACAGCAACAGTCCGTTCAGCCTGCGCAACCCGTACAGCAACAGTCCGTTCAGCCTGCGCAACAACAGCCTGTGCAACCCGCGCCCCACCCGGTCCAGAAAAAACAGGACGAATTTGTGTGCTTTAATCTCACACAGGCGCTTGTGGAGGACAAGGCCGACAAGCTGATGAGACAGTTTGGAATGTGCACCTGTAACCGTTGCCGGGTGGACGTGACGGCGATCGCGCTGTCGAATCTGCCCGCGAAATACGTGGCCATGCAGAACCGGGATATCCTCCCGCTACTGTCCATGTATGAGGAGAAGTACAGCGCGGCGGTCACGGTTCAGGTGATGAACGCGTGCCGCATGGTCATGAAACGTCCGCACCACGGCAGACAATAAGCTCTAAAACCACATACCGGCGGCGCCCGGTATGTGGTTTGTTATGTGCGTTACGGCACGGTTTTTTTCTGTCCCGGTTTGATCGCCCGGAAAGGGGCCTCGGAGTGGCTTTCCGCCTTCCCGGAGAGGAGCCGGAGCGAGTCACGATTGGCGGCGGCGGAATCGCGGTTAGCGTCAGCCGCCTGTAAAAGTTCGCTCCGCAGAATGGGAATCGACTTCGGGGCGTCAATGGCAAGCCGCACACTGCCTTCGTTAATGTCCAGCACGGTGATGTTGATGTTGTCGCTGATGACAATGGACTCTCCCGACTTACGCCGCAGTATCAGCATAGCTCCGCCTCCTTTGGCCGTGGAGTTTCGTCCGCGTCCTCCTCACGGCGGAACTCGCTGAGCTGGTGGCGCATATGCCAAGACGTGTTCTCTAAAATCACCTGTAAGGCCTTCCCGTTGTCGTTGATGGCAACCGGACAGCGCATATTTACCGTGCTTTCCGCCACCGGCTCCTTGACCACGCACATTACATAATAGAAGAGATCCTCGCTTCTCTCTACGTTCAGAAACTGTAGTTCCTCCGGTTGCAAGACGGGGGCGTAAGAGCCGTCAAGGGAAAAGGGGTCCATCAGGATAAAGGATAACTGCGGGGTTTTGACGCTTTGCAGGCTGAAGAGAGTGCCGTTTTCCGCGAAGGGAAGCAGAAGGAAAGACTGTTCGTCCTCAAAGCCGTAAAGCCCCTTGGGAAAAGTCAGGAGTTCGTCCTGTTCGTACGCGATTTCTCCGAAATACTTGGTATTGATCTTCATGCCGCTGGCACCTCCCGGGCCGATGGGGCCTCACACATTCACGTCCACAGGCTGATAATTCGGGTCCGCCGAACGGGGAACATAGATGGGGCCGCCGGTATATTTAATGGTCAGGCTCGGCTTCTGGGCGATGGAAATCTCAATGTCGCCGGGGGTGAACTTAAACTCGCCCTTGTCGATTTTCCAATCAAAGTTCAGCTTGTCCATGGCGTAGCGGATTTCCATGGCGCCGTCCTCCCACTCCACGTTTACGCCGGTGCTGGGGTTCATGTGTTCCGGCACGGTGTAGCCGCTTCCGGCGCTCTGCATGGACGTAGGCGTAGCCGCGGGCGCGGCGGCTTGCGGGATACTGTTGCTGATCCGGGCGCTGAGCTGAATCTGACCTTGGTCGGCATAGGCCGAAGTGGCCTCATACTGCGCCTGCGTAGGCTGGCTGACGGCGGCGCTGACGGCGGCGTTGGCGGCGGAAAACTTCCCGCCTCTCTGCTCGAACGTGTCCAGCTTGACCTGAATCGGGCGGCTTTTGACGTTCACGCCGCCCTGTTCGGAACGGCTGATTTCCATCTCGGCCGTACCGCGCGTATACTCCAGAGAGGCGTTTGTAGTCTTGAACTGCAACTCAATGGGTACGCTCTTAATTTCAATCAGGGGATACATTTCCGAAGCACTTCCTTTCATGGTCCTTCAATGCTCTTTACGGAAACACGCGGCGCAACCGCGGGATTCCAAAGGCGGACGCTGACGGAAACGGATTTTGGAATCCTGTACTTTTCACGGTGCGAGGGGCCGCGCGAAGGAGACCGAACATCCGTATTCCGCCAGAATCGCCTTTTTTACACAGTCACTTGAGATAGTCGAAGAGGGTCTGGGAGACCAGTTCATTGCCGATTTTCAAAGCGGCCTGATAGCAGTATTGCGCCCAGAACATTTCCGTAACGGAAAGGGCGGGGTCCATCTGTTCCAGTTCGGAAATTTCCGTGTTGAGCGTAAACTGCGTCTCTTCCAGATGGGTCAGGTTGATTTGCAGGTATTCGCTCTGGGAAGAGAGTTTCACGTGCTGTTCCTGTACGTGGTTGATAGCGTCGCGGAGTTTTCTTGTCAAGACCTCGGCGCGTTCCTTGTCGGCGCTGTCGGCGTATTCGCCGGTATCTCTGTCGCAGTCCTGAAAGATATTGCCCAGCTCATTCATCAGCACGGCGATATTTTTCGGGTCGCCGTCCTCATCCAGACCGTATCCGAGAAACTCAATGCCGGAAATGGCAGAGTTAAAGGCGCTGCTGTCCACGATTTTCCCGTTTTCGTCCTCCTGCATACCGATTCCCACATCCACGTAACCGGTCTCGGTGGCCAGTTTCTGAAGTTTTTCGTAGTCCTCGGTGCCCTCGGCGGCGCTGACGTCTACGCCCCGATAGAGCAGTTCCCCGTTTTCGCCCCACTCGAAGGGAACGTTCATGCCGTCAATGCCGGCAAAGACGAATTCCTCATTGTAGCGGACGTTCATGCACATGACCATGGACTCCGATTTGGAGATCAGTTCCCCGCCCAAAATCGGGCGGCTGGAGGCGGCGGTGTCGGAGATCGCGGCCAGACTGGAAGCAATGCCGTCCAGACTGGGGGAGTTGCCGTCCCCGTTGACAATGGCCCCGGAGGACGTCCAGCCCATCTGATACTTGTTGAGCAGGTACTTGGTGTTGTCGATATGGTCCTGCGCTCTCCAGAAGGAGCGGCGGAGCTGAAAGGCCTTGCTCGCGGCGGCGGGGTCCTCGGCCGATGAGCTGAAATTCCGGGTCGTCTGGACACGTTCCATAGTATCATACACTTTCCCGTTGATTTTTGTCAGGTTGGTGCGGTACGAGCGCATTAAGCCGTTTGTCGTAACACGAAACGCCATACAGGTTCCTCCTCTCTATGGCAACGCTCAGACCGCCATACCGTTGACCAGACGGTCAATCATTTCATCGAAAGCGGTCATAAGGCGGCAGGCCGCCCCGTAAGAACGCTGATACATCATCAGGTTCATGGCTTCTTCGTTGAGGTCCACGCCCATGACGCCGTCCCGGTTGACAAAGACCTCATCGGCGGAAGAAGTGCGGTTGTCGTACATGACATTGACGTTCCGCTGGTCGCTGGCCAGATGGGACACGACATGGTCCGTGAGCAGGGACTGGAACGAGCCGACAAAGAACGCTTCCCCGGACGCGGCTTTTTCGTAAACGTCCTCGGTATTGGGGTAAAAGGTGTGGTTCCCGGTCATGACGTTGCACATATGCGTCAGGTTATCTTTGGCGGTGCTGGGGGGATTGGGTTCCGTGGAACGAAGGACGCGGAAGGAGCCGTTGGCCCAGTTGCGGGAGATGGAGATATTGGCGGCGGTAATTCCGGTGTCGTCATTGCTGTTGCTGTGGTTGCTGAGCAGGACGCCGCCGTTGTAGTTGCTGTACTCTTCTTTGAGCTGGTAGCGGCTTCTGTCGCCGGTGACAATATTGCCGTCCTCGTCCACAAACTCAAGCGTTTTTACAATGTTTCCGTCTTGGTCCACGGACTCGACCCATGTCGACTCGTAAATGGTCTCGTCAGGAATCTGGTTGGCCTGATTGAGGACGGAGGCCAGCGTATTGGCCAGCACGTCCAGCGACTTTTGATAATAGGGGATACCGCGTTTACTGGCGGCGTTGGAGTCCATGGCCAAATCGGCGCTGGAAGCAAAGATACCCTTTTCCGTCAGGATTTCACGGTCGGCCAACAGCGCGCCGTTCAATTCCGTGTCGCCCGTCTGGACCTCTCCGCGGAAGACCTCAAACTGGTGAATTTCAAACTGTCCGCCGCTGTCAATGATACGCAAATCATAACGCGTCACTTCGCCCAGCGCGTTGACGTGCTTGTTATGGTCCTTTTTGATTTCGGTCAGGGCCTTGGCGGCGTCCTCGGATTTGAGATAGACCGTGGTGCCGTACTCGTGCACGGTAAAGGAACCGTCCTCTTCCGTCTCGGCGTGGAACTCGGTACCGATTGCCGTTTTATTCATTTCCGTGGCAGCCTCTTCGGCTTCCTTGAGGTTGCGGTAGTGGATAATCGCGCCGCTCTCGTCCACCACGGCACCGATGTCACGGTTTTTGACAACGCCCAAGTCGTTTTCCTGTAACACAATGGTACGCCCGTGGACGTCCGTCAACTGGGCAAGGTCCAAATCGAAATTCGGGTCCTCGCCCTCCGTGGCTCCGTCACGGAAAAGCACTTCGGAAGCGTACCGCCCGTCAATGAGCGTACGTTTCGGCTCCGTGCCGGTCCGGACGATCAGCTTTTCTACGGTCAGCCCCGGCCCAATTTCCTCCTCCCCGTACTCTACGTCAATCTGCAAGTACGTGGACAGCTCATCCAAAAGCGAATTTCGCCCGTCCCGCTGTTCCAGCGCGCTGTCGCCGTAGATACTGCACTTACGGATGGTGGTATTCAGTTCGCGGATGCTCCCGATGATGGAGTTTACCTTGTCCATGTCCTCCTGCAATTTGTCCTGACGCGTCTTTTTCAGGTTCGCAAGGTTGTCGGCGGTCAGGTTCAACTGCCGGGTGAGGGTGGACATGGAGGAACGGAACAGGGTGTCGTACTGGTCTTTTCCGGCGCCTTCCGCCGCCAGCGCGTTTAACTGGTCAATGGCGTCATTGAACATTCCTTCCAGCACGCCTTCGCCGTCTTCGCCCTTGGCGACCTCGTCCAGTATGGAGGCGATATTATCCAGTCCGTCCTTTTTCGACTCCAAGTTTCCCACGCTGGTGTTTTCGTTGCGGTAACGGATGTCAAGGTAGATATCGCGCGACTGGCTGACGCTCGGCGCGATAACGCCGGTGCCCATGTGCAGAACGGTCCCCGTGACGTAGCGGTCCGCGGAGGACATATGTAGACTTTCCTGATCGAGCGCCTGCCGGGTATAGCCCGGCGTCTGCACGTTGGTAATATTGTTGCCGGTCACTTCCAACGCCTTACTGGCGGCGTAAAGGCCCAGTTTGGCGATGGAGTAGGTGCCGAATGTGGAAACCAAACTCATAGCAATTTCCCCCTGATTATGTCCGGAAGTCGGTAAACAGTCCGCTCCGGGCACGCGGCCCGGTAAGGCCGCCTGATGTTTTGGCGTCAATGAGCTTCTCTATGTTATGGAGGCTGCATTCCAGCGTGGAGCGGGCGGCGTCCGCGGCGCTGCGGTAGATGTCCCGTTTGGTCAGGAGCAGTTCCACGGCGGCGCGGGCGGCCTGACGCTGTTCGGGCGGACAGCGTTCCGGCACGGCCGACAGCGGCACCCCTTCCAGTCCCAGCGCCTTAAGCATTCTTACGCGTTGCTGTTCCATCCGGCGCAAGGTCAGGCTGATTTCCTGTTCCTCGCGCATGCACTCGTTCACGCTGAGCACATCGCCGCGCTGTGCCGCGATTCTTTTCGTTTTGGCAAGGACGGAAAGCCGGTCCAGATATTCCCCGACTTTTTCCAGATACGTAAAATACGCCTCGTAGAGTTCGTCCATTTAACCGCCCTCCCCGAACAGGAGCATATTCCGGGCAATTTCCATGCTGTCGGGGCGATACGTGCCCTGCCGGATTTCCTCCCGGATGGCGGCAACCGATCCGGAAGAGGTGGCGGTGCGCACTTCCCGGGCCAGACGACTGCGGGCCTCCATGGCGAACGGGCGGCCGTTCTCCCCGGAGATGGTGACGCTGTCAAATCTCCGGGTGAGGGAAGGCTTCTGGGACTGTGCCGAAGGAGTCTGTGAATTGGGATAGGCCCGCTGTAATTCCACGGGCTTGGAAAAATTGGTTGTCAAAGTTCCTGAAATTGTCATCAGGGACGCCCCCTTTTCTGGTCCTGCGGAACGCGGGAAAGCGTTCCCGTTCAGGAAGAACCCGTGCCGCGCGGCAACGGAATTTAAAAGGCGCACAACGCGCGGCGCGTTGTGTCCGCGAGATACCATTCATAAGAATTATCGGAACATTTTCTTAAAAAATTAATAGCGCGTTCCCGGCTTTTTCAAAAAAAATGGGGCCGGTTTCAGCGCGAAAGAACGCCTCTGTCAACTGTAACAACCGTACAGTTCGCAGAGGCGGGAATTGTAAAGGCGAATCAACGTGCGCCCGGACGCGAACGGAGATGGCGGAGCAGCGCGTTCGGGATGTCCTTGCACGAAGCCTGTACCGTTACGGCGCCGATATCGTACGCGGCGCGGGGCATACCGTACACCACACAGGATTCCTCGTCCTGTCCGATGGTATACGCGCCTTTTTTACGCATGGCCAGCAGGCCGGACGCGCCGTCCCGGCCCATGCCGGTCATGATGATTCCGTACATCTGACAGCGCACGTTTTGGGCCATGGAGTGGAAGAGCGCGTCCACGGACGGCCGGTGTCCGCTGACCCGTTCCCCGGGCGTGCAACTGACCCGATAGCCGCCCAGCGGACTGCGTAACACGCGGCACTGCAAGTCCGCGGGAGCCACCAACGCCAGACCGCGCTTGATTTCGTCCCCGTCCTTGGCCTCCCGGACTTCCATCCGGCAAAGTTTATTCAGCCGTTCGGCGTACATTTTCGTGAACCCCGTGGGCATATGCTGTACGATAATCATGCCGGGGATGTCCTCCGGCAGACGCTTCATGACTTCCAGCGTGGCTTCCGTGCCGCCGGTGGACGCGCCCAAGCCAATGAGGATACGTCCCGACACGGCCCCGCCCAACGCCGCCGCGGGGGTGGCCGCGCTTGCCGCCGGGGCCTGTACCTTCGCCTTGGACGCCTCCACGACTTTCGCGCCCAGCGTACGGACAAAGGCCTCCGTGCTCACATCGCTGTCGGGCTTGCGCACGAAATCGACCGCCCCGGCGTGCAGGGCGTCAAACACGCCCAAGTTCAGCGCCGACACCAGCACCACCGGCAACGGGTACTCCGGAAGAAACGATTTCAGAAACTCCAGTCCGGTAACGCCGGGCATTTGCACGTCCAGCGTCATGACGTCCGGCTTTAACTGCCTGACTTTGTTTTTCGCGTCCATGGCGTTGATGGCATAGCCAACGACTTCCACGCCGCGCCGCGCGGAAAGGCCGTCCATAATGACTTTACGCGCAAGGATGGAATCATCCACCACCAGCACACGGATTTTCTGACGGGCATACTCTGCCATTCCGGATCCCCCTTTCCCGTGGCCCGCAAACTACTTTTGAAAAATGGACGTGGACACCCGTTTGTAGGGCAGGTTCGGCGGCAGATTTTCCGACAGACTGATGATCAGGTACCCGCCGGGGACCGTGGCGTCATAAAAGCGGCGAATCAGCGCGGTTTTGGTCGGCTGGTCGAAATAAATCATCACGTTGCGGCAGAAAATCACGTCAAACTTCCGGCGGAACTGGATCGGGTCCATGAGGTTGAACTGACGGAAAATCACGTTCTGCCGCACTTTCGGCGCGACCTGATAGCGCGTCCCGCCCATATGGGTAAAGTACGTCTCCCGCCACTTCTCCGGCATGGAGTCGGGAAGCTGGTAAACGCCGATCTGCGCCTTTCGCAACACGTCCAGCGACAGGTCCGTTGCCAGCATGCGCGCGTCCCACGCGCCCCACTGCGGGCCGAAATAGTCCATCATGTACATTGTGACGTTGTACGGCTCCTCCCCGGACGAACAGCCCGCGCTCCAAATGGACAAAGTCTTGTCGGACTGCCGCCGCCGGGTAAGTTGAGGAAGAATCGTCTTTTGGAAGTAGTCGAAGGACTCGGTCTCCCGCATGAAATAAGTATAGTTGGTCGTCAGCTTCACGAGCAGTTCGTTGATATCATCGCCGCTGCCCTTCAACAGCAGATAGTCCACATAGGCCTTGAAATCGGCAAATCCCCGGTTTTTAATGGTCGCGGTCAGGCGGCTTTGAATCAACTGCCGTTTCTGGTGCAAGTCGATTCCGTAATTGCGCTGTACGAAGCGGACCAGACGCGTAAAATCCTCATCGGAGATGAGCAGAGTTCCCATTTTCTCTTCATAACTCAAAAGCGTCACCTCCTGTCATGGGCGCCGGGTTACGGGTTCACTCGTGGACGTGCCCGAGGGCCTCCCCGTCCAGAATCATGATCGTGCTTACGCCGCCGGGGACCGTGCACATACCGCTGACAAGTTTGTGCTCGTTCTGGGACGGGACGGGCAGAATGGCGGAGCGGGAAATATCGACCATCTGATCCACGCTGTCCACCACGATTCCAACGCTGGTTTCCCGGATGTTCAGAATAATGACACAGCTTTCCTCTTCCGGAATCCGCCCGAGCAGAAGCCGGAAATCGACAATGGGCACAATCGCGCCGCGCAGATTGATCACGCCGGCGATATAGTCGGGTACCATGGGGATACGGGTAATGGAGACGTTGTTCAGAATCTCAATGACGTAAACGGTGCTCAGGGCGTAGAGGATGTTACTGGAGCGGAAAATCAGGTACTTTTCCTCATCGGTTTCGTGGACTTTATCCGAAAGGGCGCTTCTGGCCTCATCGGTTTTGGCAAACAGTCCGTTTTCCTCAGACATGGGCGTTACTTCCTTTCCAAAGATATCCGGCACGCCGCCAGTACGGGCGGCGGCATGGTTTGCAACGGGCCGGGCGCAACCGAACCCCGTTCCCGGCCTCCGGGGGTTTTCTGACCTGAACGCGCGATAGCTGATGATGACCACAGTCGTCCGCCCAACTTCCCTGCGGGCAAAGACATGGAGCACGAAAAGACGTGGAATCCTGCGACTTTCCTAAACTGAACGAACCATTGTCAAAGCGACAACGAGAGTACGGGCGCTAACCCCGTATTTCGCGGGATTCCGGTCACGGAAAGGGACGGTTACAAGTCCACTTCAAACGTTTCCGTCAGATTGGCAACGTTAATGGCCTGTTGAATTTCCATCAGGTCCTGTACGGCCTTGTCATAGGCGGCGCGGACTTCGGCAACGTCAAAGTTACGGCAAGTGATGTCGGCCTCCCGGCTCCCGTAACTCCGGGAACGCTGTTTTTCCGGAATCTGCAACAGTTCATAGAGGCGCTTCTTTTCGGCGTTTAAGAGGCTCATTCTGCCGATCGCCTCGTCCAGCGTACAGCCGTATTCCGGAAGCGTCTTGCGGCTGTTGAACACCGACACGGCGTGACGGAGTTTGCCTATTTTCGCCTGAAAGGCGTGTATCTGCGTTTGCGTCTCCGCGAACGAGTACGCCGGAATGACGGGCGCCTCTCCCACGCTGTAGGAGTAGGTGGAATTTTTGGATTCGGCGTCCAGAAGCGCGGCGATTTCCGCCGTATAGTTTTTGATCATCTTGTTGGCGGTATCGGAATTGAGTTTCATACGCTCCCCTTAATTGTTCTGTGACGCGTAAATGGTGGCCACGTCCAGAATGATACTGATACTGCCATCTCCCAGAATCGTACAGCCGGAGACGCCGTAATTTTTGATTCCGTAGTTGTTGACATAATCGGGCAGCGGCTTTACGACAACCTGCTGTTCCCCGATCAGCTCGTCCACGAACAGGCAGAAAGAGTTGTCGCCGGACTCCACCCAGAGAAGCACGCCCTCGTCCAGATTATCGGTGCCGCCGTTGAGCTGATAGAAGTCCTTGGCCCGGACAATGGAGTAAAAGTTGTCGACAATCTTGACCATTTCACCGTGGGTGGCGTCCTGAATGATGTTGATGTCGGAGACCTTGAAAATCTGCTGAATGTCGCTGATAGGCACGGTGAAAATCGAGTCGCCCACGGAGACTTCCATACCGTCCATGATGGACATATTCAGCGGGATTCGAAGCGTGGTCGTCATACCCTTTCCGCGCTCGCTGGTGATGGTGACGGTGCCGCCCACGCTCTCCACGTTGCTTTTCACCACGTCCATACCCACGCCGCGCCCGGAATACTCCGTAACTTCCGTATTGGTGGAGAAGCCGGGCATGAGAAGGAAGTTGAGAATGTCCTTATGGCTGTACTCCATGCCGGGCTGGGCCAGTCCCTGACGGATGGCCTTGTTCAGCACGGCGTCATCGTCCACGCCCTGCCCATCGTCAATGACTTCAATAATGACCTCTCCGCCGGTCTGACGCGCCGAAAGGATAATCTTTCCGACAGGGTCTTTTCCGGCGGCAATGCGTTCGGCGCGGTCGGACTCAATGCCGTGGTCCATGGAGTTCCGGACAATGTGCATGATGGGGTCGGAGATACTGTCCACGACCGTCTTGTCTACTTCCGTGTCCTCGCCGACAAGGACAAGGTTCGTCTCCTTTTTCAGTTTCTTGCTCATGTCGCGGACAATCCGCTTCATTTTCTGGAAGGTCGCCGACACAGGCACCATCCGGAGCGACAAACCCACGTCCTGAAGGTTGTCCGTCAGGGAACGCAACTGCCGCGCCGCCTTGGTAAAGTTATCGAGTTTCAGGCCTTTCAGGTCGGGGGACGCCGTGACCTGCGCCTCCGTAATGACGATTTCACTGATGACGGCCATTAAAGAGTCAAGTTTGCTCAGGCTGACGGAAATCAGACTTTCCTTGACATGGGCCTGTTTGGCGGCGGACTGCTGCGCGGCGCCCTGCGCGGCGGACTGCTGCGCGGCGGGTACGGCCTGCGGTTCCTCTGCGGGTACCGGTTCCGGAACCGGGGCGGCGGGCGCTTCCGAGACAACCGGCTTGGAAGTCTGGACCGGGGCCGGAGACGCCGTTCCCGGCGCGTCAAAGACCTGCCAGTTTTTGACGGCGCCGTTGTCCTTAACGGCGGGTATGGCCTCTTCCCGGTCCCCCGCCGTGCGGAAACGCACATAGAAACCGTTGTCAATAATAAAATTGGCGGTTTCTGGGTTTAACTGTACGTCCGGCGGGTAATAGTCAAACTGGGACTCTTCGCAGTAATCCTTTACGGAGTTGATCAGCATCATGGCCCGGAGATTCTCCATCCCTACGCCCTCGTCAAAAAAGACGTGGAGGCCGTACGGGAACTCCGTGCTGGCAAACGCGGCTTCTTCGGCGCTGGGGGCGGAAGCGGAGGAAAGAACGGCTTCCTCCGCGTGGGATTCCTCTTCCGTTGCTTCGCCGGAAATTTTGGCCGAGAAGCTATTAATTTTATCAAGAAAAGTGTCGATAGAGGTAGAAAGAGGCTGATTGGTTTCCACCTTTTCGATTTCCTCGCGGAAGAAGTCGATTGACTGGAAAATGAGGTCGAACATTTCCGGCTTGAGGTCCTCGGAAATGGCGTCCATGGTCTTTTCCCGGATCACAAAAAACAGGTCCTCAATCCGGTGCGCGATGGTCATCAGGGAATTGAACTCCATCATGGCGGAGGAACCTTTGATGGTGTGCATAATCCGGAAAATTTCGTTCACGTCATCCTGCGAAAAAGTATGGGCCTCTTCGGCGGCCAGCACCAAGTCGTCCAACTGCTCCAAAAGGGAGTGCATCTCGAACAGGTACGCCTCCAGCATATCGTTGTTCATGCTCATGGAAAATCCACCTCTGTTTTCTGATTTTGGTCCGTAAAAGGTCCTTTTCCCGATTCAGGGCATACGCCACGTCTCTTACTCTCTTTATCGGCACGTTTTTTCATAAATTAATAGTCCGTTTCTCTTTTTTTCGGCGGATGGAGGAAATTTCCGTCCGGAGACGCGCTCTCCGGTAAAAATCGCGGAAAAGCATTGCATTTTACCGCCGTCTGTGGTAAAATCAGCATAACGCGTATGATTTTAAGGAGGCGGGAAGCATGAACGAAATGACGCTGACCATCAAGGGACTGTTCGGACACTTCGATTATGAAATCCCGCTCTACGGACTTGACAGTCCGGACGGAATTCCCATGTCTGACGGCGTAACGATTCTGACCGGGCCGAACGGTTACGGAAAGTCCACCATCCTGCGCGCGCTGGAAGCGATTGGCAAGGGAGATTTGA
>JAFSRH010000066.1 GCA_017446225.1 Oscillibacter sp.
AAGACGTTTCAGCCCCGAAAAGTCGGTCGGTCCCTGAGCGGAAGAACCTGCTAACCCGCATAGTTACGCTATTCCTGAATTTCCAGTTTCTGTAATCGACATCGACCGACTTTTTTGCCGGTTTCCGGTCGAAACTCGTTTACAGCGACAAAGAATACTTTCAAAATGGTGAAATTATAGCGGATTTCAGGTACCTTGTCAAGCCTTTTTTCGCTGAAAAGCGTCAAAAAGACCGACCGACTTTTCCGGAGCGATATTAGAACGCCTGTTTCGGCTCAACTGCCGTTCTATCTGACAGCGGCCCCGTTCGGGCGTCCTCCGGGCGGGGAAAACCCGCCCCTTTTGCTCAAGAACGGTTGTCCATGGGGACATAGGAGCGGTGTTCCTCCACGCACTCGTAACGCGGACGAATCAGCTTCCCGCCTACGCTCAGTTCCTCCATACGGTGCGCGCTCCATCCCGCGATACGCGCAATGGCAAACAACGGCGTGTACAGTTCCGTGGGAAGTCCCAGCATTTCATAGACAAAGCCGCTGTAGAAGTCGATATTGGTCGACACGGCTTTCTTGTGCTGGCGTTCGCGTAAAAGCGACTTGCCCACGGATTCCACCCGCTGGTAGAGTTCCAGCTCCCTGTCACGGCCTTTCTCCGCCGCAAGTTTGCGCACGTACTCCCGAAACACTTCACAGCGCGGGTCCGACTTCGTGTACACCGCGTGGCCAAGGCCGTAAATCAGGCCGCTTTTGTCGAACGCGTCCCGGTTCAACATCCGGGTCAGGTAGGCGCGCACGCAGTCCTCATCGGACCAGTCACGCACGTTCTCCTTGATGTCGTCCATCATCATCATGACCTTGCTGTTGGCCCCGCCGTGGCGCGGACCCTTTAAAGACGCCATCGCCGCCGCCATTGCGGAGTAGGTGTCCGTACCGGAAGAGGTGACCACGTGGTTGGTAAACGTGGAGTTGTTGCCGCCGCCGTGGTCGGCGTGGAGCACGAGCGCCACGTCCAGAGTACGCGCTTCCAGTTCGCTGTAACTCCGGTCCTCGCGCAGAAGGCGTAAAAAGTTCTCCGCCGCGGACAGTTCCGGAAGCGGAACGTGTATAAACAGGCTCTCCCCCTGTACGTATCGCCACGCCTGATAGGCGTAAATGGCCAGTACGGGCATATTCGCAATGAGTTGCAGCGACTGCCGCAGAACGTTCTCAAGGCCGATATCGTTGGGGTTGTCATCGTAGCAGAACAGCGTCAGAATACCGCGCTGCATGGTGTTCATCAGGTCTCCGGTGGGGGCCTTCATGATTACGTCCCGGAAAAAGTTGGTCGGGAGCGTACGGTAGGAGGCAAGCTGTCCGCAAAAGTCCTCCAACTGCGCGCGGGTGGGCAGTTCGCCGAAGAGGAGAAGGTAGGCGGCTTCCTCGAACGCGAAGCGCGTGGAGCCTTCCACAATCTTCCGGCAGTCAATGCCCCGATAGTACAGGACGCCCTCGGCCGGGGAAATCATCTCGTGTCCCCGCTCGCCGCGGACGGTGTAGGACTGGATTTCGGCCACGCGGGTCAGGCCCGTCAGCACGCCGCGGCCGTCCTCGTTGCGCAGTCCGCGCTTGACGTTGTACTCTTTGTAAAGTCTGGGGTCAATATAGTTCTTCTTCTCCCACTGTTCCTTGAGGGAGAGAATCGCGGGCGTAATTCTTGAATAGGCGTTTTCCTCCGTACGTACCATGTCCGTGACCTCCTTTGCCGTTCTATCACAAAGCGCAATTTTAACACAACCGCCTTGCGTTTTCAAGGGCAATCTGTGGAAAATTTCCGCGCGTACGCCGCCCGTTTTGCATAATTCTTTGAATCACGCTGCACACGCCGCGGTCAGGCGGGATTTGTGACGTCCGCCGCAAGAAAAACCGCCGGCTTTCGCCGGCGGCGTTACGCGCTAAAGTTTTTCGACCGTCAGACAGCGCATGGCGTTGAGCACGGCAAGGACCATGACGCCCACATCGGCGGCAATCGCCAGCCACATATTCCCCAGTCCGGCCGCGACCAGTAACAGACACGCCGCCTTGACCGTCAGGGAAAAGACAATGTTTTCCCGGACAATCCGCAGACATTTACGCGCAATCCGGATGGCGGTCACGATTTTTAACGGGTCATCGTCCATGAGTACCACATCGGCGGCTTCAATGGCGGCGTCCGAACCGAGCGCGCCCATGGCAATGCCCACATCGGCGCGGGAGAGCACGGGCGCGTCGTTGATTCCGTCCCCCACGAACGCGAACCGCTGACCGGGCTTACAGGCCTTTAAGAGCGTTTCCGCGTACTCCACTTTTTCGGCGGGGAGCAGTCCGGCGCGGTAGTCGGTCAGTCCGAGTTCCTCCGCGACACGCGCCGCGACCGCTTCCGTGTCGCCGGTGAGCATGACAATTTTCTCCACGCCCGCGCGGCGCAGTTCCCGGACCGCGTCCGCGGCGTGGTCCTTGAGTTCATCGGAAACCACAATGTGTCCGCCGTACGCGCCGTTGACGCCCATGTGCAGAATACTTCCGGCGTGGTGACAGCTCCGGAACGGCACGCCCAGCCGTTCCATCAGTTTTTCGTTGCCCACGGCGACCGCGACTCCGTCCACGTTCGCCGTCACGCCCTCCCCGCTGTGTTCGCGGATTTCCGTAACGCGGTTACGGTCCGGCGTCCGGCCGTACGCGCTCCGTAAACTCCGGCTGATGGGATGGGAAGAGGCGCATTCGGCGTGGGCGGCGTATTCCAGTAAGGCGCCTTCGTCCATGGACGCGTGATGAATGCCCGTAACGCTGAACGTGCCCTTTGTCATGGTCCCGGTCTTGTCGAACGCCATGACGCGCACGTTGGCGAGCGTCTCAAGGTAGTTGGCCCCCTTGACGAGTACGCCGCGGTGACTGGCCCCGCCGATTCCCGCGAAAAAACTTAACGGAACGCTGATCACCAGCGCGCACGGACAACTGATGACCAGAAACGCGCAGGCGCGTAACAGCCACGCTTTCCACGCGCCGGGCGTCAGGAACAGCGGGGGCAGTACCGCCAGCGCGAGCGCGGAGTAACAGACGAACGGCGTATAGTAACGGGCAAAGCGGGCGATAAAGGTTTCGGACTTCGCTTTCCGGGACACGGCGTTTTCCACGAGGTCCAGAATTTTGGACGCCGTGGATTCGTCAAACTCCTTCGTGGTACGGACTTTCAAAACGCCGTCCATATTCACGCACCCGCTCAGGACTTCCGCCCCCGGTTCCACGTCCCGCGGGGCGCTTTCTCCCGTCAGCGCGCCGGTATTCAGTGAGGAACGCCCCTCCAAAATGACGCCGTCCAGCGGCACCTTTTCCCCGGGCTGTATGACAATCACGCTTCCCGCGGGGACGTCCGCCGGGTCCGTCCGTTCCAAGCCGCCGCCGGTTTCCAGATTGGCGTAATCGGGACGAATGTCCATCAGCGCGACGATATTGCGGCGGCTTCTGCCCACGGCGTAACTCTGGAACAGTTCGCCGACCTGATACAGTATCATGACGGCGACCCCTTCGGCGTACTCCCCGATGACAATGGCCCCCAGCGTGGCCACGGCCATTAGAAAGTTTTCGTCAAAGACCCGCCGGTTCCGGATACCCAGAAACGCTTTCCGCAGGATGTCATAGCCCGCCGTCAGGTAGGGTACGAGAAAGAGCGGAAGGAGTACGGCGGGACCCGGCCGCACGGGTACGAACCCTTCGGAAAGCAGATAGAGCGGGACGAAAAAAACGGCCGAGACAAGAATACGTATCAGGAGCAGTTTCTGTTTTCGGTTCATGACGGCTCCCTCCGGCGGTCAGAGGTAGATTTCACAATCGGCTTCGACTTTCCGGCAGTTGTCGCGCACGCGCTTCATGACTTCTCCGGCGTCCGCGCCGTCCTGAAACGCTACTTTCATCTTCAGCGTCATGAAGCTGACCGAACAGTCCTTGACGCCTTCCGTCTTTTTGGCGGCCTCTTCCATCAGGTTCGCGCAGTTGGCGCAGTCCACATCGATTACGTATGTCTTTTTCATAGCGTGATTCCTCCGTTCGCTGGCGTAAACGTATGAACGTTTGCTCATACGTTTGTTTTTTATAGTATAGTACGCCGGTACCGGAATGTCAATACGCGGAAGAAAAAAACCATGTCCGAAAACAGTGTTGTTTTTCCGCGCCCCGTGGACTATAATAAAAGGGCCTCCCTACCCGACACATCTTCCGAACGAAACGAGGTGTACCATGAATCCATTCGATATCCTCTCCCTGCTGGGCGGACTGGCCATGTTCCTGTACGGCATGCGCCTGATGGGCGATTCCCTCAAGGGAAGTTCTTCCGGCACCCTCAAAGTCGCCATGGAACAGGTGACGAACAATCCCGTGAAAGCGTTTGTTCTGGGTATGCTCGTCACGGCCCTGATTCAGTCCTCCACCGCCACCATCGTGATTACCGCCGGTCTGGTCGGCGCGGGTATCCTGACTCTGCACCAGTCCTTGGGTATCATCGTGGGCGCCAACGTCGGCACCACCGTCACCGGACAAATCATCCGTCTGCTGGACCTTGACGCCTCCGGCGGCGTTTCATGGTTACGCTTCCTCCAGCCGTCCACGCTCGCGCCCGTGGCGCTGATTCTCGGAATGGCCGTCCTCATGAGCGGACGCGTGAAAAACGCGCAGACAGTCGGCGGAATCGCCATCGGGTTCGGCATTCTCTTTTCCGGCCTGCTGAATATGACCGGCTCCGTCAATACGCTGGCCGAATCCGGCATGATTGAGGGAATGTTCTCCCGGCTGGGTTCCAATCCCGTGCTGGGCTACGTCACCGGCGCGGGCGTGGCGTTCGTCCTGCAAAGTTCGTCCGCGGCGGTCGGCATTTTACAGGCCTTCTCCGCCTCCGGCCTGCTGACGTTTAAGGGGATTTACGCCGTGATTGTCGGCATTTATCTGGGCGACTGCGTGACAACCGCGATTGTCTGCTCTATCGGGGCCGAAACGGACGCCCGCCGCGTGGGGATTGTCAATATCCTGTTCAACCTCTGTAAAAGCGCGCTGTCTCTCGCGGGCGTGACGGCGGCCCACAGGCTCGGACTGCTGGACGCCCTCTGGGACCGGACCGTCAACTCCGGCATAATCGCCAACACGAACACGGTCTTTAACCTGACTTGCGCCATTTGTCTGCTCCCCCTGCTGGGCGTGTACGAAAGCCTGAGCAGACGCATCGTACCGGACGGCCCGGGGAGCAAGGAAAAGTATCAGGAGAAATTGGACGCCCTCAACCCCGTGTTTTTCGATACCCCCGCGCTGGCCCTGCGGAGCTGTTACAACCTGATGATGACCATGTTCACCATTGCGCGGCGCAATACGGAACAGTCCTTCCGTCTGCTGGAAAACTATGAGGAATCCGTCCATAAGGGCATTCTCTCCGAAGAGGACGCCATTGACCGCATGACGGACCGCCTCAGCCGTTATACGATGGAACTTCTGCCCCATCTGCAAAACGAGTACCATGTGCGGATTCTGGACCAGTATTACAAGGTCATCACGGAGTTTGAGCAACTCGGGGACCACGCGGTCAGTATCGCCAACAACGCCGCCGACCTCGCCCGGCACCGCGCCGCTTACACGCCACAGGCGAAAGCGGAGTTGCGCGTACTGCAAAAGTCGATCGGGCACATTCTCGACCTGACGGAAGAGGCGTTCCGGAAGCGGAGCATCAAGGCCGCCTACGAAATTGAGCCGAACGTACAGGCGGCGGGAGAACTCATTAACATCCTGAAAAAACATCATCTGGAACGTATCCGCGTTGGACAGTGCCAGATATACGCCAACGCCAGCTTTACTATGTTGATGAGCGATATCAAACGGATTATCTCGACCTGTTCTAATGTGGGCGTGGCAACGGTGGTGCGCGTACGTCCGGCGCTCGCCGACCACGAACACCTTTACTATGAGCATTTGCGTTCCGGGGAGGACAAGGACTATAACGCGGTATTCGGCGCGGCGCATGACCGGTATTTTACGGAGCTGGCCCGGATTCCCCCGAACGCCGAAACGCCGAGAAACCACGCTGTCAGAGACAAATAATGTCAAATACATCCGAAAACGCCCCCATGGCGGCCTTTTTCACAGGTTGACACGGGGACTTTTTTTTCATAAAATGTCCCTGACAGACAGAAACTCCGGGACCCCTTCCCGGAAACCATGGTACGCGCCGAAACGGAGGTGGCGAATATGTTTGAACTGGATTCTAACCGTTCGGAGGCCATCCGGACCATTGAGGACCTCGTGGAGCGGAAGCGTTACGCGGAACTGCGTGACAAACTCTCCCCCATGGAAGCGGCGGACATTGCGTCCATCTGCGGGGACCTTCCGGAAGAACGGATTCCGCTGGTGTTCCGGCTTCTGCCGAAGGAACTGGCGGCGGAAGTCTTTGTGGAACTCGACTCCGACCAGCAGGAATTGCTCATTCGTGGCTTCTCCAACACGGAGCTGAAAGAAGTGCTTGACGAACTGTATCTGGACGACACCGTAGACATCGTGGAAGAAATGCCGGCGGGCGTGGTCAAGCGGATTTTACAGCATTCCGACCCCGAAATGAGAAAGAATATCAATGACATTCTCAAATATCCGGAGGACTCGGCGGGCAGTATCATGACCACGGAGTTTGTGGACCTCATCGCGACCATGACCGTAGAGGACGCGCTGAAACGGATTCGCCGCACGGGCCCGGACAAGGAGACCATCAACGTCTGTTACGTCATTGACGAAGGGCGTCACCTGATGGGAATGCTGACCATCCGGACCATACTGCTTGCCGAAGAGGACGATGTCATTGGCGATATCATGGAGCGGAACTTTATTTACGTCCGGACGCTGGACGATCAGGAGGCGGTCGCGCAGGCGCTGAGCCGTTACGACTTTCTGGCGCTCCCGGTCGTGGACAAAGAAGAGCGCCTCGTGGGGATTGTCACCGTAGACGATGCCATTGACGTGTTACAGGAGGAGACCACGGAAGACATTGAAAAAATGGCCGCGATTCTCCCCTCTGACAAGCCGTACCTGAAAACCGGCGTCTTTGAAACGTTCCGTTCCCGGATTCCGTGGCTGTTACTGCTGATGGTCTCGGCAACGTTCACGGGGCAGATTATCGCCGGATTTGAGGACGCATTAGCGGCCGTCACGGTCCTGACGGCCTATATTCCCATGCTCATGGACACCGGCGGAAATTGCGGGTCCCAGTCAAGCGTGTCGGTAATCCGCGGAATTTCGCTGAATGAGATTGAGTTCTCGGACCTTGGAAAGGTAATCTGGAAAGAAATCCGGGTAGCGGTCGCATGCGGGGCCACGCTGGCCGTATGCAACTTCGCGAAACTCATGCTTGTGGACCATTTGATCTTCGGAAATCTCTCCGTGACGCCGATGGTCTCGGCGGTCATCTGCCTGACCATGGTCTGTACGGTGTTCTGTGCGAAACTGGTGGGCTGTACGCTCCCCATGCTGGCGAAACGGATTGGCTTCGATCCGGCGGTCATGGCCTCCCCGTTCATTACGACCATTGTGGACGCCATTTCCCTGTTCATCTACTTTCGGATTGCGACTGTCCTGCTCCACGTCTGAACACAAAAAGGGGCTGTCTCAAAACAGGAAGATATTGAAAAATTTCTGATATTTTCTGGCTAATGACGGAAAAGCCCTCAAAAACAGGAATGATGGGAAGTTTCTCCTAAAAAAGCGTAAAACTACCGGAGGGGCGGAAAAGCCTCTCTGGTAGTGAATTCTATTTGCGTTGTTTCGGACGTGGGAATTACGCGCTGTCCTCTAAAAAACCGGTTGGGACAGCAAGACAGGTTCCCAAGCGTCCTGTACTCATCTTATGGAACAGTTTCAGGATATTACAGGCAATGGCCATGAGCGTCCATTCCGCCTCAGCCTTGACACTGCCGCGCAGAAGGAAACGCCGGAAACGCATATCCTCTTTGACCATAGCGAAGGTTCCCTCCGCCTGAATCGAGCGGTTGACGCGCAGGAGCTTTCCGAGTTTTGTGTTCACGTTTGTTTCCATTTTTGCGCGATACTCATCGAAAGCTTCAGCACTTCCTTCAAATGCCGCGTCTCCACGCTTTCCGGCATATGAAATTTCACTTCCACTCCTTCCAGAAGCTCCGAAAGTTCCTTTATATTCCAGTCAAGGGCTGCCTCAACATTTTGAGACAGCCCCGTTTCATTTCAGAATAAATCGCTGTGTGTTCCCGTTCGCATGAGGTACAGTTTCAAGGATTCCTCGTCAGACTGGTAAACGAGTAATCAGTCCGGGGCGATATGGCATTCCCGACATCCATGATAATCCCTGCTCAAAGCGTGGTCTCTGTTCTTCTCCGGCAAAGGAAGCCGTGCCGCCAGTGTGTTCACAACTTCGGCGAGAAGGTCAAAATTGCACCCTCTCCGTGCGGCTGTTCTCAAGTCCCGTTTGAATCTGGCGGAAGGAATCACTTCAAGCATCATGCAGAACCTCATCTAACAGTTTCTGAAAAGACGAGTAGCTCTTATACTTTTCAGGATGCGCCCGCATTTCCGCGATTTCCTCCAACGCCGCTTTGGTTTCCGGGTTCGGGATATTGCGCTTGACTTCAAACGGGATACGCTGTTCTCTGACCGACTGGCGCAAAAACATCTCAATCGCCGTTGACAAATCCAGTCCGAAATCCGCGAACAAGTCTTTTGCCTGTTGCGCCGTATCGGCGTTCAGGGAAACGCTCGTAGTTTCGGTCGCCATAAAATCATCTCCTTACAGCCGTACCGTATGATTACAATACCGGCTTACAGATTCATTTTACAATTCCGTCTTACATTTGTCAACAGCAAGAATCGCCAAAGGCCCGGTGTCCCGACTTTTCGGTACGCAGGGCCTTTTGGGACGGACTATTCCGAAGCCGTGACGGAAACAGCGAAAATTGATTCAAAAAAGCAACATAGCATCGCCGAACGCCTTGTCCCGCTCGTACCTCTGCTGGAGGTATAGTAAACGACATTGATTTTCGCCTAATACATGCTTATATCAAGCGGCGGAGGCAGTATGAGATTTGCGCTTGTAGAAATTGAACGAACACAGAGTGGAGAATTTTCGATTGGGTTTCGCGTAGAGCGCAAAGTAATCGTCCAATCGTTTCGTTAAATCCT
>JAFSRH010000010.1 GCA_017446225.1 Oscillibacter sp.
CGTGGACTTGCCGTGGTCGATATGCGCGATAATCGAGAAATTGCGAATGCGGGATTGTTCTTGCATGGCGTCTCCTTCCGGGAATCAGCCCCACATGGCGGAAAGCGTGGGAATGACCTGTTTCTTACGCGACATGATTTTCGGCAAAAACGCGCAGTTGCCGACATCCTCTTTGAGATTGAACGCGTGCCGGATGCTCTCATCATCTCCGATGAAAAGTAACTGGGTACCTTCCAGCAGGACGTCCGTAATCATCAGCACCACGGTGTCGAGTTGCCGCTTTTTGAGATTGGCGCGCATGGCTTCAAGGAATTCGTCCTTTCGCTTCAGGACCCGTTCGGAGTCCATGCACGTAATCTGACTGACGGCGAGACTGTGGCCGGCAATGTGGAACTCTTTGTAGTCGGTGCCGAGCATGGTTTCCACGGTCTTGTCATCGCTGCTGGTGGCGGAGAAGATGGCGCGTCCGAGTTCGTCCAGCGACACGTCCGCGATACGCGCCAGACGGTTCGCAACGTCCCGGTCTCTCTGCGTACAGGTCGGGGACTTGAACATGACCGTGTCGGAGACAATCCCGGCGGCCAGCAGTCCGGCGATTTTCTCCGTGGGCATCATGCCCTTTTCCTGATACATCCCCGCCACAATCGTACACGTACTCCCCACGGGTTCGTTACGCATATACACGGGGCCGGTCGTCTCAATGTCGGCCAGACGGTGATGGTCAATGATTTCCAGTATCTTCGCCTCTTCCAGACCCGGCACGGACTGCGCCCGCTCGTTGTGGTCCATGAGAATGACGCGTTTCCGGCGCGGCCGGAGCAGGTGGAAGCGGGAGAGCGTCCCCACCACGTGTTCGTTTTCGTCCAGAATCGGGTAGGCGCGGAAACGGCTCTCCAGTACGGCGTTTTCCACATCGGCAATGTAGTCGTCCAAATGGAACACGACCATCTCCTTCCGGTTGCAGATATGGGAAATGGGCTGGGAGTGGCAGAGTAAATGGACCGTATGGTAGGCGTCCAGCGGCGTGGCAATGATACACGTTTCCCCGGCGTCCTCCAAGATATCCGGCGCGACTTCCGCCTGACAGACAATCACGCAGTCTACGCCGATTTCCAGCGCGCGGCGTAACATCTTCGGCTGGTCGCCGCATATGACAATACTGCGCTTGTCGGAAAAAAGCAGATGTTCGCGGCTGGTGGGAAGGGCGATGTTGATTTCTCCGGAAATGACGTCCCGGACTTCCCCGCCCCGGTGAAGAATCTTCCCTTCCAGAACGGAAATGACGTTGTAAATCGGGACCGGCTGGATCATGGGGTCATGGACACATTCCATGTCATAGTTCGCCACGTCCCCGGCGGAGAGCATACCGAACAGGGTGCCGTCCTCATTGACCACGGGCAGAACGGCAATATGCGCCTCCTGCATGGCTTCGGCGGCGCGGCTGATGGTCGCGGCGGGGGAAATCATCGGCGGCGTGTCGAAATCGAGGTCCCGCACCTGATTGCGGACGTTGGTAATCAGTACGGGCGGTTCGGCGTTGAAGCGGTCTAAAATCAACTGCGTTTCGTCGCTGACGCTTCCCAGCCGCGCCGCGATGTACTGCCGTTCGCCTAAGGCGTTTTTGAGCGCGGCGTAGGCCGTGGCGGAGATGATGGAGTCGGAATCGGGGTTCTTGTGGCCGGTGATGTAGACGGTATCCATAAAAATGCCTCCTTTGACTGCGGTTTGGCTCCCTCTTCCGGTAAGTATAGCACAGAACGCGCTTTCAGGCAAGCGCAAACCCATCGGCTCATGCAAAAGCGCAACGGGAAAGGGCGCGGACCCGGCGTCCCGAAAAAACGGAAAATCAGCCATTTTCTGGCATGACGCCGGAAGGAAGGAAAAAGTTTTCAAAAAGTTTTCAAATTTTTCTGAATTTTCGGGCCGGAAATTTAAGAAAGCCTATTGAAAATTTCCGCGCGTTGCTTTAAAATAGGCGCGGAAAGGAGTGTGGACGCTTTGCGGGTCATCACAGGCTCCGCGCGGGGCAGACGCCTGCGCGAACTGACGGGACACGATACCCGCCCAACGACGGACCGCGTCAAGGAAGGAATGTTCAGCGCCATTCAGTTCGACATCGCGGGCGGACGGGCGCTGGACCTGTTCGCCGGTACCGGACAGTTGGGCATTGAATGCCTCTCACGCGGCGCGGCGCGGGCCGTGTTCGTGGACCACAGCCACAAAGCCGCCGCCCTCATCCGGGACAACCTCCGCGCCACCGGTCTGGAAGCCCGCGCGGCCGTTGTGCGGACGGACGCCCTCGACTTCCTCTCCCGTACCCGCGAGCGCTTCGACCTGCTCTTTCTCGACCCCCCGTACGCCTCCGGACTGCTGGAAGAGGCAATAAAACGCGCCGCGGCATTTGACATTCTAAAACCGCGTGGTATAATAGTGGCCGAATATCCTGTCACGGCGCCTGTTCCCGCCCCGCCGCCCCCGTTTTACCTTGTCCGTACTTACCGATACGGGAAAATTGCCGTCACCCTCTGCAAACGGAAAGATGAGGACCCCTTATGAAAACCGCTGTCTGTTCCGGGAGTTTCGACCCTATCACGCTGGGACATTACGACGTGATTGCCCGTACCGCCGCCTGCTTCGACAAGGTGTGGGTGTGCGTCAGCCCGAACGCCGAAAAGACAAACCAGATGTTTACTCCGGACCAGAAACTTCGCTTGGTTCGCGCCGCCGTGTCGGACCTGCCGAACGTGGAGGCCGAACTTTACCCCGGTCTGCTGGCGGATTACGCGGTCAGCCGCGGCGCACGCGTGATTGTGCGCGGCGTGCGCAACGGCACCGATTTTGACGCCGAGTACCAACTGGCGCTCATTAACCGGGGCTTGTGCGAGGGCTTGGAAACGCTGTTCCTGCCGGCCAGCGCTCCGTGGCAGCATTTCAGTTCTTCCATGGCGCGGGAGATGATCCGGTATCATCAACCGCTCGAAAACTATCTGCCCGGGGCCATCATTCCCCTGGTGCGGGATATGATAAAGTAAAGGAGAATGAACCATGGCCAATGAAGTGGATCGTCTGATTGATATGCTCTATGAGAAGATCGAGGAAGCGCGCCCGGTGGCCTTGCAGACCGGGATGTGCAAAGTGGACCGCGATGAGGTTCTGGATCTGCTGGACGAGCTGAAAGCGCAGTTCCCGGTGGAGTTCAAACGCTCTCAGGAACTCTTGGCCGCGCGCGACAAGTTCAAGGACGAGGCCAAGCGCGAGGCCGACCGGATTGTCAGACAGGCCGAACAGACCGCCCGGAAAATGGTTTCCGAAAGCGAAGTGGTCTACAAAGCGCAGGAACAGGCCCATCAGATTATCGCCCGCGCCGAGGAACGCGCAAGACAGCTTTTCCAAGTGGCGAACGAATACGCGGAAGATTCTCTGGCCCGTACGGAGGAAATCATCCAGAAGGCGGCCAACGAGGTCAAGGAGAACCGCGCCCGGTTCCGTACGGTTTCGGCGGCGCGGATTCAGGAAAAACGCGAGCAAATCGGGACCGGCGCGGAAGCCGCCAAGTCGGAAGCCTGAACAGCTCCCCCGGACAGGCCGAAATATAGAATATGCGTTCTATTTTGCCGTCCGGAAGCGGAATTTTTGAAATTTTTCCCTATTCTCCGCTAAAAAAGGCTTGCCAATTCCGGTAAATGCGGATATACTGGACACAGGTTACGGAAACGGAAGTGCTGGACCATGGATACGCGCCCCGAATACCATCACACGCCGGTCCTGCTGGAAGCCTGTTTGGACGCGCTGCCCGTGCGTCCGGAGGGCGTGTACGTGGACGGTACGCTGGGCCGCGCCGGCCACGCGCGCGAAATCGTACGGCGTCTGACTACGGGCCGCCTTGTCGGAATCGACCGCGACCCGGAGGCGTTGTCCGCGTCCGCGGAACGTCTGGCGCCGTGGCGCGACCGCGTGACCCTTCTGCACGGCTCCTTTGCCGACCTTGACGCGCTCCTTGACCGCGCCAACGTCCGGGAAGCGGACGGCATGCTCTTTGATTTGGGGGTTTCGTCCCCGCAGTTGGAGGACCCCGCGCGCGGCTTCTCCTATCTGCGCGCCGCCCCGCTCGATATGCGTATGGACCCCGCCGCCCCGCTCTCCGCCTACACCGTGGTCAACACGTGGCCCGGGGACGAACTCAAGCGCATTCTCTACGCCTACGGCGAGGAACGTTACGCCCCCGCTATCGCGCGCGCCATTGTCCGCGCCCGTCCGATTGAAACGACCGTGGATCTGGCCGATGTGATCCGCGCCGCCATGCCCGCCCGGGCGCGGCGTGAGAAACAGCACCCCGCGAAACGGTCCTTTCAGGCCATCCGGATCGCCGTCAACGGAGAGCTGGACGCGCTGGAACCTATGTTACGCGCCGCGGTGGACCGTCTCCGCCCCGGCGGGCGGCTGGCCGTCATCACGTTCCATTCCCTTGAGGACCGGATTGTGAAGCGGACGTTCCAAGAATTTCAACAGGGCTGTGTGTGCCCGAAAGAGTTTCCGGTGTGCGTGTGCGGACGGCGTCCGAAGGTCCGCCCCGTGACCCGGAAGCCCGTTGCGCCCGATGAGGACGAATTACGGAAGAATCCCCGCGCCCGCAGCGCAAAACTCCGGGCCGTGGAGAAATTAGACTGCCTGTGAAGGTCGGCCGCGCTCCGGCGCGACTGTACCGATATAAAGAACGGCGCGAACACGCGCCGCAAAGAAGGGGGAATTGCCATGGAGTTGGTGGCGAGGGAAGAGCGTTTTGTGCGAAGGACCGCTATGAGCGACAACCTGGCCAGAGGACTGGATTGGACGATAAGACAGCGGGAATTAGAGCAGGCCGGTGAACTGACCTACGAACACAGACGCCGGAAAACCCGTGCAATGGCTGAACGGAGAGCGGCGGCCGTACAAGTCTCTCTCCCCGCGATTCTGGGCGTTGTAGTGGCGCTTGCGGTTGCCATGCTCGTGCTGATGAACTGCATCGAGCTTACCCGTCTTTCTTCCGAGACGGTGCAACTGAAAAGCGAGCTGCAGAGTCTGGAAAACGAACACGCGAAATTGAACGCGGAATACGAGCAGATGTTTGACCGGGCGACCGTCAAGGAAGCCGCCGAGGCCGCCGGAATGTCCGTGCCCGCCGCCAGTCAGGTGGCGTACGTGGACCTCTCCGAGGGAGACACCGTTGTCGTGTACCCGGAGGAAGAGGGCGGCGTACTTAGCGGATTTGTGCTTTCCGCGTTACACGGTTTTCAGGCCATGAAGGAATTTTTCAGCTGACTGCCGCATTATAATGGAGCAGAGCAGCCGAAACCATTCCGGGCCGCCGATATTGCGACAGCAGACGGAGAGCGAGAAGCGCGGCTTCTTGCTCTCTGTTCGTCCGCCCGAACCTATCCCCGGAACCGCGCGCCGCGCCGTTCCGTTTTCATTCAGGAGGCTTACGAATGCCTGAAAATATTGTTGCATTCCTGCGCGGGCTGGCCGCCCGTATCGGGCCGGCGCTCGAAGGGGCCGTTTCGGACGTGTTCACGTTCGGCGACCCGTACGCCGAACGCCCGTCCCCGCGCAGAAGCGAGGAGTCCCGCCGCGCCAATCAGGTCATCCGGACCCGTATTCTGTGGGTGATGTTCCTTCTGGGCATTGCCACGTTCGCGGCCCTCTTTTTCAAACTCTATGATTTGCAAATCCGCCAGCACGACAGTTTACAGGAACGCGCCGCCCATCAGCAGACCCGAAGCGCGGTGATTACCGCCTCCCGCGGGTCCATTCTGGACCGGAACGGGGATATTCTGGCCGCGTCCGCCACGGCGGAAACCGTGATCATTTCTCCGAAGGAAATTCAGCAGTTTGTGCGGAAACAGCAGGAGGAACAGAAAGACGCCGCCGCGGCCGCGGAAAAAAAGAAACAGGACTACTATCCGCCCCGCCTTCTGGACCAGTCCTATGTCGCGCGGGGCCTGAGCCGGATTCTGAACGTGGACCAGAATTCCGTGATGAAGCAGATGGAGAACACAAGGAACCAGTACGCCATCATTAAAAAGAAAGTGGACCAAAAGACCGCGGACGAAGTCCGAAGGTTTATGAACGGCCTGATTGACGAGGAAGGCAACGAACTGACCGAACAAAACGCTTCCGGGCAAACCGTGCTGAAGTCGGACCACAAATCCGCTCCCAGACGCTTGCAGGGAATCTGGCTACAGCCGGACTCCAAGCGGTACTACCCCAACAACACCCTTGCGGCGAATGTGCTGGGGTTCGTCAACGGCGACAACGTGGGCGGTGTGGGACTGGAATCCAAGTACGAATCGGACTTGCAGGGCGTGTCCGGCATGACCATCACCGCCAAGAACGCCGAAGGAACCGATTTGCTTTACCAGTACGAACAATACTATGACGCCGAGGACGGAAACACGCTCGTGCTGACCATGGATGTCACGGTACAGAACTACCTTGAAAAGGGCTTGCGCGACATGATCGACCGCTACGACGCCGCGAACGGCGCCGCCGGGATTGTCATGGACGTGAACACGGGCGGTATTGTCGCCATGGCCTCCTACCCCGATTACGACCCCAATCAGTACAGCGCGGTGATCGACCCGTCCCTTGTGAAAAAGACCGAGGCGGAGTTACAGGAAATTGAGGCGAAGCGTACGGAGTACGAGAGCGAAGAGGCGTACGAGGAAGCCCGGGCGGCGGTCACGAACCGCGCCATGAACAGCCAGTGGCGTAACAAGTGCGTTGACTCCACGTATGAACCCGGCTCCACGTTCAAGCCCATCACCCTTGCCGCCGCACTGGAAGAGGGCCTCATTGACATCAATTCCACGTTTAACTGTACGGGTTCCATCCGGGTACCGGGCTGGTCGAAACCTATCGGGTGTTCCAAGCGGAGCGGCCACGGCGTACAGGACCTGAAAACCGCCACCGGAAACTCGTGCAACCCGGCGTTTATCACCATGGGCCTGAGCATCGGCACCGAGACCTATTACCGCTATCTGAAATCCTTTGGCCTGATGGAAAAGACCGGAATCGACATGATCGGGGAAGTGCAGGGGATTTTTGCCAGCGAGCAGAGCTTCAATTCCAACGTGGTCTCTCTGGCCTCCTACGCCTTCGGGCAGACGTTCAACGTCACGCCCGTGGAACTGATCCGCGCACAGGCGGCTTGTATCAACGGCGGATACCTTTACACCCCCTATATCGTGGAAAAGAAACTGGACAGCAATGGAAACATCGTCTGGCAACATGACGCCACCCCCATTCGACAGGTCGTCAGTGAGGAGACGTCCGCGGTCGTGCGGGAGTGTCTGGAGTACGTGGTAGCGCAGGGGACCGGGAAAAACGGACAGGTCGCCGGATACCGTATCGGCGGCAAGACCGGCACCGCCGACAAAACCGGCTCCAAAACCACGGAAAACCCGCGCGGAGACGTTGTCGTGTCGTTTATGTGTTTCGCCCCCGCCGACAGTCCGCGCTATATCATGCTTCTGACCCTCGACACCCCCAGCCGTGATACCGGCGTATACGTCTCCGGCGGCAACATGGTCGCCCCGACCGCAAGCCAGATTATGGCCGACATTCTCCCCTATCTGGGCGTGGAGCCGGAGTATACGGAAGAGGAACTCGCCCGGGTGGACGTGGCAACGCCGAATGTCGTGGGCCGTACGCTGGATGAGGCCGTTGAACGCCTGAATCACGCTTCCTTCTCCTACCGCACGGTCGGCAACGGCGACACCGTCACGGACCAGACCCCCGCGGGAGGCGCGATTGTCCCCAACAACGCCCAAATCATCCTGTATCTGGGCCAGACGAAGCCGGACGAACTTTGCACGGTCCCGGACGTGCTGGGTATGAGCATTGAGAAGGCCAATCAGGCCATGACCAAAGCGGGACTGATTCTCCGGGTGTCAGGTACCACGCGCGGCGCATCCAATATTCTTGCCATCCGGCAGGAACAGCAACCCGGAAGCCATTTGACGGCCGGAAGCGTGGTCACGGTGCAGTTTGGGGACGGTACCGTGCTGGACTGACCGGCAAGCGCAGAAAGAAAAGAGGAATCGGTATGAAATTAAAGGACCTGTTGCGGGGCGTGGAAATCCTCTCCGCCACAGCGGATATGGAACGGGAAATTTCCTCCGTGAGTTATGATTCCCGGACGGCGCGTCCCGGCTCGTTGTTCGTGGCCATGACCGGCTACGCGGCGGACGGTCACGCGTTTATCGGGCAGGCATACCAGCACGGCGCGTGCGCGGCGGTGTGCGAACGGACCCCGAAAGACGCGGTCCCCTATGTGCAGGTGCGCAATTCCCGGCGCGCGCTGGCCGTCATTGGCGCGAACTTCTACGGCCACCCCGCCGACTCCATGACCATGATCGGCGTCACGGGCACCAACGGCAAGACGACCACCACGTATCTGTTAAAGGCCATTCTGGAAAAGGAACCGGGCGTAAAAGTGGGCCTGATTGGCACCAATCAGAACCTGATCGGCGAACAGGTCCTTCCCACGGAGCGCACAACCCCCGAGTCGTTCGCGTTACAGGGGCTGTTCGCGCGTATGCGGGACGCGGGCTGTACGCACGTTGTCATGGAAGTGTCCTCCCACGCGCTGTATCTCGACCGGGTCTATGGCGTGCGCTACGCCGTGGGGATTTTCACGAACCTGACACAGGACCATCTCGACTTTCACAAGACCATGGAAGCCTACTGTGACGCGAAAGCAATTTTGTTCCGGAACTGTGACAAGGGCGTGTGCAACGCCGATGACCCGTGGACGGAACGCCTGACAAGGCATTCCACCTGTCAGTTGTTCACCTTCGGACGTACGCCGGACGCGGATTTGTGGGCCGATGGTATCGAACTGGCGGCGGACCATGTGGCCTTTACGGCGGTGACCTCGCGGGCCGTTGTCCCGGTACGCGTGAACATCCCCGGCGCGTTCATGGTCTATAACGTGCTGGACGCGCTGGCGGCGGCGCTGGCGCTGGGAATTCCGCTGAAAAGAAGCGTAAAGGCGCTGTCCAACGTCCCGCACGTCAAGGGACGCGTGGAGGTCGTCCCCACCCCCGGGAAGCCGTACACCGTGCTGATCGATTACGCCCACACCCCGGACGGACTGGAAAACGTGCTCAGGAGCGTCAAAGGGTTCGCGAAAGGCCGGACCATTGCCCTGTTCGGCTGTGGCGGAGACCGCGACAAGTCAAAGCGTCCGAAAATGGGGGCCATTGCCGCGGCGAACGCCGATTTTGTGGTTGTCACGACCGACAACCCGCGCACGGAGTCGCCGTCCGCCATCATTCGGGACATTCTGCCCGGTATGGCCGGCGCTACTACGCCCTACGTCGTCATTGAGGACCGGGTGCGCGCCATACGCTACTGTATGGACCACGCGCAGCCCGGAGACGTTATCGTCCTGTGCGGGAAGGGCCACGAAACCTATCAGGAAATCGGACAGGTCAAGTACCCCATGGACGAACGGAAAATTGTGGCGGGGTATCTCTCCCCCGCGGCGCGCTACGCCGCCGGGAAGTAATTTTCCACTTGCTTTCCGCGCCGCTTTATGGTATCGTACGCGGCAGAGTAAAACAGAAGGAGTGCGTGAAACATCGTGACAGCCTGCCTTGCTTTCGTTGTCAGCTTCTTGCTGACGCTCGTCCTCGGACACTTCGTCCTTGAGGAATTGCGCAAATTACACGCCGGTCAGGAAATCCGTGAGGACGGCCCGACTTGGCACGCGAAAAAAGCCGGTACCCCTACCATGGGCGGCGTAATGTTCATTCTGGGTACGGCAATCGCGGTATTTGTCCTCGGCCTTCCGTTCATGCGCGCGGGGGTCTACGTGCACCTGCATATCCTGCTCTTCGCGCTGGCCTTCGGCATGATCGGCTTTATTGACGACTTCCAGAAAGTCCGCTACCACCGCAATGAGGGCCTGACCGTCAAACAGAAACTGATTCTGCAGCTGGCCGAGTCCGTAATCTTTTTAACCGTCATGCGGCATGAGGGCTTTCTGCGAAATACCCTCTATATTCCCGGCACATCCGTTTCGCTCCCGCTGAACTGGTACGTTTACCTGTGTTTCTCGGCCTTCGTCATGGTCGGCTGTGTCAACGCGGTCAACCTGACGGACGGCGTGGACGGCCTCGCCGCTACCGTGACGCTGGTGGTCATGTGCTTCTTTACGGTCATCGCGCTGACGTGGGACCGTTACGGCGTACAGAGCCTGTTTCCGGCGGCCATGGCCGGGGGGCTGACGGCCTTTCTGTTCTATAACGCCCATCCGGCGGTCGTGTTCATGGGCGACACGGGGAGCTTGTTCTTGGGCGGAGCCGTGGCCGCGCTGGCCTTCGCGCTCGATATGCCCCTGATTCTGCTTCCCGTGGGCATTGTCTATATCGCCGAAACCATGTCGGACATTATTCAGGTGGGCTACTTCAAGGCCACGCACGGAAAGCGTATTTTCAAAATGGCCCCGCTTCATCACCATTTGGAGTTGTGCGGCTGGAGCGAGTGGAAAGTTGTGGGCGTATTTACCGCGGTCACGGCGGCGTGCTGTCTGCTGGCGTATATGGCGGCGCGGCGGCGCTACGGCCTGTGACGGGGAAGGAGGCGTTGAAATGGCGGAGGCACAGCGGGACGTTTGGCGCAGACTCCGGGACGCGGCGGACGTACTGCGCGGGAAGGCGGCGGTGCCCGCGCCGAAAGAACCGTCCCCAACGCCGGAGCGTTTAAAGGCGCAAAAAAAGAAGGAGAGCCGGGACCGGCAAGTCCGGGAGAAACTCCGCGAACAGGAACGCGAAAGCCGCGAACTGGCCAGCGGTCCTATGGATATGCCGTTCTGCCTGCTGGTGCTTCTCCTGACGGCGGTCGGACTGGTTATGCTGCTCTCGGCCAGTTTCCCGTGGGCCTACTACAAGAGACAGGACCCGACTTATTTTTTCCGCCTTCAGGGTCTGTTCGCGCTGACGGGCATTTGCTTCATGCTCATCATCAGCCGGGTGAATTATCAACGCCTTCGCGGCATTGCGAAACTGTTTCTGATGGTCTCCGTGGTCCTGCTGGTGCTGGTCCTGATACCCGGTATCGGCAAACTGAGCCACAACGCCCGCCGTTGGATTGGCGTTGGAAACCTGTTCCGGTTCCAGCCCTCGGAATTGGTCAAGCTGGCCGTAATCATCTGGTTTTCCAGCGACATTTCCCGGAAACGGGAACGTATGCGCACGTTCCGGGAGGGAATCCTGCCCTATCTGAAAATTATGGCGGTTATTTCCGTGCTGATGTTGCTGGAGCCGCACCTGTCTGGAACGATCCTGATCTTGGGTACGGGCGCGGTCCTGATGTTAGTCGGCGGCATTCAACTGCGCTGGGTGCTGGGGGCGGTCGGCGGCGCCGGATTCGTGGCCCTGCTCATGATAAAGGGCCTCATTCCGTACGGACAGTCGCGCATTGCCATGTGGAAGAACCCCTTTATTGACCCGCAGAATCAGGGCTACCAGCTCGTACAGAGCCTGATTTCCATTGGTTCCGGGGGCCTGTTCGGCGTGGGACTGGGCAAGAGCCGTCAGAAGTTCCTCTATCTGCCGGAGGAGCACAACGACTTTATTTTCGCGGTCGTCTGTGAGGAACTCGGCCTGATCGGGGCAACGCTGATTATGTTACTCTTCGCGGCTATGATTCTCCGGGGCTACTGGATCGCCCTGCACGCGCGGGACCGCTTCGGAAGCCTGCTGGCCACGGGCGTCATCACACAGATGGCCATGCAGACGTTTTTCAATATCGGCGTGGTGACGGGATTCCTGCCAACGACCGGCATTTCCCTTCCGTTCTTCAGTTACGGCGGCACGGCGATTCTCATACAATTAGCGGAAATGGGAATTGTGCTGTCGGTGTCGCGTCAGATGAAACTATGACAGGGGGCGCAACATGAAAAAGGCATGGAAACGGGTACTCTTTACCTGCGGCGGCACGGCCGGACACGTCAACCCGGCCCTTGCGCTGGCTCAGCGTATCGGGGAGGAATGCCCGGAGGCGGAATTTCTCTTCGTGGGGGCGGAACGCGGCCTTGAACGCGATTTACTCAAAAAGGCGGGGTATCCGTTCCGTAGCGTGCACGTTTCCAACTTTCACCGTTCGTTCGCACCGAAAGAACTGCGTCACAATCTGGTCTCGGCGTTCAATCTGGCGCGCTCCCCGGGGGAGGCAAGGCGGATTCTGCTGGACTTCCGTCCGGAAGCGGTCATCGGGACCGGCGGCTATGCGAGTTATCCGGCGGTCCGGGCCGCCGCGAAACTCGGCATTCCCACCGCGGTGCACGAATCGAACATGATCCCCGGCCTGACAACCAAACTGCTGGAACCCGTGGCCGACCGGATTATGGTAGGCTTTGAGGCCTGCCGCGCCAATTACAAACACCCGGAAAAAGTCATCGTCACCGGAACGCCTGTGCGCGGCGACTTCTTTACGCGTACCAAGGCGGAGGCGAAACGGGAACTGGGCGTTGCGGACGGCCGGCCGCTGGTGGTATCGTTCTGGGGTTCGCTGGGGGCGTCCGTGATGAACCGGCAGATGGCGGATTTTATCGCGCTGGAAGCCGTCAAGACGCCGTTCTACCATATCCACGCCGCCGGGAAAGCGGGCTTTCCAACGCTCCGGGCGCTCCTGCAAGACAAGGGCGTGACGGACACGGACGGCCCGTCCGTACGGCTGGTGGAGTACGTGTACGACATGCCGCTGGTCATGCGGGCGGCGGACCTTGTCATTTCCCGCGCGGGCGCGTCCACGCTCAGCGAGCTGACCGCGCTGGGCGTCCCGGCCGTACTGGTGCCGTCCCCGTACGTCACCAACCACCATCAGGAGAAGAACGCGCGCGCGCTGGAAGAGGCCGGGGGCGCGGCGGTCCTCACGGAACCCGACTGTTCCGGGCAACTGCTCTTCCGGACGGTTCAGGATATTTTACGCGACCCCGCGCGTCTGCGCCGTATGTCGGAGGCTATGGCGTCTCTGGGTATCCGGGACGCCGCCGAACGCATTTTGGAAACCGTGGAATCTATCGAAAAGTAACCGCTTTCCCGCGTTCCCCATAGGATGAAGCGGACCCGCCGTCGGACGGGTTACGCTCATTCTGTGGAGGAAACGGAAATGGAAGAACTGCTCATTCGGGGCGGACGGCCTCTGTCGGGTGAGGTCCGCGTACAGGGCGCGAAAAACAGTGTCCTGCCCATTTTGGCGGCGTCCCTGCTGGTCAACGGTACTGTGACCCTGCAACGCTGTCCGCGTCTGCGGGACGTGGAAACCTCTATCAAAATTCTGCGGGAACTGGGCTGTTCCGCCGCGTGGGACGGCGATTCCCTGAACGTGGACGCCTCCTCGTTCCGGGATTGTACCATCTCCGATACGCTCATGCGGGAAATGCGTTCTTCCGTGGTCTTTCTGGGCGCGATTCTGGCCCGGTGCGGGCGGGCCGTGTGCGGAATGCCCGGCGGGTGCGAACTCGGCCCGCGCCCCATTGATTTGCACTTGTCCGGACTCCGCGCCATGGGGGCCGATATCCGGGAGTACGGCGGCACGCTCTGCTGTGACGGCTGTCGCCTGTGCGGACGGGACATCGTACTCCCCACGCCGTCCGTGGGCGCCACGGAAAACCTCATGCTGGCCGCCTGCGGCGGGGACGGCGTAACGGTCCTGCGCAACGCCGCGCGGGAGCCGGAAATTGTGGACCTTGCCGGGTTCCTCAACGCCTGCGGGGGAGACGTACGGGGCGCGGGAAGCGGTACCATCGCCGTGACGGGGCGTCCGGCCCTGCACGGCTGCGCGTACCCGGTCATGCCCGACCGGATTGTGGCGGCCACGTATCTGTGCGCGGCGGCCTCCGCGGGCGGGGAAATCTTCCTCCGGGACGCGGAGGCGCGGCGCCTTGACGCGGCGCTGGCCGTACTGCGGGAGAGCGGCTGTCAGGTCACGCCGGACGCCCGCGGAATTCGCTTCCGGGCCGCGCCGCGCTTGCGTGCCGTGGGACCGGTCCGGACCGCGCCCTATCCCGGCTTCCCCACGGACGCGCAAGCCGTACTTATGGCCGCGCTTTTGCGCGCGGAAGGCGCGACCGTCTTTGAAGAAAATTTGTTTGAGAACCGCTACCGGCACGTTGCCGAACTCCGCCGCATGGGCGCGGACATCCGGGTGTTCGGACGCGTGGCGGTGGTCAACGGTACGGCGTCCCTGCACGGGGCGGCGGTGGAGTGCACGGATCTGCGCGGCGGCGCGGCGTTGTGCGTGGCGGCGCTGGCCGCGGACGGGGAAACCCGCGTTGGCACGTTGCGCCACATTGACCGGGGCTATGAGGATATCGCGCGGGACCTGTCCGGGCTGGGCGGGGACGTGGAACGCCTCCCGCGCGACACGGGAAATTGTACAGGAGATATGTTATGGCAGAGGGCAACAGCAACCGGAGAAGCGGACGTCAGCGGGACCGCCGGAGACGTGACAGCGTCCGCCGGACCGACCTTTGGAGAGAACCCCGGCCCGTCCGGGGCGCGCGCCGCCCCAGACGGCGCCGCAGACGCGTTCACACCGAACGGGGGTACCTCTCCCGTCTGGCCTCCACGCTGATTATCATTGTCACGGTGCTGGCCGCGCTGATTATGTTCTTCCGCGTGAAAATCGTAAACATCATCGGCGCGCACCGCTACAGCGACGCCGAAATTCTCTCCATTGCGGGCGTTTCGGACGGGAAAAATATGTTCCTGATGAACAAGTACCGAATGGCGGAACGGCTCATCCGGGAGCTGACTTATCTGGAAGACGTGCAAATTAGCCGGGATTTGCCCGATACGCTCATCATTGAGCTGAAAGAATGCGTCATACCGCTGGCCGTGGCGCAGGATGAGGCGTGCTGGCTGGTCAGTTCCAGCGGAAAAATCGTGGACCGCCTCGACATCTCCGCCGCCGGACAGTACGCCCAGATCACGGGCTGTCCGATTCTCTCCCCGTCCGTGGGCACCCAGATCGCCTTGCCCAGCGAGTATTTACCCCAGCAGCGCAGTCTCGTGCAGCTCCTCACCGCGCTGGACAACGCCCAAATGCTCGACGATGTGGACGGCATCCGCCTTGACAATCACAGTTGCATTTTAGTGGACTACGGCGGACGCTTTACCGTCAAGTTCCCGCTGGACTCCAACTACCGCTTCAAACTCCACGCGCTGGAGGTCTACATTGCTGGCGAAAAGATTCAGGACAATATGACCGGCACCTTCGACCTGACCCGCGATGACAAAAATTATTTCCAGCAGAACGTCCGCTGACCGTTCTCCCGGCGTTCCGGGGCCGTTTGTAAAAAAATCGTTAAATTTTCAGAATGAGGACTTGACCGGACAGGAAAAGTGTCATACAATAGGAAAGACGCAAACCAGACAACAGCGGCGGAAGCGTTCGCCGATACAAAAGGATGGCAGGAGGCAGTAACATGGCATTTGGATTAGACACGGGACCTGAAAGTGTTGTCAACATCAGGGTCATTGGAGTCGGCGGAGCTGGCAGTAACGTTGTCAACCGCATGGTCAACTCTGGAATCAAGGGCATTGATTTCGTGGCCGTCAATACGGATAAGCAGGCCCTGAACGTTTCCAGCGCGACATCTAAAATCCAGATTGGCGAAAAGCTCACGCACGGACAGGGCGCCGGTTCCAATCCGGAAGTCGGCCGCAAGTCCGCCGAGGAGAGCCGCAACCAGCTTTCCAAGGCCCTTGAGGACACGGACATGGTATTCATTACCGCCGGTATGGGCGGCGGTACCGGCACGGGCGCCGCGCCTGTGGTCGCCGAGATTGCCAAGGAAATGGATATCCTCACCGTGGCTGTGGTCACGAAACCCTTCGGCTTCGAGGGCAAGCAGAGAATGCGCTGCGCCGAGGCCGGGATTGCCGAACTGGAAAGCAAGGTCGACTCTCTGGTCATTATCCCCAATGACCGCCTGAAGTTCGCCACGGACCAGAAAATTACCTTTGTAAACGCCTTTGAAATCGCCGATGACGTGCTCAAACAGGCGGTACAGTCCATTTCTGACCTGATCCGCGACACCGGGTTCATCAACCTTGACTTCGCCGATGTCACCGCCGTTATGAAAGACGCCGGCATGGCACATATGGGCGTTGGACGTGCCGGCGGCAAGAGCAAGGCGGAAGAGGCCGCGCGTATGGCCATTTCCAGCCCGCTTCTTGAGACGTCCATTGAGGGCGCGCGCGGCATTTTGATTAACATCACCGGTTCCCCGGATATCGGTCTGGAAGAAGTCGACCAAGCGGCCAGTCTGGTCCAGCAGGCCGTACATCCCGACGCGCTGACCATCTTCGGCGCGACCTTCGATGAGAATATGGACGATGAAATTCGCGTTACGGTGATTGCCACGGGCTTCGACAAGGCCAAATCCAGCGTAGACGCGCCCGCGGCTCAACCTGTCCGGGCGCCGGTCCGCGCGCCGGAAGCGGCGCCGGTGTCACAGCCCGTCGCGGCCCCCGCGCCGCAGCCGGAACCCGCGCCGCCGGAACCGTCCCCCGTGCCGCAAGCGGACGCCGCTCCCGCTGACGCGCAGAAGCCCGCCAACAGTGACGATGATTACTGGGGGTCCCTGTTCAACATCTTCAAAGACCGTCAGTAAAAATTTCCACCCCTGCGGAAGTTTTCCGCGGGGGCCTTTTTGTTTGCCAGAAATGCCGGATTTTGTGCCGGTTGATTTCCGTCCGGCGGCGTATGCTAACCGGGCCGGCACATCCGGAGCGGACGCGAATCCAGCGGAAACGGCAGAGAAATCAAATGGGTTTCCAAGAGGTGATTCGCTTGTATGGAG
>JAFSRH010000067.1 GCA_017446225.1 Oscillibacter sp.
ATTGTGGAACGCACTTTCGGCTGGCTTGACAAATGCCGCAGACTTTGGAAAAATTGTGAGCGGCTTATCCATAATTCCCTCCAGATGATTTCCCTTGCCTTTATCCGTCTGCTCTTGGCAAGATACTAAACAGGCTCTTAAACGCAACGCGGCGCACATGGCAAAGTGAAAGCGCGCCGTCCTATCTCCGGAAGGGTGAAAAAGTGGAGGCCGAAATACAGGCCATGGCGGATGAACTGAAAAAAACCGCCAGAAAAATCCGGACTATCGCCGAACAGGTCCGGGCGGCGGAAATGGAGGCGAGGAGGATTGCTAATGAATATTAGACGGATGTTCAGCGCTCTGCTGACGCTTACCTATTTGACGCTCGCGGCGCTTCCCATGGCGCTGGCCGCCGCCGAGCCGCAAATCTTGCAACAGCGGCTGGACGTAAACGCCAACAATCTGACCCTGTACGCGCGGCACACGGGCGGACCGGCGGTGACGGGCGTTCAAATCGGCGGGAAATCCATTGATGGCGCCGAAATTGCCGCTGACGCCAATGAGACTTCTGTGGTTACATGGATTCTGCTGGACAATTCCATGTCCATGCCGGAAGAAATGCGGCCCAAGACAGCGGACCTTCTGACCACCCTTCTGGGCAGCAAAGCGAGCAAGGAAACTTACGTATTTTGTACTTTTTCCGACCACCTGAGCAAAAAATATGAGGGATCCAATTTCGCGGACCTCAAGAAGCAGGTTGAAAGCATAGATTATTATAATCAGGAAGCGTACCTTATGGGGGCAGTCGATGAGGCCCTGTCCGCGGAGGCCAGCCGTACGGGGACGGAATTTGTCCGGATGGTGGTCATCTCAGCGGGAGGAGACAATGTCCCGTCCGGAAAGACGATTGAAAACTTCCGTGACCGCCTTTCCACTGCCCGGGTTACCGTCTCCAACGTTCCCATTTATACAATCGGGTGCAATACCGGAGAAAACAACGCCCTTCTTCAACAGATGTACTCCCTTTCCGCGCAGACGTCCGCCCGTTCGTGGAACATGAACGAAGTCGGAGCGTCCGATATCGCCAATATTATGCGCTGGGAGGAAATCCCGGTGCGCGTGTCGCTCACCATCCCGGAGGATATGCGCGGAACGTCACAGGAAATCCTTGTGAATTTCGCGGACGGCACGTCAGCCCATGGTTCCGTAACGCCCGTGGGACCAACGCCGCCGCCTGTTCCGGACCCGGATCCCGACCCTGACCCCGACCCGATGGAAGAATCCGAACCAAAGGGACTGCCTGTCGGCATTATCGTTCTGATTGTCGTATTGGTTCTCGGACTGACCGGCGCCGGTGTCGCCATTTTCCTGATTCTGAAACGCGGAAATAACGCCGTAGTTCCCGTTCACGGTTCCGGCTCCGGCTCCATAGGCTCGGATTCTACCGACATTTTCTCACGCAACAATGACAGCGGAGACCACACCGCTATTATTGACGAGGACGAAGACGAAAGTGACGAGACCATGCCCATCTTTGACAATGACATGGACGGGACTTCCCGGGTCCTGTACCTCACGGACATGGACCACCCGGAACGGCAGTTTAACGCGTCTTTGCGGGAACCGGTTACCATTGGGCGCAGCGCGAAAAACCGGATTGTCTTGGATTATGACAAGTCCATTTCCGGCTCCCACTGCGAGATTTATACGGACAATTACGCTTTCTGTATCCGGGACCTGAATTCCTCAAACGGCACATACATTGGAAATAACCGCGTTGTGAACACTATGGAGATTTCCAGTGGAAGTACAATCCGGTTGGGAAGGGTTAATTTCAAGGTTGAGATTCGATGAGCTTGAAATACGCGGGCTGTTCCGAAGTCGGCCTTGTGCGCGGCAATAACGAGGACGCCTTTCTGATGCGGGTCGATCAGGACGCGGGACTGTTTCTGGTCGCCGATGGAATCGGGGGACGCGCGGACGGCGAAGTCGTAAGCGCGAAAATCCGCGATGATTACGACCGATGGTGGACACAGGAATTTCTCCCCATGCGCGGAAAGCTGGACTTCCACGCGGCGGTAAAGCAGATGCAAAACGTCCTGTTTACGCTCAACCGGGAAGTCGTGGAGCGTTACGGCGAACATAAAGCAGGCTCTACGCTGGCCATGCTGTTTCTCTACGGCGGAAACTGCGCGTACGTGTGGACGGGAGACAGCCGGATTTACCGTTTCCGGGGCCTGTCACTCGACCAGATTTCACGCGATGACGTCTACCGCGCCAAGGACAGCTCCAAGGCCTCACTCAATGGAAAACTGACCAGCGCTGTCGGACTGCGTACTTCCCTTGAGTTCAACACGCGTACGGACAACATCCGCAACGGGGACGGCTTTTTCCTGTGCAGCGATGGCGTGTACCGTTTCGCGAAACCGGACTTTTTACGGCGGAAACTGCTTTTCAATCTCTCCTCACCGGAACATACCGTAGAGGCTATTCGGAAAGAAGTGCTCAAGAACGGCGCCAAGGACAATTACAGTATGGTACTGGTCAAAGCGCGCCTTTGACGTCCATGGAAAGGGGATGGCAGGATGATTTACGGGGAAGCGTTGTTTCACGCGGGGGTAGGCGTACTGTGCGCGGCGGCGGCTTTGGGCGTTGTGTCGTGCGTGGTGTTCACCATCACCGGAAAGCGCCTGAAAAAAACGCTGCAAGAGGAGTACGGAAAAAAACGTCACGGCTGACCGTCCTTGTGACAGTCATGTGAATATCAGACGCAATCACTGCAATGACTTGAAAGGAGTTCACCTTATGAAATGGAATCAACTTTGTTGTGTCGCGGGCGCGCTCTGCCTGACCTTTGCGCTGGCGGGCTGCGGCGGAGAACAGGCGCTCCCCGAGACGAATAACGAGGAACCCGCGGTACTTTCCGAAGTTTCCGATACGGCCTCCGTCCCGGAGGTAGAGGAAGAAGCGATGGAATCGGCGTTGCCGCCGGCCTCCGAAGTCATGACCGCGGCCGAGGACGTGCAGAACTATTTGAACATTATGGCCCTCTCCCGGCAGACGCTCATTGACCAGCTCCTCTATGACGGCTTCTCCGAAGAGGAGGCCGTATCCGCCGTGGACAGTTGCGGGGCCGACTGGAACGAACAGGCCGCCAAACAGGCCCGGAGTTACCTTGACACCATGGAATTCACCCGCGATGAACTCATTGAGCAGTTGGTCGCCGACCGGTTCACGCCGGAAGAAGCAACGTACGGCGTGGACAACTGCGGCGAGAACTGGAAGTAATCCGGACAGCGCGGCGTTGCGCCGCCGTGATATTTTGAAAATAGGTACGAGACGCAGGTAATCAAGGGAGAAAGTTTCCAAATTTACTTGCGTTTCGGCCTACTCTGTGAAAAAAGTAAAAAAATGGAATACGCGGAACCGTCCACGGAATAAGAGAACGGGGGAATATGATGCCACAAGTAATCGCCTCCACGTATGAAATTTTACAGGAAATCGGCGCGGGCGGCGGGGGCGTTGTCTACCTTGGCAGACACACACGCCTGAATAAAATGATTGTTTTAAAGGCGGACAAGCGCAGTCTCTCCAAAAATCCGGAAGCGCTCCGCCGGGAAGTGGACGCCCTCAAAAACCTGAGCCATACCTACATTCCACAGGTTTACGACTTTGTCCAAGAGGACGGCATAGTGTATACCGTCATGGACTACATTGAGGGGGAAAGTCTGGACAAGCCGCTCAAACGCGGGGAACGCTTCCCACAGCCGAAACTCATTGAGTGGTCCTGTGAGCTTTTGGAGGCCCTGTCCTATCTCCACAGCCGTCCGCCCTACGGCATTCTGCACAGCGACATCAAACCGGCCAATATCATGGTCACGCCTCAGGGCGACATCCGCCTGATTGACTTTAACATCGCCTTGGCGCTGGGGGAAGAAGGGGCCGTACGCGTGGGACGCAGTCGGGGCTACGCCTCCCCGGAACATTACGGGCTGGATTTCAGCGAACCGCCGGACAAGATTTCCCATACGAACCGCCTGACAGAACGTCCGAATCAGTCCGGAACCGTTTCCGCGCAGTCTAACAGTTTTTCATTTCGCGCCACCTCTACCGGGACGTCAGGAAGCAAAACCGTCCTGCTGGACAAACGCTCCGATATCTACAGCGTGGGCGCAACGCTTTACCATCTCTTTACCGGACTCAGGCCCGCACAGAACGCCGCGGAAGTCAAACCGATTACGGAGTTTCCGATCAACCCGGCCATTGCCCGTATCATCCGGAAGGCCATGGAACCGAATCCCGACAGGCGTTACCAGTCGGCTGACGAGATGCTCCGTGACTTTGAGCGCCTCCACGAAAACGACCCGCGCTCCAAGAGACACAGACGCCACATCCGGGAAGCGGCCGCGGCCGTACTGCTCGTGGCGCTGATCGGCGTGGCAATGACGTTTATCGGCGCGCAGCAGAGGGAACGTCTGAACTTTCTGTACCGTTCGGCGGACGCGTCCAGAGAGGCGTTACGGGAAGGGGACGTGCAACAGGCCGTTGCCAGCGCGCTGGACGCCCTGCCGGAACATCCGGGGCTGTACGACCCGCCGGAGTACATCGCCCCCGCGCAACTGGCCTTAACGAACGCGCTGGGAGTGTACCGTCTGGAAGGAACGTATCAGCCGTGGAAAAAGATTGCCCTTGCCAGCGAGCCGGTAAAAATCCGGATGTCGCCGGACGGCGCGAAAGTTGCCGCGCTGATACGGGACGGAAGCGTATGGAAAATACAGGCATTTGACCTTGAAAGCGGCGGGAACATCGCGGAAGTGGAATCCGAAGCGGGTTCACAGGCGGAGTTCGCGTTTTCGGACAACGAAACTTTGCTGTACGCCGGGGCTGGCGGCCTGAGCGCGTGGGACTTCTCGTCCGGTACGCTCCGCTGGAACACCGGTCAGCCCGCTACCGCGCTGGCCCTTTCACCGGGCGGAACGCTCGTTGCCACCGTCTGGAAGGAGGAACCGCAATACGCCCGGCTCTTTGACGTGGCCACCGGCGCGGAAGCTCACAGTCCCGTCAGTTTTGAGGGGCACAGTATGCGCTTTGCCGCCAGCGATATGACGGGAGACGTACAACTGCGCCTGTTCGCGCTGGACGAGGCCGGACACCGTATGGCCGCGAGCTTTTCGGACGGCTCCGTGACGATTTTCGACCTCTGGGACAGTAACGAAACCGTCTCCCTGCCGCCGAGCGAGTATACGCATTTTGAGGGCTGTTTCTGCGGTCATTATCTGGGCCTGTCACGCTTCCAGACGGAGACGGATAATACCCGCTTTGACATTCTCAATCTGGACTCCGGTAATCCTATCATCGCGCTGGACGGAAGCGAGAGCGGCAAACCGACTTTTTACCGCGTACAGGCGGACGCGACTTCCTTTTATGTCTCCGATTTAAAGCACATTCTTCAAGTGAATCTGGCGGAAACGTGGTCCAAAAGGCTGGTCAACATGGAGGACGAGCCGGAAAGCATCGCGGGCTTTTATCACGCCGGGGACCGTCTCCTTCTCTGGACCAGAGATGAAAACCGCGCTTCCAATGAGTACCGGGTATTCAACGCCTATCAACAGCTTCTGGATTCGGGAACATCCGGTTCCGAAGAAAGTTATATAGACCGGGCTATGATTGGCGGCGCGTTCCTTGCGGCAGGGAACAATGACAAGGCGGAGCTGATGGTCAAAAAATTCGACAACCACGAGGACGCGTTATGCTTCACCTACGACCCTTCTTATGATCATCAGGAGGCCCGTCTACGCGGGGATCGGGACGCGGTCACGCTCTTTGGGTACAGCGGTTTCCGGATGGTCACAAAGGACGGAACCATTTTAAATGAAGTAGAATGGGACCTGAACAGCACCCATGACCCGCAGTACCGCCGCCCCGGGGACACCGATTTTCTGGGACGTCCTGTCACGGAAGAACTGCTGGAAATGCGTTTCCGGGACGGCTCCGTGGAAGCCTACTCCGCTTCTACCGGACAGTTCCTCTACCGGGAGCAGGGGGAAGCGGTGGATACGTCCCAATCTTTGAACGCTTTCCTGACGCGGGATTATAAAATTGTTTCCGTCAACCACGGCGCGCCGCAGATTTACAGCGCCGCTACGGGCGAACTGCTCAAGACACTGGACAATGTCACGTTTTTGATGTACGCCACGCAGGTGGGGGACTGTCTGATACTGCAATACACGGCAGGCGGCACACAGGAAGAAATATCGTTAGGCCTCATGCTGGACAAAAATCTGGAAACGATAGCGGAACTTCCGGAAATCAGCGATATTCTGCCGGACGGGACCCTCATCTTTGACGATATGCTTGGAAATCTGCGCTACAGCCCGATTTATTCCATACAGGACCTGATGTCTATGGCGAAAGGATAAGAGCCTGTTTAGTATCTTGCCAAGAGCAGACGGATAAAGGCAAGGGAAATCATCTGGAGGGAATTATGGATAAGCCGCTCACAATTTTTCCAAAGTCTGCGGCATTTGTCAAGCCAGCCGAAAGTGCGTTCCACAATC
>JAFSRH010000068.1 GCA_017446225.1 Oscillibacter sp.
GTCAATACCCACACAAATCATAAGAAATCCCTCCGAGTGGTTGATTATGATGCTGTTCAGAGCCACAGACGCTTTGCTATTGTAACCTTGTTCCACATCAACCGTCTGGCGGTATCTAACTGATTAACAATTCTGCAAAGGGCTGTGGTTGGAGCCTTTCTTGAACCGTTGAGCGGTAGGAGTCTGATACCAATCCACAGCATCCTTTACAGTGTAGCACAGACCTTGGAGAGGGTCTATAAAAACTACTACTCTATAATACAAGGAGTTCAGTGATGGACGAAAACAAAACCGAAGTACAGACAGCGAACGTTGCCAACGTTCCCGCGGTGGCGGAGCCTGTCGGGCCTGTGGGGCCTGTCGGGGAAACGGGCGAGCCGGGGATTCCCTACGATGAGGACGCGATTGTACCGGATGGCTGGAAACCGGAACCGGAAGATTCCGGAGCAACGGAGGACAAAGACCTTTCCGAGTTGTTCGGCATGAAGGCACCGGAGGCGCCGGAGAATCCGGACGCGACACCGGAGGCGGCGGAGAGTGTTCCGGAGCCGCCAAAAGAGGAAACCGCGCCGGACTACAAGGCCATGTATGAGGAACTGTTGCGCAATACGCAGGATACGAAGAACCGCGACACGTTCCGTCAGGTTTACGAGGAGCAGAAAGCGGCGGGGATGTCGGACGCGGCGGCGCGTCTGGTGGCGAAAGACGCCGCGGGCGGAAAAGAGTTCTCCCTGACGGACGATGCCGGAACTTCCAATGAGAACGGGAAACCGGATTACGCCGCGGCCCTGAACCAGCTTCACAGCGTGGCCCCGGACCTGAAGGAAATTCCCGCCGAAGTGACCCGGGCCATGATGGACGGCGGGGACGCCGTGACCGCCTACATGAGTTATCAGCGGACACAGGACCGGAAAACGATCGAAGAACTGAAGGGGAAAATCGCCGAACTGGAACGCAACGCCGCCAACATGGTACACGCCGTGGCGCGGGGCGTCACCGGCAACGGCGCGAAGCGGACCCCCGAAGACGATTTCCTCAAAGGTATGATGGCCGAGGACTGGTAACGCTGTCCTTGACGAATAACAAAAGGAGTGATAATCCATGCCAGTGAATCTTGCCAGCAGGTACGCAAAACAGGTGGACGAACGCTTTTACGCGGCGTCCCAGACCGCGGTCGCGCTGAACAATGCCTATAAATTCAACGGCGTCAAGACGGTAAACGTCTACAGTATTCCCACGGTGGCAATGAGGGATTACGCCCGAAGTGGACTGGCCCGTTACGGTACGCCTACGGACCTTCAAAACAATGTGCAGGCACTGACCGTCACGAAAGACCGGGCTTTCTCGTTTATCATTGACCGGGGCGACAAGAACCAGTCGGAAATGGTCATGGACGCCGGACGCGCCCTGACGCGTCAGATCCGGGAAGTGGTCGTGCCGGAGATTGACACCTATGTGCTGGATAAAATCGCCCGCGCGGCGTTTGCGGCAAGCCATACGGCGTCAACCGCCGCCACCAAGAGCAACGCCTACGAACTGTTCCTGAAAGGACAGGAGTCTTTGGGAAATCAGAACGTCCCGGACAGCGGCCACGTATGCTTCTGTTCCTACGCTTTCGCCAATTTCCTGAAACAGGACCCGGCGTTTATGAAGGAAAGCCAGCGGTCCAAGGAAATGATTGACAAGGGCATTCTGGGCGAAGTGGACGGCGCGAAAATCGTAAAAGTGGCCTCTACCCGTCTGCCGACCGGGTGCTCGTTCATCCTGACCCATCCGGAAGCGGCCTGCGCGCCGAAGCAGTTGGAGGATTACAAAATCCATGACAACCCGCCCGGCATTTCCGGCTGGCTCGTGGAGGGACGCGTCATTTACGACTGCTTTGTGCTCAGTCAGAAAGTGGGCGCGACTTACTACCACGGCCCCGCCTTTTCCGCCTGACACGTTATGACAGCGGCGGCGGGAAACTGTCCCGCCGCCCGTGAGGTGCGCGTATGAGCCAATGTTATGGAGACCTCAAACGCAGGGTACTGGAACTGATCAACCGGTACAGCGTGGCGGGGGAAACCATTTCCCCCGCTTATAACAATCAGTCCGATGACATTCTCCGGATACCGGGCCTTATCAACGATGCCCTTCTCCGGATTCGGACGGAAGCCTGTCCGCGTGTCGTCACCTGTTCGTTTTCCCACGATTTTGGACAGCGTTACGGGGACAGGAAGGCGTATATTCTGCCGGACGCGTTCAGAGGAATCAAAACGGGCGGCGTGTACCGGGACACCGGAAGCCGCTTTGAGCCGTTCGGGGACTACCGGCTGTTAGGGGAACGCATGATCCTTTTCCCCGATGACGGCGCGACTTACGTTGTGGAATACTACCGCGCGCCGGAGTGTCTGCCCGAAAATCCGGCCGATGGGTACGATATGAGCGAGGAGCCGGAAGCGCTGACGGCGGCCTGTTATTACGCGGCCGCCATGCTGATTGCGGACCGAAACGAATACCGCCACACGACCCTGTATAACGAGTTTCTGCGGCGTATGGAGGGGATGGTACGACAGCCAACGGCGGAAATTTCCACGGTTGTGGACGTGTACGGCTGAAAGGAGGCGTGAGCAATGGGAAGAAGACAAAGACTTTTGTCCGCGCCGTCCCCGAGAAAGACGTACTCTTTCCGCTTCGGGGCGCTCAACGGCGGACTGAACATCCGGGACGCGGAAATCAACCTCAAAGACAACGAGTCCCCGGAAATTGTCAATCTCTGGTGGGAGGACGGCGTACTGCAAGCGCGTCCCGGACAGGTACGGGCGACTTCCGGA
>JAFSRH010000069.1 GCA_017446225.1 Oscillibacter sp.
CAGAAGGAATTGGAAAGCAATGTCCGTTCCCGTCTGAAAAAACTCCAGAACAATCCGGCTATTGTAACTTCCTTTTTTCAAGCTCGCCTTGTGAAATACGCTTCTTGATTCAAGATTTATTCGCTGAGACAATAATGATTCCCCACATTGAAAACATAAATTCCGTTCATCTCCGTCATTGACATTATCCCCTCTCCGTTTTTAATACGCTTTGTTATCATGGCAAGGCGTTTATGACAGCATACATATGATTGGACAGCAAAGCCCCCGCGCCAAATGGCACGGGGACAAATTGCCGCTTTCAAATCAGGCGGGAAGGCTATAACTGCCAACGGGGGAGAGGGGATTAAACGTATCTCCCAAAATCATGACTTTCATGCTCTCCGAACCGGAAAGGCCGCTGACAGGCACGGTGACGGATTGCGTGGAACTGGTGACTGTCTCCGTTTTCATGCCCACGCCGATAAACTTCCCGCTACCGTCATAGAACGGCACAGCGAAAGTAACGGTTTGCGCGGCATTACCGGAATAGGCGACAGGCACGGTAATTTGTGTCAGCGTTCCGACATTCGCCCGTGTAATTGCCGCGCCGCCGCTGATTGTGGGCGCGGACGGGAAAGCATATGCGGGCGTGGGTGCAGGCGCGGGTTCGGGGCCGGAACTGTTGTAATGAATCCGGGCATTTTTCAGAGGTTCGTTACTGCTTGCAATCGTGACGGCGTTCCACTGCGCTTCCGTGCCGCCATAGTAAACATCAGTCAGCGCGGAAGAACTGCCAAACGCATTGTTTTCAATACGGGTCACGCTGGCGGGAATCGTAACAGAGGTCAAACTGCGGCAATTAAAAAGCGCCTGCCCGCCTAAACTGGTCACACCGTCAGGAATTGTAACGGAAGTCAGACTGATACAACTTGCAAACGTTCTATCGTCAATACTGGTCACGCCGGAAGGAATCGTAATCGAAGTCAGGCGGGAACAATTTGAAAACGCGCCCTCGCCGATACTTGTCACGCCGGAAGGAATCGTAAGGGAAACCAGACCGGAACAAATTGAAAACGCGCTCTCGCCAATACTCGTTACGCCGGAAGGAATCGTGACGGAAGTCAGCTCGGAACAATGGTAAAACGCATACTTGCCAATGCTGGTCACTCCGTCAGGAATGGCATAAACGCCTGTTTTGCCCGGCGCGACTTGAACCAACGCGGTTTTATCCTTGTTAAACACAACGCCGTTTTCAGACGTAAAGGCGGTATTCGCGGAATCGACATCAATGGCTGTCAGTTTACTACACCAGCGGAACGCGTCCTCGCCAATACTGGTCACGCTGGAAGGAACGGTATAGGCGTCCGTTCTGGCGGGGGGAAGCTGAATCAGCGCAGTTTTATTCTTGTTAAACGCAACGCCATTTTCAGACGTAAAGGCGGTATTCGCGGAATCAACGTCAATGGAAGTCAGTCTGGAACAACCGCGAAATGCCTCTCTGTCAATGTTGGTCACACTGGCGGGAATCGTAACAGAGGGCAAGACGGAACAATCGTGAAACGCACGGAAACCAATGCTGGTCACGCCGTCAGGAATCGTAATGGCAGTCAGGCCAGAACAACGCTCAAACGCATACGCGCCAATACTGGTCACGCCGGACTGGATATTCACCGTTTTAACGCCATAGGAGTTGTCATGCCACGGAGCTTGGTTATTGTTAGTTATCATGTCGCCCGTGCCGCTGATAGTTAAAACTCCCGTATTGGTAAGCGTCCACGTCAGATTATCGCCGTAAGTCCCCTCGGCAATGACGGAAGGCGTCAAGTCCGGCTCTTGCGAACCGTCGCCCGTATAGTGAATTTTTGCGCTTGTCAGGAGGTCATTTCCGCTCAAAATTGTCATGGCGTCCCACTGCGTTTTCGCGCCGCCGTAGTAAACATCAGTCAGCGCGGAGCAATCTTTAAACGATTTCTCTCCAATACGGGTCACGCTAACGGGAATTTGAATGGAGGCCAAAGAAGAACAACCGGAAAACAACCTCTTGTTAATCTCGGTCACGCCAGAAGGAAGCATCGTACTGGTCAAAGCGGAACATTTGTAAAACGCATATTCGCCAATGCCTGTCACACTGGAAGGAATTGTAATGTCGGTCAGCGCGGAACATTTGCTAAACGCGTATCTGCCAATATCGGTCACGCCGTCAGGAATGACAATGGAAGTCAGGCTGGAACAACCCTCAAATAAAAAGTCAGCAATACTGCTCACACCGTCAGGAATGGCAATGGAAGTCAGACTGGAACATTCGTAAAACGCATTCCTGTCAATGCTGGTCACGCTGGAAGGAATCGTAATAGAAGTCAGGCTGGAACAATTAGAAAACGTGCTCATTTCAATACTGGTTACGCCGTCAGGAATGGCAACGGAAGTCAGGCTGGAACAATCTTCAAACGCATACCCGCCAATGCTGGTCAGGCCAGAAGGAATCGTAATAGAAGTCAGGCCAGAGCAACCCCAAAAGGCGCCATTGCCAATGCTGGTCACGCCGGAAGGAATCGTAACGGAAGTCAGGGCGGGACAATCCCGAAACGCATAATAGCTAATATCGGTCAGGCTGGAAGGAATCGTAACGGAAATCAACCCGGAACAACCGCGAAAGGCTCCAGTGTCAATGCTGGTCACGCCGGGTTGGATGTTCACCGTTTTAATGTCTCCGCGCTGGTCACGCCACGGATAAGTGGGCAAATCGTTCTCCGTATCATAGACATAACGATTCATTGCGCCCGTGCCGCTGATGGTCAATGTTCCGGCGTCATCAAGCGTCCATGTCAGATTGTCGCCGCAAGTTCCGCTTGCAACCGTTCCCGCCGCCAGCGCGGGGACTACCATCCCCGCACACAAACACAGCGACAAAAGCAAACACCAGATTCTTTTCATAACCAACTCCCTTTCCGCTGTCTGATATATCCTCTCGACGGTTCAACCCTCCGGGGCGGGATTGCTCCCGTTCCCCGTCAGGCGTTCCCGTGAGAGGCGAATAAAGGCGGCGCAGGGTTTGAATGTCCCCTGCACCGCCGTAAACTGCAAACACACGAAACCCGAAAATGTAACTTCCCCTCTTGCGAAATGCGGGGGAGTGCGCTATAATGGGTGTGGCGCAGTAAAACTGCCGTGTGGGACTGTGGCTTAACTTCTTCTCCTGCATGGGGTGTAGGGTGTTGGTCGCGCTCTACACCTGCCCTTATTCACCTCGTAATGTCCATTTTAGACTATCAGGAAAGCGTTGTCAATACCGAATTTCCCGCTGTGGGGCGGGGTGTCCCTGTCGCTTTTGTGCGGCGAAACGTGAACAGGTTCAGCGCATAAGTCGTGTGAAGTGCGCTAAACCTGTTCCTTACTTTTATATAACGCTTGATTACTTCTTTCATTGCGCCTTCTTTTTCGGAACGTATCTATAGCGCATATTACTCAATCCTTTATTTAATCATGGGCTTAATGGGCGTATAAGTCAGTTGCTCAAGTAAAGTCTGTAAGTCTCCTCTATTAACTTGGGGGTTGACATATATATTAAATAAACGCTTGTTTTACCGTTGGGGATTTTAATTTTCCATTGTTTCTTTTGGAGCGATTGGAAAAGCTATCCCATACATAAAACAATGGTACTGCCCGCTTTGCACAGGCAGTACCATTTGATGTTATAACGTCCCGGCGCAACTCCGGTAAAATTCCGGTATAGCCTTTTCAGCCTATCCGAAATCACACGGAAAAGTTACCGGAATCCCCCGTTTTTGCCATGACTTCCGCGTTTTTCGCCCGTCTTTCGTCAATGGCTTCTTTGAGAATCATGTCCTTGACTTTCATTAGACGCGTGGTCGTGGCGCGGTCGTTCTCGTCCAGTTTCATGGTAATATAACGAATCGCGTCCTGCGTGTTGGGAATCATGACGTATTCCAGCGCGTTGACGCGGCGGCGGGTCTTTTCGATTTCCTCCGCCATTAACTGCGCCGCTTTCTCAATCTGCGCCAGCTTCAACATCTTCCGGAACACTTTCCCCAGCGCGTTCACGGCATCGTCCAGTTCGCCGGACGTGTCCGCGAAACCGTACGGGTACAAATCGGCGTCCGACTTCGTCAGGGTCTCAAAGTGGTAAACCGGCACGTTCACGGACATGATATTCTGCGTGCCCATGGTCAGTTCCACGCTCTGCTTCGGGTACATCAACGCCTGCTGGATACTCCGCGCGCTCATGAGCGCGGACGCCACGGTAAACGAACCGTGGACCGCCATCAGGTCCGTTTCGACCTCCGCGCGCAACGCCCGCACTTCCCGCACGGTGTCAAGGAACTGCTTCATGAGTTCGTCCCGCTTGTCTTTGAGGAGCTTGTGTCCGCGCTGGGCCGTACGGAGTTTCCCCTTTAAGCGGGTCAGTTCCATTCTGGTAGGGCTTACCGTGACATTCGGCATGGCTTCCCCCTCCTCAGTCCTTCTTGGGCCAGTAACGCTCAATCAGTTCCGGTTTGACGCGCTTCAACTCGGACTTGGGAAGAATGCTCAGCAGTTCCCAGCCCAGATTCAGCGTCTCCTCAATGGAACGGTTTTCCTCGTAGCCCTGATTTACGTAACGCCGCTCGAACTCGTCCGCGAACTTGGCGTACAGCAAATCGGTGGGGGTCAGCGCGGCCTCGCCCAAAATGCTCATCAGCTCTTTGTTGTCCTTACCTGTGGAGTAGGCCGCGAAAAGCTGGTTCATGGTGTCGGCGTGGTCCTCGCGGGTCTTGCCCTTGCCAACGCCCTTGTCTTTCAGACGCGACAGACTCGGCAACACGTCCACCGGCGGATGAATCCCCTGACGGTACAGCGCGCGGGAAAGGATAATCTGTCCCTCCGTGATGTAGCCGGTCAAATCGGGGATGGGATGGGTCTTGTCGTCCTCCGGCATGGTCAGGACGGGAATCATGGTAATCGAGCCGGGATTGCCCAGACGGCGTCCGGCGCGCTCGTAAAGGGTGGCAAGGTCCGTATAGAGGTAGCCGGGGAAGCCGCGGCGGCCGGGGACCTCTTTTTTCGCGGCGGAGACTTCCCGCAGGGCCTCGGCGTAGTTCGTGATATCGGTCATAATCACGAGAACGTGCATTTTCTTTTCAAACGCCAGATACTCGGCGGCGGTCAGGGCCATGCGCGGGGTGGAGATACGTTCCACGGCGGGGTCGTTGGCCAGATTGGAGAACAGGACCGTACGGTCAATGGCCCCCGTACGCCGGAACTCGCTGACGAAAAACTCCGACTCTTCAAACGTGATTCCGATTGCCGCGAACACGACCGCAAAGTTGGAGCCTTCGTCCCCCAGCACCTTTGCCTGTCTGGCAATCTGCGCGGCAAGGTTGGCGTGCGGCAGACCGGAGCCGGAGAAGATGGGCAGTTTCTGTCCGCGCACAAGGGTGTTCAGGCCGTCAATGGTGGAGACGCCCGTCTGGATAAACTCGTTCGGATAGTCACGCGCGGCGGGATTCATGGGAAGGCCGTTGATGTCGCGGTACTCTTCCGGAAGGATATCCGGGCCGCCGTCAATGGGCTGTCCCATGCCGTTAAACACGCGCCCGAGCATATCGCCGGAAACGCCCAGTTCCAGCGGGTGGCCCAGAAAGCGGACTTTCGCGTTGGCAAGGTTAATTCCGGCGGCGCTCTCGAACAACTGTACAACCGCGGTGTCGCCGTTGACTTCCAGCACCTTTCCGCGCCGGATGGAACCGTCGTGCAGTTCCACTTCCACGAGTTCGTCATAGGTGACGTTCTCGACCATGCGGACCATCATCAGAGGACTGACGACTTCCTCTACTGTCTTATATTCCCGTATCACGCGTTTTCACCGTTACTGAAAACTTACAAAAAGTTATAAACTCTTCCGTTTCATTCCTGTTTCAACGAGTATGCTTTCGCCGGACGGCTACTCACAAGTTCGTGTACTCTTCACAGGCGTAAATTCCCGGCTAACGAACCGGTACATATCAAAGCAAAGCGTTTTCATACTTGATACCTTTGATATTTTACGCGGGAAAGGTCAGACTTGGTTTTCGTCATTCAGTTCTTCCCGCAACCGCCTATATCAAGTTTTCAAGGTGCGTTTGCTTCCTTTGCATTATATCGCACCTTGTCCTCGCTGTCAAGACGAAAAAGTTTATAACAAGTAAATTTTCCTAACGGTTCCTCCTTTCTTAAATTTAATAGCTTTTAGAAACTTTTTACAAGTTTCTTTTAACTGTTAGAAGCCTCCCTGCGCGGCGACTTCGTCAATCTGCCGCGCCATGTCGTCCCGCATTTGGGCATAGGCGTCTTTGTACTGCTCAACGGGTACGCTCTTGGCGCGTCCGATGGTCTCGCGGACCGGTATGGAGAACAGTTTCATGACGTCCGCGCCCTTGGCGATCGCGGCCCGACAGAGTTTGTCATACTCCAGAATCATGGACAGGAGTTTTTCCTGCCGGTCATAGCTGGAATAGCCGTCAATATCGGTAAAGGCGTTCTGCTGTAAGAAGTCCTCGCGGACCATGCGGGCGGTTTCAAGTGTCAACTGGTCCGCCGGGGAAAGGGAGTCCTTGCCGACCAGTTGTACGATCTCGTTCAGGCTGGCCTCGTTCTGTAGAATGCTCATGGCCTGCGCGCGGTTACGCATGAAGGCCTCTCCGAAATTCTCGTCAAACCACGGCTTGAGGGAATCAAGATAGAGGGAGTAGGAATTCAGCCAGTTGATGGCGGGGAAGTGGCGGCGGTAGGCAAGGGACGAGTCCAGCGCCCAGAACACTTTGACGATACGCATGGTCGCCTGTGAGACGGGTTCGGAGAGGTCGCCGCCCGGAGGGGACACCGCGCCGACCGCCGTCAGGCTTCCGCGCCGCTCATCGGAACCGATACATTCCACGCTTCCGGCGCGTTCGTAGAACTGCGCCAGACGGGAGGCCAGATACGCCGGATAGCCTTCCTCGCCGGGCATTTCTTCCAGACGGCCCGACATCTCGCGCAACGCCTCCGCCCAACGGGACGTGGAATCGGCGATTACGGCCACGTCATAGCCCATGTCGCGGAAATACTCCGCGATCGTAATGCCGGTGTACACGGACGCCTCACGCGCCGCTACGGGCATGTCGGACGTATTGGCGATTAAGACCGTACGTTTCATCAGGCTTTCGCCGGTGCGGGGGTCGCGGAGTTCGGGGAACTCGCGGAGGACGTCCGTCATCTCATTGCCGCGCTCGCCGCAGCCAATGTAAACAACAATGTCCACGTCCGACCACTTGGCCAACTGGTGCTGTACGACCGTTTTGCCGGAGCCGAACGGCCCGGGTACCGCCGCCGTGCCGCCCTTGGCAATCGGGAACATGGTGTCAATGATACGCTGTCCGGAGCAGAGCGGACGTTTCGGGGGATACTTGGTGGTATAGGGACGGCCCACGCGTACGGGCCATTTCTGGGTCATGGTCAGGGGGACTTCGTCCCCGTCCTCTTTTTTCAGGACGGCGACCGTCTCCGTGACGTTAAAGGAGCCGCTCGTGATACTCTGAATCGTGCCTTTGAGGTTCGGCGGGACCATGATTTTATGGAGTACGACCGGGGTTTCCTGTACGGTGCCGATCACATCGCCGCCGATTACCTTGGCGCCGGGTTTCACGACCGCCTTGAAGTCCCATTTCTTTTCGCGGTCCACGGCGGGGACCTCCACGCCTCTGGTAATACACGCGCCGACTTTCTCGACAATGCGCTCCAACGGGCGTTGAATGCCGTCATAAATGCCCTCAATCATGCCGGGGGCCAGTTCCACGCTCATGGGCGCGCCGGTGGTGACGACTTCCGCGCCGGGACCAAGGCCGGAAGTCTCCTCATAGACCTGAATGGAGGCGGTGTCGCCCTTCATGGTCAGGATTTCGCCGATCAGGCGCTGGGGACCGACACGGACCACATCGGACATATTCGCGTCCGCAAGGCCCGTGGCCACCACCAGCGGCCCGGATACTTTTACTACTTTACCGCTCAATATACTGCACCCTTCTTTCCATATCCGTCAGGGATTAGAGGATATCCGCGCCGACCGCGCGCTCGATAGCCCGCTGAATGTTTTCCCGTCCTATGCCCAACGACCCTTCCCGGCCCGGAATCAGGATGATCGCGGGGCGGAGTTCGTCCTTGTAGCGGGAGATGATATCGGGCAGGGCCACCGCTAATTGTTCCGTAAGATAAATGACGGCGCAGTCGGATTTTGCCAGCTCACGAATTTTTTCCCGCGCCTCTTCCGGGGACGCGACGGGGTAAGTCTCCAGTCCAAGGGCCTGAAAGCCCATGACGGATTCCCAGTCACCGATAACGGCGATACGCCAAGTGGTCGCCATGCTCTCCCCTCCTTACACGTACCCGGCGCGGAGCCGGGACCGGATGACATCGGCGGACAGTCCCGCGGCGCGGCCAAGAAGCAGAATCCGAAGGTTCGTGTACTCGGTTTCTCTGGCCGCCAGATAGGCCACCAGCGGCGCGTCCCCGAACGGCACGAAGCGCGCGGCCGTCAGGTAGTCCGTGACCGCATCGTCACAGCGTTTCTCGAACGCTGTCAGGCTCGCGCCCTTGACGGCGTCCGCGCCGGCCTCCGCGGCGGAAGCCAGCGGCGTGGAAGCGTAGAGGTCGGACAGACTGCCGCCGCTGGCAACGGCAAGCACGCCATCGGTATCGATTTCCCCGCCGTCCAAGAGGACGCCTTTCAGAAAGTCGGCGTTCCGTCCCATGCGGAGCGTACGGACCAGCGCCCGGAGGTTTTCCGCGTCAATCATGATTCGTACGTAGCCCTGTAGAAACGCGCTGCCGGTCCGGGCGGCAATCGCGCGCAAGTCGGCATACATACGGCGTTCCAGCGCGATATCGCTTAACTGCGGGTCGCGGGTGGTCTCAAGGATTTCCCGGGCCTCCCGAAGCGCGGGGCCGAGTTCGCCGGGGAGGCTGTCATAGTCGCCGGCGAGGTCCGCCGCCGGGACGCGTCCCAGCGCGCTGAGCATGGGGGCGGGGTCCGTGCCGAGGGCCTGCGCCTTGACCACGGCTTTGGCGTTGTGGTAATCGTACCGGACCCGGAAAAAGTCGAGATAGCGCGGGTCGGGGGCGCTGTCGGCGAGGTCGCGGAAGGTCTCTTCCCGGAGGGCGGAAATCGCCGCGTCCATAGCGTCCGGGCGGGCGGGGTCAAGGTCGGGGTATCCGCTTTCCCGCAACAGCTTTTCGGTATCCTCTTCGGTCCGGGCTTCGAGCAGTTGTTCCACGCGCTCCCGGCTCAAAAGTCCGTTCTCCATGGCCCGGATACGGGTCGAGATTGCAAGATAGTCGGTGTCTCTGATTCCTTTGGACATACGCGCCCTCCTTACGAGGCTGACGCCTTACGCAATCCGGTGTTCTCCGGGAACAGCGTCCTGACCACCGTGCCCGCCGTCTCCGCCCGTTGCAGACGGACCAGCGTTTCAAAGGCGCAGTTCACTTCCACGTTCCGCCCTTTGAGAATGAAGCCGCCCAGAATGTCCGCGGTGCTTTGGGACAGCGTGATGTTCTTGGCGTACTTTTTATTGGCGGCGTCCACGGCCTTCTGCCCGACGCGCGCGCGGTCCTTCTTGGAAAATACCGCTTCCTCCCTGCCGCCCATGGACGCTTCCGACATCAGCTTTGCCAGCACGTCAATGTACACGTGATCGGGCATATCGCGGAGCAGTTCCAAGGCCCGGCCGTACGCCGCCTCCACCATCTCCTGACGGGCCGCGAGCGTGACCTTCCGGGCCTCCATCTGCGCCATACTGACCAGACGCTCTTCCCGTTCGGCGGCGGCTTTTTCGTTGCGTTCGGAAAGGGTCGTCCGTTCCTGATCGGCCTGCGTGCGGAAACGCTCCGTGATTCCGGACGCCTCCTGCCGGCCCTTGCGGAGAATGTCATTGACCTGTTCCTGTGCGTCCAGCGCGATTTTCTGTGTAATCCGTTCGATTCCGTTCATATATCCACTCACGCCCTGTACGGGCGCCTCCTTTCCGCTGGAATCAGGCGCTGATATTGATAATCATCAGCATGGAGGCCAACAGGGACAGAATCGCGTAGAACTCCACGGTGATGCACAGTACCATACCCTTGGACCAGTCATCGGGCTTCTTGGCAAGGATGTTGATGGAACCGGCGGCAACGCGGCCCTGCGCAATCGCGGAGAAGAGTCCGCCCAGCGCCATGGGCAGACAGGCCGCGAAATACTGCATACCCTGCGCCACGGTGAACTCGGGGAGCGTGCCGGAGAGAAGGCCCATGCGGAAAATCGCGAAGAACCACACGACCAGCCCGTACAGGCCCTGCGTGCCCGGAATGACCTGCAAAATCATGACCTTGCCGAATTTGGACGGGTCCTGACACAGAAGGCCCGTGCCGGCCTCACCGGCAATGCCGGTACCTTTCGCGGAGCCAATGCCCGAGAGGACCGCCGCGAGGCCCGCGCCCAGAAGCGCGAGGGCGAGTCCGCCAATGGGGCCAAGGAAGGTACCGCTCTGCGCTTGAAGTTCGACCTGCTGAATCAGGCTCAAATCCATATCCATAGTGTTTTCCTCCTGAAATAGTTTCGATACGCGCCGGGGCGCGTCAGTTAGGCGTGACGTCTACGAATTTCGTTTGAATGGCCAGCGGGCGGAAGGGTTGTCCGCCGTCCTCATAGAACTTGCCGAAGTATTCCAGACATTGCAGACGCAAGTCGTGGACGTAGCACCCCAGCAGATTGAGGGCGAAGTTGAGCGTATTTCCCGCAAGGGAGATGATAAGGAAGATGACGATATTGCCCGGAATCGCCCCAAGGGTATTGAACACCTGCGCGATCACGCTTCCGGCGAGCATAAGGGCCATCAGACGGGAGTAGGAGAGGATATCGCCGAAGTATCCGGTGACGTGACTGTACACGGAGCCGAAAATGCCGGTGACTTTGCCCATGCCTTCCCCGGTGACTACCGGACCGGCCACGACCATGACGCCGCCCAAAATCAGCGGTACCGGCGTAATACCGGCAATCATGAGGCCCAGTCCCGCGAACACGATCCACCACGTCAACTCCTCCCAGACCGCGTCCATAACCTGACCTTTGCGGATCTTCTGCGCGAAGCTGATGGCCATGCCGGTGACAATCTGGACGAAGCCCAGACACATCGCCCCGACCAGTATCATGAGCGTATCGTCAAGGGGGGTAAAGAGGGCGGGAAGCGTGAAGTCTCCGCCGGCGGTGAGTTTGACGGCTTGCGTGAGGAAGTCGCCGAAGAACCCGCCGGTCACGGCCCCCATTAGGAACGTACTGAACCCGCACAGGGTGAGCAGACCGAAGAGGTGTCCGGCGGTACCCTTGGGCTTGTACTTGCGGGTGATGAACAGTCCGGCCAGAATCATCAGAAGGCCATAGCCCATATCGGCCATCATGATTCCGTAGAAGAGGATAAAGAACGGAGCCATAAGGGGGTTCGGGTCCACGTTGTGATAGTCGGGAAGGGAGTACATTTCCGTGACCATGTTCAGGGGACGGGTGAACCAGTTGTTTTTGAGGGCCACGGGCGGACGGTCCTCCGGTCCGGGGGCTTCCTCCTCCCACGCGCACCCGTTCCGGTCCAGAAAACTGCGTACCGGCTGCATATTCTCTTCCGGCGCCCAGCCTTCAAAGAACAGCACGGTTCCGTCCGTGAGCAGACGTCCGGCGTTTTCCTCCCGGAGCAGTTCGGCGTTGAGACGGTCGGCGTAAAGCCGTAACGCGTCCCGGCTCTCGCCGCACTGCGACAGCGCGGTAACGGTCCGGTCCTGTTCGGCCTGATTCTCGGAGAGGTCCGCGTCCAGCCGCGCGATATTGTCGGCGGCGGTACCGGTGAGGCCCGGAAAAGAAGTCGCGCTGAAATTATAGGGCCGGAGCAGGTTCTGTACGTCCTCCTCCGCGTCCCGGTAGAACATCAGCAGGGCGCAAGTCTGTTCCCGGCCCGCGCTGACCTCGTACACCTCCGCCGGCGCGTCTCCCAAGGCCGTACGGACCGCGCCAAGGTCCGTCCCCGCCGGACAGGTTTCCAGCCGAAACACGGCGTGTTCCGTGCCCGCGCTTTCCAGCGGCATATCCAGCGACTGCCACGGAATCAGGGCGGCCTTTTGGGCGTTGAGGCGGTTCTGCTCGTTCCGGAGCCGGGAGAGGGTACGCGACAGGTCGTTAATTTTGCCGCTGGCCGCGCGTGCGGCCTCCACGGTCCGCGGACTGAGAAAGTCCTGTTCCGAAACGCTCTTGCGCCGGATGAACAGCCCTTCCTTGACCGGCGCGTACTGTTTCAACGCCTCCAAGGCCGTCCGGACATCGGTCCGTTCGCTTTTTACCCGTGTCAGGTCCGCATCGCCGCGCCGGAGCAGCGCCGTCCATTCGGGGTCGGACAGCCGCTCTTCCGGTTCGCTGATTTCCACACAGCCCAGATGGAGCAGTCCCTTTAAAAGTTCCTCCTTCTGCGCGGACATCGCCATGACGCGGAGCCGCTTCATTTTGGTAATCATTCAGCGTCCCACGACCTTTCTGACAATATAGTCCGCCGCTTCGTTGAGGTGTGCCTTCGCCGTTTCGCGGAGCGCCTCGCCCTCCGCGCGCGCGGAACGGTCAATTTCCTTCGCCCTGACCGCCGCGCGGTCCTCCGCCTGCCGCATGAGTTTCTTATGCTCTTCCGCCGCGCCCGCGCGGACTTCCAGAATCAGGGCTTCCCCGTTTTTTTCCGCGTCCGCGACCAGTTGACGGGCCTCCGTCTGGGCTTCCGCAATCCGTCTTTGTCCTTCCTGTTCCGCGTCCGCCACTTTCTGGATTGCTTCCAAGGACATCTTTTATCACCTTCTCTCCGGATTGTCCTTCCGGTTTTGACATTCCGCCGTCCGTTTCCAACGTTTTCCATACCGGAAGTTGGAAACAGACAGTCTAATATATTATAAAGGAAAACCGCCCCATAGGCAAGGTATTTCTGTCTTTGAGCAGGATTTTCGTTTATATGCACAATTTCCGGAACGTTTTTCCGCTGTTTCCACAACATTCGCGCGGAGCGTTCCGCCGCGTCACGCTTGCAATTTCCGCGCCGTTGTGGTACTTTACCGGTATCCGTTTCCAAAAGAACACAGCCTCGGACATTATCATTTTCGGGAGGAACGCTTATGACAAGACGTATTGTTTGTCTGTGCCTGACGCTGGTCCTGTGCACGCTGACGGGCGCGGCGGACCGGGAACCGGCCGTGATTACCGCGTTTGTACCCCTTGCGGAGCGGGACGCCGTCCTACAGTTCCCGGCGGACGAAAAACCAACGCTGACCGAAATCCTGTCACAGTTACCGGCAACTTTGCGCGTCTGTTTGGACGGCGCGAAAACGCCTGTATCTGTGCCGGTCGAATGGTTCTGCGTGGGCGGGGACTACGAAAAGCGCGGCGAATACTATTACCAGTTCAGCCCCCAATGGGACACTACGCGCTATGTTTTGGACAGTCGGCTTGACGTGCTGACGGAAGCGCCTTACGTGGGAGTGTTCCTGACGGACGCGGCCGGGGCGGAACTGTTGGCCGTGACAAAATCGCCCAATGAGGCGGCCGTTTTCGAGTACCTGACGGGCGTCATGGGCCTGAACGCCGCCGCGGCGTGCGGCGTCATGGCCAACATTCAGGCCGAGTCCTATTTTAATCCCCACGCTTTGGGGGACAACGGGACAAGTTACGGTATCTGCCAGTGGCATAACGAACGCTGGACCCGCCTGAAAGACTACTGCTCCCAGAACGGTTACGACTCCACAACGCTGGACGGTCAGTTACATTACCTTGACTATGAGCTGACGCGTTACTATTCCTCCGTACTCCGGCAAATCCGCGCCGTATCCAACAACGCCCAAGGGGCTTACGACGCCGCGTCCGTGTGGTGTATCCGCTTTGAGATTCCGGCGAACAAGCAGACCGTAGCGGTCACCAGAGGGAACCTCGCTAAAAATTCCTACTGGCCGCAGTACCGGGAATCGTTCACGGTGACGTTCTCCCCCAATGGAGGGACCGTTGCCCCGGACAGTCAGGAAGTGACGAACGGGGAACCGTACGGAGACTTGCCCGTACCCGCGCGCGACGGTTATACTTTCGGCGGCTGGTTCACCGCGGAGAGCGGCGGCGAACAGATTACCGCCGAAACCGTGGCGGACCTGACGGAACCTCAGACGCTGTACGCCCGCTGGAACGTGGCCGTTGCTGTGAAGGCGGTCAGCCGTGACGGAGACCTGATCACGGCGGATATCCAATGTGACGACCTCAGCGCGCTGGTATTCTGCGCCGTTTACCTCGACAACGGCAAAATGGTTACCGTATTTTCCTCACAAGTCACGGAAGAACCGGCCTGCGCCTTCCGGTTTGAGAATGTCACGTTTGATTACGCGAGCGTGTTTATACTCGATTCCAGTCAGCGGCCGCTCTGCGAAGGCGGGCGGACGTAACCGCAATAAAACAGGGACCCTTTTCCGGGGTCCCTGTTCCGCGTAATGTCGTTATACGTCCACGGTCACGCCCGTGTCAAGGAAATAGAGCGCGCGGCGGATAACGGGCCGTCCCAGCACACGGCGCAAGGCATCGCCGTAGGCCCGCAACTGCGGACGGTACGCTTCCACGCGTCCGGAGAGGCGTTCGGCGTCCCGTACGCGGTCCGTCTTGAAGTCTACCACGGTAATTCCGGCTTCCGTCTCGAAACAGCAGTCCACAACGCCCTGTAGCAAAACCGAATCCCCGGCGCGCGCGCGGGTATCGTACGCGGAAGCGTCCATAAGCAGGGTAAAGCGATACTCCCGCCGTACGTTGCGCCCGTTGCGGATCTCCTCCGCGAGCGGGGAGGCAAGGAAGCGGTCCACGGCGCGAAAGTCCACGGCGTCCGCCTGTTCCGGCGTCAGCAGACGTTTTTCGACCATGGCCGCCGCCTGTACGGACGCGGAAGGGCCGGAAAAGTCCAGATGTTGTAACAGCAGATGGGTGGCCGTGCCACGTTCGGCGGGGGTGAGACCGTGCGCTTCCCAGCGGAATTTCGGTTGGGAGAGCGGACGCGGCGCGGGGACGTGGGCGGCGTGTTCGGAAATTTCCTCGTCAACGGGACGTCCCTTTAACTGCGTGGCGGTGAGTTTGGCGGGGAACGCGGTTTCCGTGCGGTACGGGTACTGCCACGAAAGCAAATCCGGATCGAACGCCGCGGACGTCTCCACGGCGCGGACCGTGCGCGCGGGGCCGGGGACGTCACGGAATGCTTCCGCGTCATGCAGGGCCACGTTCCACGGGGAATCGGCGCCGGTCCACAGGGTATCCGGCGCGGCGCCGGCAAGGTCCCGAAGCCCGGACGCCTCCGGACGGGTCAACAGGGTCAGCAAGAGCCAATCCCCGAAGGACTTGCCCGCGGCAATGCTTTCAGGCCGTACCGGACAGCCCGTCACGGACGCGAATTTCTGTAACTTTTTCTCCGCGCCGTAAACCGTATTGACCATAATCAGCTTTTCTTTCGGGCGCGTCATGGCAACGTACAAAACGCGCTGTTCCTCCGCCAGATTTTCCCGGCGTAAGCGTTCCTCCACGGCGGTCCGGGCGAGGGTCGGGTAACGGATACGCCGCCGCAAATCGACATAGCGCGGGCCGAGGCCTAATTCCGGGTGTACCAGTACGGGGGCGGCGAAGTCCTGCCGGGAAAAGGCGTGGTCAAGGTCGGCCAGAATCACAACGGGAAATTCCAGCCCCTTTGACTTGTGGACGCTCATCAGGCGTACGCCGCTGTGTGTGCCGCTCTGCCCCTGCGGGGCGCGGCCGGACGCAATCATCCGGCGCATTTGCGTGACGAACGCGAACAGGCCGCGGTAGCCGTTTTGTTCAAAGCGTTCGGCGTGACGTCCGAAGGCAAGCAGATTTTCCCGGCGTTCCTCTCCGGCGTCCATGGCTCCGAAGAGGCCCGGCAGATTGAGCCGCCCGCACAGGTAACAGTAGAACTCGTACACGCCCATATCGGGCGCGGCGCGGCGAAGGTCCGACAGGGTCTCCAGAAACGCCACACAGTCCGGGTCTCCCGGCGCATCGTCCGGGGGAAGGGCGGCGGAGCGAAGCGCATCGTAAAAATCGCCGTGGGTATGGCGCGCGCGGATTTCCGCGAGGCGGTCCGCCGTGAAGGCGAATACCGGCGAACGAAGGACGGCTATCAGCGGAATGTCCTGACGCGGATTGTCCACGATTTGCAGGAGCGCGAAGGCCGTGGAAACTTCCATGGTATCGAAGAAGCCTCCGCTCTCGTCAAAGGAGCACGGAATATTCCGTTCGGACAGGGCCTGAAAGAACGCCGCCGTACGGGAGCGCGGGGAACGCATTAAAATGACGATATCCTCCGGGCGACAGGGGCGGAGCGTCCCGTCCGGGTCCGTGACGGGAAAGGACGCGTCGAGCAGTTCCCGGATTCGTCCGGCCACGAAACGCGCTTCCGCCGTGACGCGCCGGACAGGCGGGCGTTCGGGGTCGTCCTCCGCGGTACGGCGGCGGGCCGTAATCAGGTGGAATTCCGTGGCGCAGTCGTCCCGGGGCGGATAGTAGTCCGCGCCGAAGTGCAACGCCTCTTCCGGGCCGTAGGCCATTTCCCCCATTTCCGGGGAAAGAATGTTGGCAAACACAAAGTTGACGGCGTCCAGAATCGCGCGCCGGGAGCGGAAGTTTCGGGACAGAAGAATTTTACGTTCCTGTCCGTCCCGGGCCTGTTCGCGGGGAAGGAAACGCCCGTACTTGCGCAGAAAAATAGTCGGGTCGGCCAGCCGGAAGCGGTAAATACTCTGTTTCACGTCCCCCACGATAAAGAGGTTGCGTTCTTCTTTCGAAACGGCGGCGAAAATCGCGTTTTGCACCTCGTTCGTATCCTGATATTCGTCCACCAGAATTTCCACGTACCGCGCGGCAATCTGCCGCCCGATTTCGGTAGGCGCGCCGTCCTCCGTGAGTAACAGGCGTAAGGACAGGTGCTCTTGATCGGGGAAGTCGGCGGCGTTGATCCGGAGTTTCTCCGCGCGGTAGGCCTCCGAAAAGTCGGAGACCAGTTCCAGCAACGCCAGCATAGCCGGGGCAATCACGCGCAAATCGTCCATAGCGTCCGCGCCGCCAACGTCCAGCGTCTTTTGCAGTCCGTTCAGGCCGTCTTTACAGGTTTCCCAGACCTGTTTCAAGGACAGTACCAGCGGGTCGGCGGCGTGTCCCTTCGGCGTGGCCAGACGCGGAAAGGCGACTTGCGCGGCCAGTTCGCGGGCGTTGTCCCAGCGGGTCACACGTGACAGCGCGTCCATACCGTCAGCGGCCGTCAGGAATTTGTCGCCGTAGCCTTTTTTCAGTTTCGGGTCGACATCCGTCCGGGCGGCGTTCTCCTGTAGAAGCGTCCGCCAGTAGGTTCCGCGCCGGCGTACCGTGTCCAGCAGTTCGGCGGCGTAGGGCGTGGCGTCAAAGGACGCGTTGCCGCGTGAGAGCGCTTCCCACGCGTCCCGGCTCGCGGCCAGCCAGCGGAGCGGCCACGCGTGACTTTGGAGTTTTTCATACACTTCCAGCGTCAGCAACGCCAGCGCGCTGTCGTCCCGTCCCGCGCCCATGGCATCGGCCAACAGCTCGCCGCCTTCGGAGAGTTGTTCGTAAAACGCTTCCAGCGTACGCCGGAGCACGCGTTCCCGCAACAACGCCGCCTCCGGCTCGTCCAGCACGCGGAAGTCGGGCGTCAGGGCGTGGCGGTCCCCCTCGCGGGCCAACAGGTGCGTATTCTCGCGCAACAGCCCCGTGCAGAAGGAATCGACCGTCTTAATGTCGGCCTGATACACGCGCAACATCTGCCGCCGGAGATGGTCGCTGGACGGATTTTCGCCCACGCGCTTACTCAGTTCCCCGGCGATTTTCCCGCGCAGTTCGGCCGCCGCCGCTTTCGTGTAGGTGATAATCAGGAACTCGTCAAGGTTTCTGCGCTCCTGTTCGACATAACGGAAGAGGCGCTCTACCAAAACTTTGGTCTTTCCGGACCCGGCCGCGGCCGAGACCAGCAACTGTCCGCCCCGGTTTTCGACCGCCGCGGACTGTTCCGGCGTCAGTGTCACGCTCATGACGGTTCCTCCTCGTCCAGCAATTCCCAGAACTCTTCCGGGGCGATTTTCCGGACATAACGCAGCCGGTCACGGTCGCGCCCGTCCTGAAAGTGACAGGCCCCGGACCAGTCACAGTATTTACACGGCGTGTCCTCCGGGGAGCGGCAACACGGGTCCGCGTCAATATTTCCCGCGCGCACTTCCCCGGCAATCCGCCGGATCAGGGTTTCCACGTACTTTCCCAGCTTCCCGAGCTGTTCGGCGGAGGCCAAATCGCCGGTAATGCCGCCGTCTTTGCTCACCCGCACGGGCAGAAAGCGCGGTTCGGAGAGGGATTCGTGCTCCATGGCCCGCAGGACGTCCGGCTCCGAGAGAATCAGGCCCGAACGGCGCAGTTCCCTGTTGCGGACCTTTTCCAATTCCTCCGGCGCAATCCCGCGCGGGGCGTCCAGAATGCTGTCACGGACCGGCAGATAGAGCGCGCCCGCCGCCCGCACGTCCTCCCCGAACCACGCTTTTCCGTTGCGTTCCAGCGCGAACAGGTACAGCAACATTTGCAGGTCCAGCCCCACGCGGACGTTCGAGAGGTCGAACTTCTTCCGGCCCGACTTGTAGTCAAGGACCCGAAGGTACAGGGTCCCGTTCCGCCTCCAAGCGTCCACGCGGTCGATACGTCCGCGGAGACGGAGTTCTCCGGCGGGGTCGTGAATGGTAATGGCGGGGAAGGCGGGCTTTCCGTCATCGGAAGGCGTGCCGATACCGAGTTCAAATTCCACCGGCACAAAGTCGGAATGCCGCAGTTCATCGGCCATTTGTTCAACCATCGTCAGGGCGGTTTGGCGCAGACGCCGGAACAGATACCGGAAGCGCGCCGTCTTTTTCGACAGGTCCCCGAAGTTCTCCCGCACAAACCGGGCAATATACGTTTCCGTAAGGGCGCGCAAGGCGTCACGGTCGGCCCGGGCGAAGCCGCCCGTTGCTTTGACGTCCGCGCAGACGTGTTCCAGCAGGTAATGCAGAAAGGTCCCGATTTGCGGGGCGTCAAAGGCGGCGGCGTCCCGCGGACGCGCGCGCAGTCCGTAACGCATGAAGAACGAGAAGTGACAGCTCCGCGTCCGCTCCAACTGGGACGCCGACAGCGACATCCGCTCCCCGTAGAGCGCCCGCACCGCCGGACGCGACAGCGTCCCGCGCCGCAGCGTGGAAGCGCGTTTCATGGCCGACAACGCCTCCGCGCAGTCGCCGCGCTGTTCCAGATAATTCCAGAGTTTGCCGCCGATATCGCCGCCGGCGGCCTCCATGGCGGGCAGTTTCGCGGTCAGGCGGTACTCGTGACGCCCGGTTTCGGCCTCCACGCGCAGGGCCGGGAAGAGAGAAAGCAGACGCGGAATGACAAACGCCGGACGCAGTTCCTCCCCCGCCGAACCCGTGAGCGGATAACTGACGGACAGTCCGCGGGTAGGCTGTACGAGGGCGGCGTAGAGGTTCTGTAACTCCATTCCCATCTGTTCCACGCCGGTGGGGGAGAGTTCCACGCCCCGGGCGGAGAGCGCGCGGCGGTCGTCCTCATTGAGAATGCCCCCGGACTGTCCGGGCGTTGGAAGGACGTGGTCATTGGCCCCCAGCAGAAACAGGTACTTGACGGTGTGGCGTTCGTTGCGCGTAATCTCGCTGACGGAGACCTGATCCAGTGAGGCCGGAATCGTGCCCACGCTGTACTGTGACAGGATTTGCCGGAAGAGGCGCGCGAACGTGTCGGCGTCCATCAGCTCATCGCCGAGGATCTCCACAAACTGGTCCAGCACGCCGCAGAGGATTTCCCACAGTTGCGCGGTCTCTTCGGCGTCCTGTAGGCGTCCGGCCTCCGCCTGCGCCAGCATACGCTCTTCGAGCGACTCCCGGAGCCGGAGACGTTCCAAGAAACTGTAAAGCGCCTCCACCTTCTCCGCCGCCGTATTGCCGTTTTTCAGGCCCTCCGAGAGCGGAAGGAGCGTTTCCCGTACGCGCGCCCGCAGAGCGTTGATTTCCTTCAGGCGCGCCGTCTGTTCCTCCGACCACGCGTTTCCGTACCCGTCCGGATGTTCGGTCCAGTCGGTGTCACGGGTCCACATGCCGCCGTGAATCTCCCATTTCAGCGCGTAATTTTCCAGAACATCGCATTCTTCGGGGGACAGTCCGCCCAGACCCGTTTTCAGCCAGCGGAACATATCTTCGTATTCGTACCCGTCCGTGACGGCGGAGAGCGCGCCCGTTACCAGACTGACGGCGGGCTTCTCTAAAATATCGCTCCGTCTGCTGAAATACGCGGGGATATTCCAGCGCGCGAACACCGTTTGAAGCGTTCCGAGGTATTCGTCCATGTTGCGCGCGGAAACGGCGATTTCCCGGAAACGCGCCTTCCCGGCGGCGACAAGGCGCACAATTTCGGCGGCGGTCCGTTCGGCCTCCGTGACCATGTTGGACGCCTCCCGGACGCGGATTTCCGGACAGCCGTCCGGATACGCCGCGCCGCCCCGGAAGAAATACCGCTCAAGGTGTCCGAGCGGTCCGGGAACGCGCGCGGTCATGGTTTCGATTCGTACGGGCGTACCGGCATCGTCCGCCAGCCGCCGCAACTGCCAGAGCGTACGCAGGGCCATGGTAAACATCTCTTCGGGGCTGTCCGGCTCGCCCAGCAGGGCCACGGTCACGGACCGCGCCTGACGTAACATCACCGAGAGTACGTGCCGTTCCTGCGCGTTGAAGTAGGTGAAGCCGTCCAGAAAGACGTCTTTCCCGGAGACGTACCCCGACTGTTCGACATGGTCGCAAAGACGGCTCATCCGGTCGCGGCGGTCGTGGCCGCGTTCGCGCAGACGCGTTTCGTAGGCCCCGTAGAGCATGGACAAGTCCCGGAGTTTGTCGGCGGTCATGCCGGAGAGTTCCCCGGCCTTTTCGTACAGCAGTTCCGGCGTGACCTCAAAAGCGCGCAGTTCATCGAAAATATCCAGCAGTTTTTGCAAAAACGCCGGCTTGCGGGACGGCCGCCGGTAAACGGTCAGCACCGGGGAAAGTTCGGTCATACAACGCTGTAACGTCAGCAGTTTTCCCCCGGCGTCAAGGGATGTCTCCGACATTCCGCCGACCACCGAGAGCACCCGGTCGCACAGTCTGCGGAAGCTCAGGACCTCCGCGTGTCGGCTCGCGGTATCGCCGCACACGCGGCACAAGTCCACCTCCGCCGCGTGGGACGCATGTTCCGGGACCAGTAAAATTTGTTCGCTGCGGTCGCCAAGGGCGCGGATGGTTTCCAGTATCCGGGTTGACTTCCCGGTCCGCGCCCGGCCCATCCAGACAGTCAGCATAATTTTCCCCCTTTTGCGGTTCGTGACGCTGAGTATACAACGCGATCGGGATTCTGTCCAGTGACAAAAAATCTCTCCCGCGAACGGGAGAGTGTGTCCCGGGGTTACGCTTCGGGTACGGGTTCCGGTTCGTCCGCGTTTTCCGGAAGCGGTTCCGGCGTGATTTCCTCCGTCCGGACAACGTGAAACTCTTCGTTTTCCCCTTCCAGTATTTCCAAGCGGACGGGGGTCAGTTCGCCGTTGACCGGCTCCCGGACTTCCCTCACGGTCAGACCTTCGTCATTGTAGTCCGTGAACTCCTCGCGCACAAGGACCGCTTCCCCGTCCGGGAACTCGTAATAGTCCACCAGCGGGAAGTCTTCCGTTCCGTTTTTCCAGTCCCGGGTCACGCGGCCGACCGTTTCCAGCGCGCCGCCCTCGCCGTACCGGAGACGGTCCGTGCAGTCCGTGCCGCTGTCCTGACGGTACGTACACACGATTTCCCCAGCGTCCGGATCGGGTTCGGCCCCCCGGAGCGTGAAGGCGTAGGCGTACGCGCCCGCTTCGGGGTCCCAGAGGTAATAATAGTGGGGGTCCGCGTTCCGCGTAATCTGTCCGTACAGGTCGATATCGTCCGCGCCGTCAAAGTTCATGTCGCGGACGGCCAGCGCGGCTTCGACAGTGGGAGACTGCGCATCGGCCGCCAGCGTCTGTAGCAACGCTCCGTCCTCATACACGCGCACTTCCCGGATCCCGTAGCGCACGCTGGACCCCGGCTCCGTCAGCGCCTGTCCGACCGCGTCCAGACGTAAAACACGTCCGCCGCTTACGTTCGCCTCACGCGTGGACAGGACGCGGTCCCCGGTTTCGGGGTCGATATCCTCCGGACCCGGCTGAATTTCCAGTTCCGGTACGGGCACGTCCGGCTCCGGGGCGGGAGGTTCGGCGGGGGTACTGCGTACCTCCGGCGCGGCGCAGGCGGTCAGAAGCGCCAGCAACATACAGAGTATCGCCAACCGTTTCATGGTCGTTCTCCTTTCGTGTCATGCCTACAGTGTATCACATTTCGCGGGATTTGCAAGAGATTTCAGAACCGAACGCCGACTTGTCATCTCCGCGCTTGACGCAAAGGGTACGCTGTTGTATACTGCTGTTGCGTATCGCAAATCTTGCCACAAACGTCACGGAAAGGAACCGCCATGCTTTTTCAGAACGAACGCGCCAGCCTGAAACTGGACATTGTAAGCTATGAACTGCCCGCCGGAGTCGGCGACCCCCAAAGCGATGACCGTAACTGGTTACTGCTGCGCGCCACATGGAACG
>JAFSRH010000070.1 GCA_017446225.1 Oscillibacter sp.
CATGGCCCCGGACCCCTCAAAGGTCAGGGTACCGTCTTCGTACAGCGACCAGCGGAGTTTGTCGCCGCAGGCGCCGCCGTACTTGACCACGGTCTTTGTCGAGTCGTCCGCAAGGACGTGTTTGACGCCGTTTGTCGCGGCGTAGGTCCGGCCGTACGTGTCGCGGTAGACGGTGAGCGTCAGGTTGGAGCAGTTATAGAAGGCGTTGTTTCCGATGGTCTCCACGCTCTTCGGGATGATCAGACTGTTCAGCGCGGCGCAGTATCCGAACGCGGAAACGCCAATGCTTTTCAGGCCTTCCGGAAGCGTGACGGTTTTCAGAGAGGAAGTGACGGGGGAACTGCTGTAACCGCTGTTATAGATATAGAAGGCGTAATCGCCGATGGAGGTAACGCTGTCGGGAATGGTGATTTCCGTCACTTTGGAGCAGTTGTAGAAGGCGTAATTGCCAATGGCGGTAACGCCCTTCGGAATCGTGACGGACTGAATCTGGCTGGCGTAAGAAGAGTACCACGGGGCATAGCCGGAAGAGGAGTTGGTATAATTGTTCATGGCCCCGGAGCCTTCAAAGGTCAGGGTACCGTTTTCGTACAGCGACCAGCGGAGTTTGTCGCCGCAGACGCCGCCGGCTTTGACCACGGTTTTTGTCTCGTCATCCGCGAGGATATGACGCCGTCCGGCGCTTCCGGCGTAGTCCCGGCCGTACGTGTCGCGGTAGACGGTGAGCGTCAGGTTGGTGCAGTTGTAGAAGGCGTTGTTTCCGATGGATTCCACGCTCTTCGGGATGATCAGACTGTTCAGCGCGGCGCAGTACCCGAACGCGTATGCGCCAATGGTTTTCAGGCCTTCCGGAAGCGTGACGGTTTTCAGCGCGGAAGTGACAATGGAATTGCTGTAATTGCTTTCATAGGTATAGAAGGCGTAATCCCCAATGGAGGTAACGCTGTCGGGAATGGCGATATCCGTCACTTTGGAGCAGTTGTAGAAGGCGTAATTGCCAATGGCGGTAACGCCCTTCGGAATCGTGACGGACTGAATCTGTGTTCTGTAATTATACCACGGGGCATAGCCGGAGGAAGAGTTGGTATAGTTGTTCATGCCCCCGGAGCCTTCAAAAGACAGGTTGCCGTTTTCGTACAGCGACCAGCGGAGTTTGTCGCCGCAGGCGCCGCCGTACTTGACCACGCTTTTTGTCTCGTCATCCGCCAGAATATGCTTCCGGGAATTCGTGGTAGCGTAGGTTCTGCCGTACGTGTCGCGGTAGACGGTGAGAACGAGGTTGGAACAGTTGTAGAAGGCGTTGCTCTCGATAATCTCCACGCTTGCGGGGATAGTCAGGCTTTCCAGCGCCGAACAGCCGCTAAACGCGGATTCCGCGATTTTGGTCAATTTATCATGCAACGTGACATCTTTTAGCGCGGTACATTGGGAGAACGTAGCGTTATTGATAACCGTCACCTTTTGCGGAATGGCAACGCTTTTCAGGCTGGAACAGTTGTAAAACGCGTACGTTCCGATTTTGGCCACGCTGGCGGGGATGGTCACGCTCTCCAACGCGGAGGCGCAGTAAAACGCGTAACTTCCAATAGACGTGACGCCTTCCGGGATGGTAACGGACAGAATCTGTGTTCTGTAATTGTACCACGGGATGTATCCCACGGAGGAATAATCGTTCATATCTCCGGAGCCGTCCAGCGTCATGGCGCCGTTGATGTCAATCATCCACCAGAGTTTGCTTCCACAGGCGCCGGTGTACTTTATGACGGTTTTCGTCTCATCGTCCGCCAGAATATGCTTACGGGCATTGTTGGCGACATAGGTTCTGCCGTAACTGTCGCGGTGGACGGTGAAAACAAGGTTGGGACAGCTATAAAACGCGTCACTTTCAATGAGGGTCACGGCCTCCGGGATGTTGAGCGCGCTCAGGTTGGAAGAGCCGCAGAAGGCGTTTTTGCCAATACTCGTTACGCTCTCCGGAAGAGTGAGCGTTTCCAGCGCGGAACAGTATTCAAACGCGTAACTGCCGATAATAGTAATTCCTTCCGGAAGGGTAACTTCTTTCAGCGCGGAGAAGTTGTAAAAAGCGTAATTGCCAATGGATGTAATGCCTTTTTCAATGACAAGCGTTTTGATACTTGACCTGTAATTTTGCCAAGGGGTACTGCCTCCATAGTTTGTCATAGCGCCGGAGCCGCTCAGTTTCAGGGTACCGTCATCGTAGTAATACCAGTTGAGGCCGTCACTGCTGGTACCGCTATTCGCCAGTTCTCCCATTAACGTGGCCTGTTCCGTTGGCGCTTCGGGAGGTTCCGCTATGATCTCTTCTTCCGGCGCTTCGGGAGGTTCCCCTATGAATACGGGTTCCTCTGCCGGTTCTTCTGTGGGTTCTTCAACGGGTTCCGTGGCCGGTTCTTCCGTTGGTTTCTCGATGGGTTCCGTGACCGGTTCCTCCGTTGGTTCTTCGGCGGGTTCCGTCACCGGGTCCTCCGTTGGTTCTTCAACGGGTTCCGTGGCCGGTTCTTCCGTTGGTTTCTCGGCGGGTTCCGTGGCCGGTTCCTCCGTTGGTTCTTCGGCGGGTTCCGTCACCGGGTCCTCTGTTGGTTCCTCGGCGGGTTCCGTGACTGGCTCCTCCGTTGGTTCTTCGGCGGGTTCCGTTGCCGGTTCCTCCGCCGGTTCTTCAACGGGTTCCGTGACCGGTTCCTCCGTTGGTTCCTCGGCGGGTTCCGTGGCCGGTTCCTCCGTTGGTTCCTCGGCAGGAGCCGCTACCGGTTCTTCCGTTGGTTCTTCGGCGGGTTCCGTTCGGAACGCGTCCGAATCCTCCGGGGTTTCCTCATTCGCGTTTCTGATGGTTTCCGACAGCTCCGCTTTCCAGGTTTCCGTGTCGCCGGAAGCGGCCGTTTCCAAATCCGTAGCGAACACGTTCGCCGGAAACAGCGACAGCAACATAAAGAACGCCATCAGACCGCTGAACAGACGCCTGTTCATTATAAAATCCGCTCCTTTCTGTCTCGAATTTTGCTTCCTCATGGCACGTCTGTTCCCGGGCCGTCCGGCCGGTCGGCGCGCGTAAACAGACGATACCATTTCACATATAATTTACCATAAAAAGCAGGATTTTGCAAGGTCTGTTTCAGTCCGCGTCAAAGTTTTTGATTTTTGCCGCGGTTGCGTTGTAAACACGAGTTTTCGCGTCTTTTTACGGCCTTCCGGACGCTGTTTTTTGAAAAAAATCAAATTCAGGAAGGCGGGAAGCGGAAAATATACGCTATATTTACTTTCCGATTTTTTCCACATTTCATGCCGTCATCGTCACTTTAGTCCGGCAAAAAGTAACACTTTGAAATATTTTTGAAATATTTTTGAAACATTTCCACTTTCCGCTCCGGAACTGCCAAAAAACGTTGAAATTCAATCAAAAATTCCTAAAATAGCAAAGATTACAGGCCTGTGTGCGTAAAACGCGCCGAAATCCGCGCGCCGTGCGCCGTCCCGGGCGGGATTGACAAATTTTTTCCCGTGTGGTATAATTTACGGCAAGAGTTAGAATTGCTTCTTGCGGGCAATGTCCTTACGCCGAAAGATATTACATTAGGATTGCGGATGTCAGATGAACAATGGCGCCTGTCTTTGGCGGACAGGCGACCGGTTTTGAATATTCTGATTTATGGTGGAGGATGCTTTATGAAAGGAACATTGAGAAGAACCCTGTGCCTTATATGCGCCCTGACGTTACTTTTTACTTCAACGAATGTCCTTTCGGCGCTGGCATTGGAAGAAGCGAATCTCTTGGAGTCGGCGGACATTGAGCGGGAATACGATCCCGCCGTTGGGAGCGCGGGAGAGGCGGAGTCCGGACTGTTCGTCATTACGGGCCTGAATGAGTCCGGAAGCGAACCCGGAGAGCCAACGGAGGAACCCGCGGAAATCCCCGATTCCATGGACAAGGACGCGTATTCAAGTAATAAGGAAACCTTATCCATGTCCGGGGCCGTATCCGAAGACGCCGCCGCGCTAATGGACGGGGCCGTTGTCACGCCTAACGCGACCCCTACAGTGACGGTGTCCACGACACAGCTTTCCATCAAGACGGGGGAGACCTCGTCCGTGACGGTCAGTATCAGCGGCTATCCGTCCGGGGCCTACCTCCAATCATCCAACAGCAACTCGGAAGCGGCCTCCTGTATCTGGGGCGATTGGAGCGGGGCCAGCATTCCGCTGAGATTCACGGGCCGACAGGGCGGCAGTGCTACGGTAACGGTCCGCTTGAAAGATACCAATAACAAAATACTGGTATCCGAGACCATCCGCGTGTCCGTTGTGCAGAACAGCCCGACTTTGTCGGTCAGTCCGGCCAGCCTGAGTTTAAAGACGGGAGCAAGCAAAAGTTCCACGCTGACGATCCGGAATTATTCCGGCGGCGGTTCCGTGTCGGCCTCCGTGGACAACCGCTCCGTCTGTGACGTCAGTTGGGGGAGCTGGTCCGGCTGGAGCATTCCCATCACGGTAAAGGGTAAGTCCGCGGGAAGCACGAAAGTTACGCTGAGACTCTACAACAGCTTAAGAACGGAACTCGCGTCCGTGTCGCTCAACGTGGAAGTCGTTCCGACTGTCACGTTGTCGCTGTCCTCCTCGTCCCTGACCGTTTACGCCGGAGAGAGCGCCAGTCTTACGGCAACGGCCAACGGGACCCTCAGTAACGGCGACTGCTTCAAGTACAGCGCCTCGAACGCAAGCCTGTTCAGCGTCAGCCCGAACGGGACAAGCTCCGGGCAAAATATCCGGCTGAATGTCGCGGGCAAAAATCAGGGTTCCGGAACTCTGAAAGTAACCCTGAACAGCCAGTCCGGGGAAGTGCTGGACAGCAAGGAAGTTTCCGTAAAAATTCTGACAAAGCCGGACAGCAATCCGCGCGTGTCCGTGGCCCCCTCCTCCACCACGGTGGAAGTGGGCAAATCCGTAAAAGTGAATTGTACGGGACAGAACATCAGCGGGTCGTTCTCCCTGCGGTACGTCAATAACTCCCCGTCCCTGCTCAGTTGCGCGTGGAAAGATGGCTGGTCCGGGAATACCGTCCCGGTGACGATTACCGGCAACGCCGCCGGCACCGGCTCCGTAACCATAGAGCTGTTAGTGGGAAGCGTGGTCCGTTCCAGTACAAAGATACAGGTCACCGTGACCGGCGGCAGCGATAACGGGAGCGGCGGCGGAAACGATAACGGCGGAAGCAACGGAAAGTCTCCGTCCTACAGTTTCAGCAACTACTCGAAACCCCGTATCAGTCTGGCCCTGTGTCAGTATATGTTCGGCAACACCCAGAAGGCCAAGACCGTTTATAACTACGATATCGGAAACGGCGGCGTCTGTTTCGGAATGTCGGCCACGTCCGGACTGATCTTCGCCCCCAACACGCCCAACCCGGCCGCGTTCGGAACCGGAAAGACCATGTCCACGTTGAAAAAGAGCGATTTCAGCAATACCTTGCAACTGTCGCTCTCCGACTTCATTGAGGCCATGCACATTACACAGGTCGCGTCCATGATGAATGAACAGACCGGTATCAGCAACATGGTCAACGCGGTGCGAAACGGCGGAACCAGTCAGCCGGTCATCATCTGCGTACGCGGCCCCGGCGGCGGACACGCGATTTTAGGCTATGGCGTGACCTCTTCCGGCAACATCCGTGTCTATGACTCCAACTGGCCCGGACAGGAGCGTACCGTCGACATCAACGGAAACAACTGGTCCTATAAACTCTGGTCCGGAAAAGTCTGGGATCAGAGCAACGGCCGGATTTCTTACATCCCTTACAGTACCTACTCCAAGGTCTGGCAGAGCAAAGGCACCCTGAAAGGCGCCACTTTACAGGACGGCGGACTTCTCAATGAGGAGGATTCCCGTTACCTGCTGGCCACTACCGCGGACGATTTCTCGTTAATGGTCTTTGACGAAAACGCCGAAAATTACGAGCGGGAAGTTGCCCGGTACGAAAAGGGCGTACTGGTAAAGCATGAGGACACAATCGAAGAAGTCTTTCTGGACAATGTCCTCCTGAACTCCGAAACGCCAAGCCATTTGCATATGCTCTATATTCCGGGCGGCAAGGACCTGTATACCGTTTACAACCGGAGCGGCAAAATGGACGTCACGTTGTCGGGTTCGGACCTCTCCGTTCATGTGAACTCCGAAGCGGAAGAATTTGTGCTTGCGGTATCGGACGAAGAGGAGTTCGCCACCGCGATGTTGAACGGACTGGCGAAAGGGGACGATTATTCCATTTCCGTGGGTTCCAGCCGGTTCGGCGACCCGGACGAAACGAACATTGAGGGCACCGGAAACGGCAATCCTATTTGTCTGGGCCTCGGCGAAGGAGCCTTGGGCGGCATGGACGGGCTGTACATCAGCAACGGCGCCGATGGTATGCTCTCCCTGAACGCCATGGAAGGCGAAGATTCCAAAGAAAACAGCCCCTTTAAACAGGACTTTACCTTAAACTCTAAGAACCTTGACACAGAATATCCCCTGACCGCCGAAGCGGGCGAAGGCGGGGAAATTCTCACGCCGGACGGCAAACCCTCCGGTTCCGACAGAACCGTAACCTCTGTGCTGAAAGGCGACAACTATACCTACCGTATCCGCCCGAAGAGCGGCTACACCCTCAAAGCGATTTACGTCAACGGCGTGCAGGCGGCGTATTCGCAGACGGAGACTGACCAGCCGAGTTACTCCTACTATAACGGCGCGTATGAGTACACGTTCCGTGACGTTCAGGAAGTTGGGTACCTTTACGCCGAGTTCTCCAAGGACATCAGCGCCTGTCGGGTCTACACGGACCATGACAACGGGGAAACGCTGGTCAGCGTCTGGGACGGTGACACCGAGCTGTCCGAAGGCCTTGACTATGTCTGGACCATCAGCCGCGCCGAGGAAAACGGAGAGGAAAAGACGTATCTGGCGGTACAGGCCGTGTCCGGAAGCGACTACACCGGCGTGTCCATGACGCCCTACGATTACCACACGCAGGACAATGACCCCGCCTTGACTGCGGGCACGTACAACCCCACTGCAAAGGAAATCAGCCTGACCGCGCAAAACGTGGACGCTCCGGTCATTGTCGCCGCCGCCTACGCTTCCGGAACCGCTGAGGCCGGAAAAATGCTGGCCTTTGTCCCGGAAACGGCCGTTGTAAAAGACGCGAAAACCGCGGACGGAATCCCGGTCCGGATTCCTCTCAATATCGCCGGACTGCCGGAAAAGTACGTTGTCCGGGTGTTCCTGTTGAGCGACACGGATACCATGCGCGTACTGTGCGCGCCGGTTGAAGTTTCCGTCAGCCCGTAAAACGCTTGAGAGGATGAGGAAATTATGAAGGAATGGATTCCGACATTAGCCAGACCCGGCCCCCAAGCGATCACAAGGGAGGTATCTTTCTTGAAAAAACAAATCCTGTTTTTTCTGACAGCGTTGCTTGTACTGTCCGTTCTGGTTTCGTGCGCGTCCGCCCCGGACGCCGCGGAGCCGGAAGCGGAACTGTCCGCGGCGGACGGAGCGTTTACCGATATCGCCGATCATCCCATGGAGTACGAAATTCTGGAAGGCCTTGAGCGCGGACTTTACCGCGTCCCTTCCGATGGGCTGTTCCGTCCGGACGAACCGGCTACGCGCGGCGAGTTTCTTGTCGCGCTCTGGAATCTGTCCGAACGTCCCGGCGCTTCCGATGGCGAAACGGAGATACAAAACGCCGTGAACTGGGCCGTTGACGCCGGATATCCGGACAGCGCCAGCCGTTCCCCGGACGAGCCGATTACGCGTCAGGAAGCCATGGAACTTCTCTTTGCCCATAACGGCGGCGTCAGCGGCGTGGAAACCATGCTGACAGGAATCTATGACAGCGGATTCCTTGACAGCGGCCGGATTCCCGCCGGGGCGAAACCGGCGATGTATTGGGGCTTTTACAATGTCCTCATCAGGGAACCGGAACTGGATATCATTGACCCGTCCGGAACGGTCTCCCGAGGAGATATGGCGGAAATCATGATCCGCTACATGGACACGTTCCGGAGCGGATCGCCGGAAAATTAAAAAGGAGGAATCAGTGCAGTGAAAAAGATGTTGATTTGTTGCGGCGTACTGTGCATGACCCTGTTGCTGTTCTGCGGGACCGCCCTCGCAAAGACGGAAGTCAAGCCGGGTACTGACAGCAGCGCTACGGTCACGGCGGACGAAAGCGGACAGAAATTCACCGTCAGCAAGACCGGCGTCACAAAGGGAGACCTTTATCTGGTCATGATTCAAAAGGGCGCGGCGACCGACAAGCCCACTTCGGAGAACTTGTACTATCTGAACGTGGAAGCGGCCAATGACACCACATTTACGCTGAACGCGTATCCGAAGGACTTGGCCGCGGGTGACTATGTCGTGTATCTGTCCGACTACTCAGGCTCGAACAATGGCGCGCGCAAGGCCGTTGCCACGATTACCGTCAGTGATAACAGCGAAGATCCCACTGTGAAGTACGGCGATGTGGATGGCAATGGCACCATCAATGGCAAGGACTTGACGGCATTGGCACGTTATCTCGCTGACCGCAAAGACTATATGCCGGGCGGCTCCAAGGCCATCAACATGGAAAATGCCAACTGTGACGGCAAGGGAGAAGTAAACGGAAGAGATTTGACTTCTCTGGCCCGGCACTTGGCGGAAAGAAAGGAATACGCAGTACTCCCGCACTGAAGCAATGCTTTTATACAGGCCGTTTTCTTTGCTCACTCTGTGTTTCGGAACGCGCATTGAGATGGCCGTGTATAACAGCAAGGCACGTTTTTAAGGAGGAACTTATATGAAGAGATGGCTTGGCGTATTCATGGTATTTTGCATGCTCTTTACCATGGTACAGCCGATTGCCTTAGCGGCAGGGGAAGAGGACCCGACTGTTGAACTTGGAGCAGTGGAAATTGCGGAAGGCGATACCGCGTCTACTGTGGCTGTTCCCGTCTCCGTGAAGAACAATCCCGGTTTGGTCGGCTTGAAAATCAGGGTTACGTATCCCGAGGTTCTGACCATCAAGGACGTTACCTTTGAAAAGAAGTTCGGCACGGAGAGCGACAACTCGACCGACAAGAGCAATCCGGTTACCATCAACTGGGGCGGCGAGAAC
>JAFSRH010000071.1 GCA_017446225.1 Oscillibacter sp.
CCAGGATTGGCCGTATCACTTCAAACTGTTCCCGCGTTATATCGCTCGGATAGCTTTTCCTCATGGTTCATCACCCTTTCCTTGTCCTATATTATACCATGTTTCAATCCCTTTGGCAAGATGCTGAACAGGCTCTAAGCGAATATGGACGGGGCCGGACTGCTTGTCCGGTACCCCGCTTCAAAAAAAGGAGGACAAAAGTTTATGAAGAAATGGAAACGGGGACTGGCATTGCTGCTTACGCTGGTAATGCTGTTCTCCATGCTGCCGGTATCCGCCGTGGCGGCGGAGGACGTACCGGACACGGCTCTGCTCTTGGAACCGCCGGAGCTGCCGGAAAAACCCGATCCGGACCTTCCGGACGAAATCGCCCCGGGAATTTCGGAAGCGGTTACCCCGGAATTTTCGGAAGAAGTCGCCCCGGGAATTCCACAGGAAACCCCGCCGGAAGAAGCGATTCTAACCGCGGCCGGGGACGAAAAAAAGGCCTATGAGGTGAGTTATAACCTCTCCGGGTCCGGTTACTGGATTGTCATAGGCGATGACGCTTCCCGGAAAGAGGAACTGTCTTACGGCGCCTTTGACGAATACGATGCCTATGACATCCAGCTTCGTAAAGAGGACAACTTTCCCTATACCGTGGAAATCCGCTACCGTATGGAGAAAGACGGACCATGGAGCGTGCCGGAGAGACGCACCTTCTACGAACCGAATGACAGCGTAAAGATTCAAGGGCGCACTCTTCGCGCGCAGTCCAAATGGCTGACACAGATTCGTTACCGCGTGGAAAACGGAACTTGGATCCCCCTGTCGGACGCCGCTTATGACGAGAACGGAAACTATGCTATCGACTTCCCTACGGACGCAAAGTTCCCTTTAAAAGTATACTTTGCGTATCGGACAAAACAGAATGTGGACGCTGAGTACCCCACAGGCAATGATGCGCAATGGAAGAGCGTAGCGTTTCCCCTCCCGGACGGCGGTACCACGCCAAGCCCCGAATTTCAGGATATGACCGGCGCCGTTACCGTGCTGGGACACAGATTTTCCCTGTACTCTAAAGCCCTGAACAAAGTACAGTATTCCGTTGGAACGCTTTATGACTGGGTTACGATAGGCCCGGGCGAACCGATTGAACGCGAATTTGATACCCACGGAAATTATACCATAGATATGGGAAGCCGTACGGACTTCCCCGTCAGGGTATATCTCCGCGCCCTGAGCGTGGACGGATGGAGTTATCTCCGGGACGCCGACTCCGCGGCGGCCTCTTATAAAGACTACAGCAACGTGCTGGATACCGAAAACATAGCCGGTCACGTGTTCGCTATTCACACGAACTGGATGAACGATATCCGTTACGCCTTTGTCCCGCAGGAGGCGTTTACACGGGCCTATGACGACTATACCATGCCCGCGGAAGAGCAGTTCTATATCGTGGGCACCGATCAGGCGCGTAAGGACAATGAAAACTACGACCTTTTTAATGAGGACGGCAGTTATACCATTGAAGTAAGCGAATACGAGAGCTATCCGCTCTATGTGGTCTTTCAGGCCATCAGCCCCAACGGCAACTATGAGGCCGCCAAAAACTGGACCCAGAAAGAGCGTATGGAGCGCCTCCAACGTTTTGAAAACATCTACACCCCCGCGAGCGTGGACTTTAACGGCCATAGCTTTTCCCTGAATTCCAATGTTCTGGGAACGATCATTTACAAAGTCGAAAACGCCAAGGGAAGCGTTACGCACTCCAGCCAGCGGCTTACTCCGAACGAAAGATGGGCCGATTCCGAGGGACGTTACAACATTGTCCTGAAGGAAGATGACCTCTTTCCCCTCAAAATCACGTTCCAAGTCATGACGGAAAAGGGCTGGAGCGATGAAACCGTATGGACCGTACCGTTTAAAGACTGGAACAAGGTTCATCAAGAGATTACCGTACCCTCTCCGCGCTGGGACGAAAGCCGGCAGAAGATGGATACGACCGCTACCAAGGAGTATTCTTTCTATCTCAGCGCTGACTTTTTGGACGATATCCGTTACCGCTGGGCTGACGATTACTGGACAAGCGACACAAAGATTTCGGAAACCGCCCGGCAGGAATGGGTTTATGTAACGCCGGCGTCCGAATCCCCCAGAGCGCCGCGGAGCGTTAGTTACGTTGTACAAAGCGATAACTCCCCCTTCCGTGTAGAAAGACATGACTTTCCTTCCCGCGCTTACGCCGAGGACGGCAGTCTTACCATCCCGCTGAAAGACAACGCCCTGTTTCAGAGTGACGCGAACGGCGTTTATACGCTCACTCCCGAACTGACCGTTCAATGGTGGGACCCGGCGGAAGGCTGGCAGAATGTCAAAAACTGGAAAGGCTTTGCGAGTCTGGAAGAGACGCGCAATGTAGAAACCGCGCTACCCCAGACGCATACGCTTCGCCTTTCCTCCGAGTACGCCAACGAAATACGTTATACGCTGAAAAACCCGGATACGGACACGGACCCGGAATGGATTATTGTGGGAAACGACAAGGAGAGAGCCGGGAAGGACGAAAACTATGTCCTGTTCCAAGAAGACGGCGGTTATACCCTTTCGTTTGACAAAAAGACCGTGTTTCCCGTCCCGGTGTATTTTGAAGCGTACACCGGGCACGGCTGGACAAAACCTCAGGTAACGCCGCAGAGAGCGAACGGAAGCGCCTCCGGCGGAACAGGTACGGGTACCTTTCATGAGGCCGGAGCCGCCCTTGTTGTACAGAACGGGAATACCAGACACGTGTTTTCCGCTGATTATCCGTGGGCCAACTCCGTAAGTTATACGCTGACCGACAGGGAACCGCCAGTTACGTTCACGATTGGACCGAACAAAGAGTACGCGGAAAGTGACCCGGCTTACTATTATGTGCCCCCCGCCGGACACCACGTGATTGAATTGGAAGAGGGCGACTTTTTCCCCGCCCACATCACGTTTACCGCCAAAGACAATCAGGGCCGCACGAAAACGGAGCAAGCCGCGTCCGGTGAAGTGACCTTTACCCAAAACGCCCCGAGTGAAATCTACCGTACCAGCGGTTACAGCTTCTCCGTAAACTCCAACTGGATGAACACCATCCGCGTTTATCTTCCGGAGCGTACGGTATCCGTGGGCAACGGTATGGAGCCGGACGGAAAAACCAAACTTTCAGACACGTGGCTGAAGGAACACCCCAATTACAAACAGTTTGACAAGGACGGAAACTATACCATAGACTTGCGCCAGAATGACACGTTTCCCCTAACTGTGGAGTTCCTCAAGCGTTCCGTAGACGGCGACCAGAACCCGGTAAAACTTGTCTTTGAAAGCATGGCGGACCGTCAAGTGTTTGATGGGCACACTTTCTTCCTCCGCTCCAATTATACGGACACGGTACGCTATATTGTGGCCTATGATGAGGACCTTTTAGAGAAGCAGACCGGGCGACTGAAACCCGAATACGCCGACCGGGTTCAAACAGTGGTCTGGAACGCTGACTGGGCCAAAAATCATGATCATTACGCCTTCTTTGATCAGGACGGCAATTATCAGATTCCGCTTCCGGAGGATTCCGCGTTTCCGGTAGACGTATGGTTTGCCGTGCCCGACCAGAACGGATCCTATGACAATGCCGTGTACCGGAAAGTGACGTTCAAGTCCAAAGACGACAAAGAAACGGTTGTCTGGCCTCTGCTGCCCCCCGCCGACACGGAGGCGCAGGAATCCGCCGAACCAAACGCACAGGAACCCGTCAAGGTTGAACATACGTTCAGCGTATACGCGGAGTGGATGGATGAGGTACGCTACACGCTTCCCCAGATCCCAAAGAAGGCAAGCCTTCCCACACCACGGACTGTCACCGTAGGACCGGACAAAGAACGGGCCGCTCAGGAGAGCGTGAACGCGAAGGAAGAATCTCGCGAACCCCTTTACGTCACTTACGCGGAGGACGGAAGTTATGTCATTAAATTGGAAGATGACGCGTTTTTCCCGTATGTCGTGGACGTAACCTATCGCCTTCCGAACCGGGCGGTCTATGAAAAGGACGAAAACGGAGAGATTGTCACGGACGAAGAAGGAAATCCCGTTCTTGCGAAAAAGGACGGCTCCGAGGAAGAGGAAAATCCTTACGAGGGAGAACCGGCCTTCCGGCAGGGAAAGTTCGAGTTTAAAACGCCGGGCTCTACCGTGCGATGGAACGGACATGAGTTCCGTGTGCAATCCGCCAGAACCAACCCCAACGCGGCGGTACGGGCAAGTCTGTGGTTAGGCAATCGTGAAGTACCCCTCCGCCTTGCAGGAATGCCGGAAACGCCGGCAAAACCTGTGAAAGACGCCGAATCCGCCAATCCCGATACCCCCGCCCCAAATCCGAATCCCGCCATCAGTCCATCCAATCCCGCTGCCAATTCCGATTCTCCGTCCGCTGGCTCCTCTGAACAGGCGGAATTGCTCAGTACACAGGCGCTGACGGAAGTGCAGTTGTACGCGGATTTAACCGGTTATTTCAATCTGGAATTGGACAACGCCCGGGTAGAAGTTTATATGCCAAATCTCGAAACCCAGCGGGAGGAACTCGCGAAAGAGTTCGCGTGGGGCGAGTGGCAGATAGAAAATTATGACAGCAACCGGAAACGGTGGAATGTCAACCCGTGGGACCGGAACCAAGAGAGCGTCCGCTATACGGTGCTTGGCACGAATAAGAGCGGCGATCCGGCCTCCGTTTTGAAATTGTCCAAGTACGCCGAGCAAGCGGAAGCTACGGACGGAACGCAGTATTTTGAGATTATCACCGGCTCCACAGAACACATTGAGCAGTTGAACTTGTCGAACATCCGCTATCTTATCAAAACAACGATGGGTTGTCCGGACTATAACGAACTGCTGAAAATGAAAGTAGCCTACGTGGACAACCGGCGCGGCGGCGCGTACGTCATCAAAGACGGCTATGAACATTTGGACGAATCCCACTGGAACGAAGTCGGCTACATTCCCCCGGGAATGACCACCATTGGACGCGATGCCTACACCGTCAAGACAGACGGCGGGGAAAAATCCGTGGATGTCTACCGTTTTACCGTGGGCGAGACATGGCAGGACGGCCCCATGTGGCTGACCATGAAGCTGAACGAGAAGGCCAAAAGCTACAAGGCCTTTAAAGACCTGACGGCGGACGTTTACGAGGGCTTCTACTTTACGGCGGCGGACGCCGCGGCGAGCGGCAAGAAAATCAACAAACCCGTCTGGGGTACGGAACTTGACACGCAGCGCCTCAACGAACGTTACGAAAGCTATACGGCGTTCGTCAACGGAACGAACGGTATTGAAAACGGGCCGCGGTTCACGGTCATTTGGAAGTGGAAAGATCAGCCTGTCGCCATTATGCCTTTCCGCGTCATTGTGGACGTTCAGACCCGTGAAAAACTGGATGACGATGGCAAGCCGATTGTCATTGCTCCCGTGACCTTTGACGCGCCCCATACCCACAATGACTTCATCCCTGATGAGAACGGAAATTACAAGCCGAACACCTATCTGGAATTGATTGGCGGCAGTGAAAGCATCAGTTCCGAAACCGGCGTCCTGACGGCTGCCTACTTTACCAAAACGGAAGGCAATCTCTTTGACAACCGATACTATGTACAGGCCAATTACAACCTTGGCAAGTGGCAGGCGGACGAAATCAAGGTCTATGCCGGTCCAACGCGGTACGCCACACTGGCCGAGGCGGTCGCCGCCACGGAAACCGGAGAGTCCTCCCGTGCCATGGACGTGACGGAACAGATTTTCGGCGAAGTCGGATACGGCGCGGATTACAGTATAGGCCACGGCGTGGTATTCAGCGCCTTCAACCGCGCCGGAACCCTGATTGCGAGCAAACAAATTATCACCTACCGCCGGGAGTTCCTCTCCTTTGGTAAACTGACCCGTCCCAGCGCGGCCAGCCGTGCGGCCTTGGGCGAGCTGACCAACTATGACGGCAGTACGGACGGTCTCGACAGCGACATTGCCCGGAACAAGATTGCCTACAGTCGGCAGGTCGTTTACAACCTGCCTGACAGCGAATACCGCGGCGTTTACAAATCCCGCTCCCGTTATGACTTGGAAATTGGCTATATGCGCGACCTTGTACCCTCCAGTCTGTCAGAGTACGGCGCAAAAATCGTGGTGGCGACACGCGCTTATGAAAACGCCACATACGAGGAAATCATGGCCGCCGATGAACGTCCGATTGACCTGACCGGCCGCGCGGAGACTAAGACAGCGGCGGACGGCCAAAAGTACGAGGTGATCCACTATGCCGCGCCTTATCGTAACGGCTTCTATTTCCACCTGTACGACAAAGACGGCAAACTTCTGGACGCGCCCCGTTACGTGATCGCGAAAGAGCCGCGAATGTCAGAGAACACTTACTTTGAGGTCTACGGCGCGCAATCCGCAAACGGCGGAAACCCCAAAACCTATCAGGCCTATGTCATGCCGGGGAACATGGACAGCTACTATGACAGCGGCTATCAGACGGTCCTTCTGCTCGATAACGGAAAGCCCGTGACCGACAAGAAGATTGTCCCGTTGTTTGACGTCAACGATGACGGTTACGGACACCAAGTCCGGATTTACGCCGCCAGCATTGACGAAAACGGAAAGACATTGGCCGGCGCCCGTCAGACTTCCGGCGATACGCGCTCCGCGGTGGAGTTCAACGGCGGTAACGGCGCCCTTTGGGACGGCAGTGAGCCTCCCGTACTCTACACCAGCATTTCCACGGACGAAGTCAATTTGCAAAACTACTGGGTCACGTTCCTGACCCAGCAGAAAGGGCCGAAACTGTTTGTCAACGCCGCGAATAACCGTTCGGGCGGCGCCCGGTCCGGCGCAAATGACATAGAGCGGCACGTCTTCCTTCAAGAATCCACCGGCAACTATCAGGATATTTTCATTGCCAATATCGGCGATGAACCGCTGGAAAACATCACGGTTTCTTTCCAGAAAGGCGCAAACGCCAATGTGAAAGTTGACGATTACTGGACGATTCAGGGCGGAAGCGCGGCCACAACTTTGAGCGCCTTTACCAGTACCACCATAAAAGAAGCTCCCGGAGAGGGCCGTTATAGCGAAGATTACGACCAGACCGACCTCCAACCTTCCAACGTGGCAAAAATCCGCGTCTATCCCAAGGACCCGAACAGGCCCGAAGCGATTGACGATGTCATGATTATTGCCGCCCATGACAAAAACGGAAGGGAAACGGACCGCGTTGAAGTGAAACTCAGCGGCAGAATCGGTAATTATGAGATTACTACAACGGCTCTGACCGGAGATGATGCCCAAACTCCTTCCGATTTGCACGATGACTACCACAAGAACGCTGTGCAGTACGTTTCCTTCAGCCGTCTAATTCAAACCAACTGGAACATCCCGGGCGGCGGGGTACACTTTGAGGTCACAGAAGGGCGTCTGCCTGACGGGTTCCCGGCTCCCACGTTGCCTAATGAGCCGGAACCGGAGCAAATCAGCCCGGCCGGAGAGATTTTCGGCGTACCCTTGGAAACCGGAGACTTTACGTTTACTGTCACCGCGACTTTCAGCTATCCGGCCAATTCCGAACGCCCCGTTTACGTCAGTACGCACAGCCGCACTTATACGCTCAAAGTGGAGGAAAATACGGACGCGAACGTAGAGGACCGGATCAGTAAAGAATACGATGTTCTTTCGTGGATTCCCGACATGACCATCACCGAGGACAAGGTCATTGAAACGGACAAGCCGATTGAAGGCATTAGCAGCACCAATGACCGGAAACACCGTACAGGCGTTGCCCCCGTCACACTGGAAGGTTATCAGGACGTGCTCTTTAAGTACGAATCCAACAATGAGAACGTGCAGGACTTTGAATGGTCTTTCGCTGTCTACCTCAACGGCAAACGGCTTACGCCGGGAACGGACTATACCGAAGAAGAAGGCAGTGACGCCAAAAACATCAAGGGCCAGACAATCCGGGAGGCCGCGCAGGAGAGCAAGGACGGAAAAATAACCATTGACGTTGTCGGAAGTCCGAGCAAAGACCCGTCCAACACACTGAAAAAGAATACGTCAGGGAACTTCAACGTCAATAAACCGGGTTC
>JAFSRH010000072.1 GCA_017446225.1 Oscillibacter sp.
CACACCGGACCCTGTTACCCGATGATGGTCCTGACGCTGGGCGGACGGACGCGGATCCTCAATCACGTGTTACAGTACGGCTTGCGCCAGCTCTGGCCGCCGTACTGGAACGACATTGCCTTTGTCGATACGCGCCGCGCCTCGGACGGTCCCGAATTCACGAACCCCGGACGTTACACGGGCGAACTCCCCCCGACAGGACCCGATGACGGAACGTCCGTACCCATGACGGCGGCGGAACTCGGCGGTATGACGGCTGAACTGTTCCGCGTCGGCACGCACTTCACCCGCGCGAACCGAATTCTTCTCTACGCGCTTCTGGACACATCGGAGTTTCAGACGCCGGACGAGCTGGAATTCTGGCTTGACGCGCTGGACGCCTTCCGGCGTTCCATTGACAACGTCACGCCCGTGTTGACCATGCTTTCCGTACTCTTCCGGGAGGAGAGCAGAAGCGCACGGGAACAGGCCGAACAAATCCGGATCCGTCTCGGAAAGTGCCTTGACACGCGTCCGGAAATGCCGTCCCTGATGCTGGTCAGCAACCGGAGGAGCGATTCCCTGATTGACCGTGACGGGATTCTGTGTCAGCGGCTGGTGACGGCGGTTATCGCGGTGTCGAACAATCAGGACGCGCAGGTAGTACAGGAACTGTTCCGCCCCCGCGCCGTCATGACCGCGAGTTATGCCCGCGCGGAAAAGCCCGTGGAGGACATCAGCCGCATTTGCGTGGACCACTTGCTGGACGAGTTGAACGGCTTCGCGCCGTCCGGCGTGGGCGACCTGTTCGGGCACGACCGGGAGCGTACGCGGGAACGTCTCGGGCTGTCGCCGGACGGGACGTTTCTTGTGCTGGATGAGGAAATCGAGCGGAATTTGCCCCGGTTCGTGCCGGACGGGGACGAACTCCGCGAACTGTTGCGGGCCTTTCCGCTGGGTACGCCGGATGTCGCGGAGAGTGAGGCCCTGTGCGCGGAGACCTCTTCGGCGCGTATTGACGCGCTGACGTTCGGCGCGTGGAACTGCTATCTGGAAAAGGCCGTCCACGACGCGCGGGACGGTATGCGCGACCGCGTCAGCGACATCCGCAACTGGCGGCGGCTGTACGCGGACTTTCTCCGGCGGCAGTTCCACGCAAAGGAACTGGTGGAGCTGTCGGACCATCCCGAACGCGTACGGGAACTGGCCGAACCGGTCAGCCATCTTTCCGCGGACACGTCCGTAAGGGACACCGCCGGACAGCGGCTGAAGTATCTGCTCTCTTCGGACCCCGAAATCCGGACGGCGCTGCTTGCGGAAGTCGGGGACGCCGGAGCGCGCGCCGTGGAATTTCTCCGTGCGTGGGACGAACTGATGAGGACCCGTTCCCAACTGCCGGAGGCCCGCGGCGACAACGAGGCCTTTATTCACTATTACGCGCAGAATTTACGGGCGTTCTTTGACAGTCGTCAGATGGAGCTTCGGGAGAAGTTCCAGACCATCCCGGACGTGGAGGGCATGACCGACTTCTTCCGGAACCTCATGGACAGTATTTTTGAAAACCGTACCTTGCGGGGCGTGTTCGCGGCGACTTTCGAGGACGTGGGCGCCATGCAGATTGAACAGACCCGCGCCACGCTCACCGGCGCGCCGGTGTACTTCTGTACGGGCTTTTCCCTTGACACGCCCTTTCTGTCTTTTGTCCTGCTCAATATGGACGACCGCGGCCCCGATACGCTCTATCGCACGTTGCGGGAAAATCTGCCGGACCCGGACAAGACACGCTTTTATCAGACAGGCCGTGGAAGCGCGGCGGAATCCCTGAACATCTTCCGCTTGCAACGCTTCCATCTCTGGAGCGGGGAGGGAGAAACGCCATGACTTACGAATGCCGCCCGGCGGACCGCGACCATTACGCCACGTCCCTGACGCTGGAACCCCAGTCGAACCGGCTGACGTGGACCGCCTTACCCGGACAAGACAGCCTGCTCTTACAAACTCCCTACGGCGTGGATCCCGCCCGGGAACCGGACGCCTTGCGCGACCTACTGGAACGCCTCTGTTCAACGCGTCTGCCGCAAGGACGCTTTCACACGCTCAGCCCGTCCCTTTCGGTCCGGTACGTTGACGCGGAGGAGAAAGCGCGGAATCAGGGCTGCCGCGCAAACGGGGAGGCGTGCACGTACACGGTCTTTCCGTGCGTGACGGACATCCCGGGGGACCTTTGCCGGATTTACGTTGCCGGCGGACGGGATTCCATGTCGTCCCCGCGCTGTGACGTGCCCATGAACATCCGCGCGGAAGTCACGCCCGTGCGCGCTTATACGGGCTACTGGCTCTTCCGCCGGGAAACGTCCCCGGAATTTTTCCGCGTACGCTTCCCGGACCCCTGTCCGGAGAATTACCGCAACGGCGATTTGGAGTACGGCGTGGGGGAACGCTGGCGGATACCGGTCACGAAAGAGATGATCGAGCGCGGAGAGTTTTTTGTACGTACGGACCGGAAGCCGGTCCTGATTCCCCGGAACGCGGGCGTACGGCTTTCGGAACCCCGCCGCGAACGCTGATACGCGCGAAAGGAGGATTTGATATGCCTTATCAATTCACCTGTCCCTACTGTTTCCGGACCATGCGGGACGATGAAGTGTTGTTTCGGTCGGAAAAGGTGACGTCCGCGCGTCCGGCGGCCCCGGCCCTCAGCGGCGCGCAGACCATTGTCGACACGCTCCTGCCCGCCGATACCCCCGCCGATACGGACGATGAGCGCGAACTGTTGCAGCACGTGCGCCGGACGTTGCTGGACCTGTTGGAGAGCGGCGCGGAAATCACCCGCGAGGACCTCTACCCCGAAGAGGAGTACGACAACTGGCGCGACTTTGAGAACCGTTTCCCGGACTGCGCGTTAAAGACCCGTATCGCCAAACTCTCGGAGCGTCTCCGGGACATTCGGAACGTACAGGAGGCGGCGCGGAGTACGATTCCGGCGGCGGATACCTTCTTTGAACTCTCGGACGATCCGGTTTATGAACGCTTCTGGGAGAAGTTCGCGGGCGGCCGGACCACCGAAACCGATACCGAACACGACCGCGAACCGTGGCGGCGGCGCATACTCGACCCCAACAACAAGGTACACCAAAGTTACCTGCGCCCGGGGCCGGACGGCGGGTATCTGATTCGGGACGTGGACGGCATGGTGTCGAAAATCCAGTTGAAGGAGGACGGTTTGGAGTGTGACCGGCGGGTGTGTCCGCACTGCCACAACCCCTTGCCGCCGAATTACGGGAAGAATCCCGTGCGGCGTCTGGCGGTGATTGGCATTACCGGCTCCGGAAAGACGGTCTATTTGTGCCGTCTGTTCGAGGGCATGGACCGCTATATGGCCAAAGTGCACCTGAACGCGTTCGACTCGCCCAGCGTCACGCAGTTCCTGTACGACAACGAGGTTGCCTACGGAAAGCCCCTGCCCGGTTCGACCACGGTGTATCTCCATCAGCCGCTGTTTTTTGATTTGTCCCGCTCAGTGGGCGGCAACGAAAAGCGCGTGGAGACGCTGGTCATTTATGACGTGACCGGGGAAGTGTTCGAGGACCCCCGCCGCGCAAGGGACGCCTTACAGTTCGCGCCGTTCATCCGGTACGCGGACGGGATCATGCTGTTGATTGATCCCGCGCAGTTTCCGTCCTATGTCGGGGCCAAGGCCGGACGCGAACTCCGTTACAAGCCCACACAGGCGTTACGGAACATTCACAACATCGTCACGGACGGCGACACGCGCCGCAAATGCCGGAAACCGGTGGCGGTGTGCGTCTCGAAAATGGACGAGTTGATCAATCTGTTCCCGGACGACCTGCGCCGGCGGCTGAGCGAGGAAGTGGAAGGAATCCGGGACAATCGCGGCTACTATGAACCCGTGTTCAACGCGAAAGCCTACAACCCGATTTTAGACGGCCTCTATACCTTCTTCCAGACCCACGATGAATCCCTGTCCCTGCTCATGGACGGCAATTTCAAAAATTACGCCTGTTTCGCCTTTACCGCGCTGGGCTGTGACGTGGACAAGGAGACCGGACTTCCCGTGCATGAGGGCGACCACTTTACCACGCGCCGCATTGAGGAGCCGTTATTGTGGCTTTTCCACTGTTTCGGATACATTGACGCCAACGAAAAGATTGACTACCCCTATAAACGGGTAAGCTGTCCGGCGTGCGGCAGTACCGACAACTATATTCTCCCGCTGGACGAGCGGGAAATCCGTTCGGGCTTCCTGAAGCTGAACCGGCGCTACGTCAACCGGGGCTGTAACCAGTGCGGGAACCGCTGGGCGGACCCGTGGACGGAAGAAGAGGAACGCGCCGAACTGGAAGAGGAACGCGTCAGACTGGAGGAGGACTGGGCGCAACTGGGAGATGATCCGCTGTGACGGCATTTCGGAGGGATTCTTATGCAGATGTACCAGTGCTGTTACACGAACTTACTGCGATATGACGGGCCGTACAAGGTAGGCGGCTGGACCGCCACGGCGTTTTCACGCGACATCCCGCCGGAAGTCCTCCGGGACTGCGAACACTTCCAGCGCGCCGACACGTCCGACCGCGCCACGGACGAGTTTGGAAAGACGCTTCGTCTCTATGAGGTGCTCTGTCACGGGAACTACGCCTACGTCATCCGGACGCGTTACGGTATGCGGGACCACATGGGGCGCGGAAACAATCTCTTTTCCCATGCCTATATCTTGCCCATGGAGGGCGGTTTTTTGGAACACCCGGAAGTCCTGTTCCGGCTGGACCGGTCCTGTTTTACGCAGGAGGCCGGGCCGGACGTGGAACCGGAAGCGGAATCGGCGGAACTGGCGCGTCAGGCGTTGTCGCGTCTGGAAGAAGGACGGCTCCGCGAACCGCCGCCCGGGGAACCGCTTGACTTTTCCCGGGCCATGGACAGTACCGGGCTGTCGGTCCAAAGGGACCTGTACAAGACGCTCTTGCAGTGCGTGTACGCCCACATGGACGCCAAACGCGAAAGCGGGCGTCAGGCGCCGCCGCTTTACGTCCAGTACGGCGCGCCGGACATGGACCCGGACAGAAAAGACCGTCTGCTCCGGGAACTGCTCTGCTGTATCTTTTACGGCCTTCCGTACTGGATGCGCCGGGAACTGCGCGCTTCCAACTGGTCCGACATTGACAATGTCCCGAAAGATTTGATTTTCACCACGGAGGACGTCACGCGGCTGGCCGGGGATACCGGCGCCTACTTGGTCCTGTCCACGGGCGTACGGAACGCGGAACGGCGGCGTATGGCGCGGCTGGAGCGTTCCGGATACCTGCCCTACGCCGCCACCCGGCTGGACCTTGAACAGTTCCCCGGCTTCTTCGCCGGTCTGGACCGGTACGCCAAGGCGTTAGGGGACCCGGAAGCGGCCAGCGAGGCGGTCCGGAAACTGGTCTGGCAATGCTACTGGGACCCGGAAACGTTCCGGTTTGCGGACCGCCCGGACGTGGACAGACTGGACCGGAAAGAACTGGTGTCGCTGTTGAGCGATGCGGCGGAAAGCGGCCTGTACAGCATGGGCCTGAAGGAAGTCCTGAACGCCGTAAAAAAGAAGATACGCTTCGATACGCTGACGGAGTCTTTACAGGGAAATTTAGCCCGCTGGGAAAACGAGTACCGCCGCCGTCAGGGTATCCCGGAACAGGTGACGGAGCCGGTACGGGAAACGTCCCTTCCCGTTGCGGAGGCCGCGCCGGAAGCGGACAGCGTGAACGCGTCCCTGTTGCCGGAAGCGGACAGGGAACCGGTCAATACGGCCCTGTTGCCGGAAGCGGACAGGGAACCGGTCAATACGACCCTGTTGCCGGCAACGGACTGGGACGCCGTGGAACGGGACTGGCGGGACCTGTCGGGGGAAGAGCGGGAGGCGCTGTTGGAATGGCTGGGGCAGTTGCTGGACAAGGCGCAGAACGTCCCGATAGCCGAGGGCCTTTTCCGGAAACGGCTCGAACGGCAGTCCCGGCCGCTCAGGGACCTGCACTTTCTCCTGATGATAGACCGGAAGGTGTCCGGGAAACTGAATCCGCAGTCCATTGTACGGGCGTACTGTCACGAGGAACTGTCCCGGACGCGGCAGAAGGCGGACGCCGTACGCTGGCGGACCTTGTCGGAACTTGGTTCCATATGCGAACGGATGAAGGCGGCGGACCTGTCGGAGCGTCTCCGGGCGGAGGCGTGGGAACTGTTCCGGCGCGAGGCGAAACCCGGCGAACCGGAAGGCCGCGCCGTTACCGCGCTGAGAATGTACGATGAACTGATTGCACGGCTTTGTCCGCCCGGGGGCGCGGAGAGTTTAAGCCGCGCGGCCCGGGAATCCTACTGGGAACAGACGGACGGTAACTGGAAATATTTCTCGTTCCGTGCCCTTCCGGAGTACGATGCTTTTGCCGATGGAAAGCGGCATATGTTCCCGACCCTGATCCGTATGGCGGACAGCTTCCGCCCCGGAAAGGAAAAGGAATTTCTGAAACAGGTCAGCCGTTTCTTCCAAACGTTGGAGACGCCCGCTTATTATACCAGTGAAAATAAACTGCGTATCACGGGACAGCTCTATGAAGAGCTTGACAGCCGTTACGCCGGGACCCTTCCGGACGATTACCGCGGCTGGATGAATCTGGCAACGTTGGCCGAGGAGAAGGGGACGCTTCCCGCGATTCAGGAACTTTATGAGGCCATGCGCCCCTTTGACCGCTGGAAACTGACGGAATGTTATCCGCGTTTTATCTGGAAGTGCAAGGACGGCGGAGACCGTAAAGCGCGGGTGGCCGCCTATCCGCTGGTCCGGGACGCCTGTTTTACGTGGGACGCCCGTCAGCCGTTGCCGCTGGACCTCTGGATTACGGTCGGTTTGGAGGCGTTCAGTTTCTGTGAGGTCTACAACTGCTTCGCGATCTTTGAGAAGAAGCCGGACGCGGCCGTGTTGCGCATGGACCCCGCGGAGGCCACGCGGGACAGTTCCCTGATATCCAGTCCGGCGGTACGCGACTACGCGCAGGCCTACGTCAAATACCGCGGGGACCCGCAAATCCGGAAAGCGGTCCTGAACTGGCTGAACGCGGATTCCGGGGGCAGGAAAAAATTTCTGGGCGTTTTATGAGAACAGGAGGCGGAATCATGAAAATTTTCCGGCGCGTAATCGTTCTGTTACTGGCGCTGCTGTCCGTACTTTCCGGCGTTCCGGCGTGGGCCGCCGACCCGGCAACGGAATTTCAATCCATCTTAATCCGCAACATTGACCAGTTTGTAGACGGCGGCGGCTATTATACCAAGAAAGAGTATAACCCGCTCTTCGTACGCACGGCGTGGGACGGCATGGAGCAGGCGTTATCCCTTGAAGGCGGGTATCCGGTATGGGACCTGTCGGTATTGCGTCCGTCCTTCTGTTCGGAGGCCTGTTATATGGCGTTGCTGAAAGCGTTGTCCGACTGGGACACGGGCCGCGTCATTTCCCCGGAAGCGTGGCGCAATCTCAAACCGTACACCGTGGAGGGTACCGCGTGGCCGGTGCAGTCGGACGGGGAAGGCTGCTGGGGACGCGCCAACGCCAACGGACCCGGATTCGCGGTACTGGCGGCGCGTCTGGGGGCCGGAAAAAATCTCTATATCGGCAACCGGACCGAGTACACGACCGAGGCGGCCTACTGGGAACGCTGGGACAGCGTGCGAAAGGGCGACTTCCTCAAACTCTTCTGGAACCGTCACATCGGGGCGGACGAGAGCGCGTCCGAAACCGGGCACATGGTCCTGTTCCTGAACCGCACACGGTCCACGCTCAACGGCAAGCGGGACGATATCATCACGTACTGGTCCTCCAACGGTTCGGGGACGAATCCGAACGGCGGGTACGGTATCACGACCTGTCGGGCGTCCAAGATTTACCGGGCGGTCCGTACGCGGATTACGAATCCGGCCGCGTTCGACCGCGCGAAGGAGGTTCCGCCGCTGTCGCGGGACGCGTGGCTGTGCGCGCTGGAGAGTTCGCGCCGGGGCACGGTGACGGAGTTGCGGACGGCGATTTCCGGCGGCGTGGTCGAATGGGACTGGCCTTACTGACATGGAACGTTTTTCCGTTCATACTCCCGCCGCGTTTTCACAGACTACCAGCGGAGGTGTGGACGTTGAAGCAAGACAAAACGCCGGTACTCCGGCTGGAACCCGAAAAGCGCTTATGTCCGCTCTACGACCCCGTCACCATAGCGCGTTACCCGGTGGCGGAACCGGACAAAATGGGCTTCCGCGTGCTTGACAACTTCTGTGAGGAGCACATCCAATAAAAGGCGCCGGACAGCGTTTTTTGCGCTGTCCGGCGTCCCGGCGTCACGGGGAATAAGCGGAGGCGTTCGGGGGCAGTCTAAGGCGGGAATTTAAGCGCGGAGGTGTGCGTTGTGAAGAAAAAACGTCTGGGACGGCAGACAGTGGCGTTGTCGGACCCGCCCGCCGTGATTGCGTCCGCGAATATCGGCGGCAAGATGGAAGGACAGGGTCCGCTCGGACAGTGGTTCGATGAGTGGGACGAGGACTCGTTTTTCGGGCAGAAAACGTGGGAAAAAGCGGAATCGTTCATGCAGAAGAAGGCCTTGCAACGCGCGCTGGACCGCGCCGGACTGTCGCCCGAACAGATTGACTACGTCTTTGCCGGCGACCTTCTCAACCAGTGCATTGGCACCTCCTTCGGCCTGCGGGAATTCAATATCCCGTTTTACGGACTCTACGGGGCCTGTTCGACCATGGGGGAGTCACTGGCTTTGGCGGCGCTGGCCATTGACGGCGGCTTTGCCGACTGTTGCGCCGCTATGACCAGTTCGCACTTCTGCACGGCGGAGCGGCAGTACCGAATGCCGGTCCCGTACGGGAGCCAGCGTACCCCGACCGCGCAATGGACCGCCACCGCCGCCGGGTGTTCGATTCTCTCCCGCGATGGCGCCGGACCCCGTATTACCCATGTCACGTGCGGCAGAATCGTGGATAAGGGGATCACGGATTCCAGCAACATGGGCGCGGCCATGGCCCCCGCCGCCTATGACACGCTCCGCGCCTTCTTCCGCGAAACCGGCACCGTACCGGAGGACTACGACCGCGTGATTACCGGCGACTTGGGCGAACTCGGACACAGTATCGTCCGCGACTTCTTCGCCCGGGACGGTATCGACCTCGGGGACGCCTTCCTTGACTGCGGCCTCCTGCTCTACGACCGCAAAGGACAGGATATGCACGCGGGCGGCTCCGGGTGCGGCTGTTCGGCCAGCGTGTTCAACGGCTACCTTCTGGACCAAATGCGCCGGGGCGTCTGGAAGCGGATCGTCTTTGCGCCTACCGGCGCGCTGTTGTCGCCGACTTCCAGCTTTCAGGGCGAGTCGGTGCCGGGAATCTGTCACGCGGTCCTTCTCAACGCCGAACCCTCGTAACGCTTCCCGCCCGCGCGGACGAAAAAAAGAGAAAATTTCCGTTTTCCGGTTGACAGTTCCGCCCGAAAACGTTAAACTATTAAAGGTATTTCCCGGCCGTCATAGGGGTAAGTCGACCGGGTGCCCTGTCAACGCTAAACGATACCGGATGATTGGAGGAACACCGTAATGCCATGGTACGTCTCCGGCCCCATCGGGCTGGCGATTGGCGCAATCCTGTTCTTTCTGCTCGGTATTCGCTACCGGAAATCCACGGAGAGAAAAACCATTGGGGAAGCGGAAGACCGCGCTCTGTCCATCATCAATGATGCCCACCAGCGCACGGAGGCCAAAACGCGCGAAGCCCTGCTGGAAGCCAACGAGAAGATTTTAAGGGACCGAAGCGAATATGAGAAGGAAGTACGCGAACGCCGAACGGAGTTACAGCGGCAGGAAAACCGCTTGCAACAAAAAGAAGATAATCTCGACCGGAAACTGGACGCCATTGAGAAGAAAGAAGAGGACCTTTCCCGTAAACACGCCGCCGCCGATGAGGTCAACGCCGAAGTACAACGCATCAAACAGGACCAGACCGCGCTTCTGGAACGTATTTCCGGCTTCACGCCGGAACAGGCCCGCGCTTACCTGATTCAACAGGTGGAGGCGGACGTCACGCACGAAACCGCCATGAAGATCAAGGAAGTCGAGTCCCGCATGAAAGAGGAGTACGAAGCGCGGGCCAGAGAAATCGTGGCGCAAGCCATCCAGCGTTGCGCCGCCGACCAGACCGCCGAAATGACCGTCAGTGTGGTTCCCCTGCCCAATGACGAGATGAAGGGCCGGATCATTGGCCGCGAAGGCCGGAATATTCGTTCCATTGAAACCCTCACCGGCGTGGACCTCATCATAGACGATACCCCCGAAGCCATCACCATTTCCTGTTTCGAGCCGGTCCGGCGTGAAATCGCGCGGGTGGCGCTGGAAAAGCTGATCGCGGACGGCCGGATCCACCCCACCCACATTGAGGAGACCGTAGAGCGCGCGCGGCGGGACGTGGAAGCGACCATTAAGGCCGAAGGAGAGCGCGCCGTCTTTGAGTGCGGCGTACGCAACCTGCACCCCGAACTGGTCAAGATGATCGGCCGTCTGCACTACCGCACCAGTTACGGGCAGAACATCTTACAGCATTCCATAGAAGTCAGCCACCTTGCCGGGATTATGGCCGCCGAACTCGGCGCGGACGTACAGGTAGCCCGCCGCGCCGGACTGCTCCATGACTTGGGAAAGGCCGTGGACCACGAGATGGAGGGAACGCACGTAGCCTTGGGCGTGGAGTTCGCGCGGAAGTTCCGGGAGCGGGAGGAAGTCATTCACGCCATTGAGGCCCACCACAACGACGTGGAGCCGCGGACCCTGATTGCCTGTCTGGTACAGGCGGCGGACGCGATTTCCGCCGCGCGTCCCGGCGCCAGAAGGGAAAATCTGGAAAACTACATCAAGCGTCTGGAACAGTTGGAGGAAATCACGAATTCCTATCCGGGCGTAGACAAGGCGTACGCCATTCAGGCCGGGCGGGAAGTCCGGGTGATGGTCAAGCCGGAACAGGTCAGCGAGGACCAGATGATCATCATGGCCCGGGACCTTGCCAAGAAGATCGAAAACGAAATGGAGTACCCCGGACAGATTAAAGTACACGTCCTCCGGGAAACGAAAGTCGTGGAATACGCCAAATGACAAAGAAGGGACCGCGCGGTCCCTTCTTTTTATATGCTCCGTGCTGTCATGGCCGCCGCCCGCGCTAACTTCTCCGTTATTGCACGCGCATATGAATTTCTGCCGCCGCTTACGCTAACTTCTCCGTTATTCCGCGCGTACGAATTTCCGCCGCCGCCCGCGCTAATTTCTCCGCTTATCCCGTGCCCGTACGAACTCCTCAGGCAACGGACAGGATAACTCTATCCGTTCGCCGGTGCGCGGGTGGACGAACCGAAGCCCGGTTGCGTGCAGACACTGTCCCGTCAGGCCCGGAACCGCCGTGCCGTACACGGGGTCGCCTAAAACCGGGTGTCCGATATGCGCCATGTGTACGCGTATCTGGTGCGTACGGCCCGTCTCCAGACGGCATTCCAAGTCCGCGCAGCCGCGCAGCCGCTCTATGACGCGCCAGTGTGTCACGGCCGGACGTCCGGACGGCGTGACCGCCATTTTTTTCCGGTCCCTTGTCGAACGGCCAATAGGCGCGTTGACCGTCCCGGCGTCCTCCTCCGGCGCGCCCACGGTCAGACAACGGTAAATCCTTGACAGGGCGTGCCCTTGCAGTTGCGCCGCAAGACACTGGTGCGCCGTATCGTTTTTCGCGGCGATAATCAGCCCCGTGGTATCGCGGTCGATACGGTGCACAATCCCCGGACGCGCCGCGCCGTTGATTCCCGAGAGCTGTCCGCCGCAGTGGTACAACAGCGCGTTGACCAGTGTTCCGCCGGGGTGCCCCGGCGCCGGATGGACCACCATTCCCGCGGGCTTGTTGACAACGATCACATCGGAATCTTCATAGACCACGTCCAGCGGGATATCTTCCGGACGCGCGTCCGGCTCCACAGGCTCCGGCAGGTCCACCGCCACTTCTTCCGCGCCGCACAGACGCATACTCTTGAGCGCCGGTTTTCCGTTGACCGTCACCGCGCCCTGTTCCAGCAGACGCCCCGCCGCCGAACGCGTCAGCGTATCGCAACGCCGCGCCAGCCAGACGTCTAACCGGGTTCCGCTGTCCGCGGCCTCCGCGTACAGTTTCATGGGGAATCAGACGCTTCCGGAGTGTCCGTATCCTCTCCCGTGCCGTAGTCCACGGACGTGCGCACACTGCTTGCGCCGTGCCGCTCCCGCATGAGCGCGTTTTTACGGGCCTGACGTGCCGCGCGGACTTTCTCCCGCTGACGGGCCAGTTCTTCCGGGGAAGGCTCGTGCGCGAAGAGCGCGTAGAGAATCCAGATCACGCACCCCGTCACAACGCATATGTCCGCGACATTGAACGTGGGGTAGCTCGGCCAGAACAACAGGTGAATCATATCGACCACGTAGCCCCGGAAAATACGGTCCAGCAGGTTTCCGGTCCCGCCGCTGAGAATCAGGAACGCCGCGAACACCCCCGCCGGGTGACGGATGAGCCGCAGAAACAGTACCGAGGCCACGGCGATGACAATGCACCCCGTTACCGCGACCAGTACCCAGCGCATACCCGAAAAGAGTGACCACGCCACCCCGTAGTTATGCACACAGTTGAGTTCCAGCAGGTCGCCGAACAGGGGGGCGGTCTGTCCCAGCGCGAGATGTTCCGTGACCCATGCCTTGGTCCACTGGTCCAGTACCAGCAGTCCCAGCGCGACCAGAGAGGAAAAGAGATACAAAAACATGGAAGGCTCCTTACATACCGCGTGTCAGACGGGCAAAAGTCCCGTCATGAGTTTGTGTGAACAGGAATTTGACTTGCCTGTCATTTTACACGATTTTCGGGGAAAATACAACCGCAATTCCGTGAAAAATATTCTACGGCACTTTTCGCCACGGATTTCCGGTTTTTTTGGGGCCGGAACGCAAAAGTTTTTCAAATAACGGTTGACAAAGCCGGAGGAAGTGTGGTATACTATCCGACAGTCCGAATGAGGTTTCCGGATACCGGGTCCGTGAAAAGACGCGGCGGTTGGAAATATTTGGAGAGGTGTCCGAGCGGTTGATGGAACCGGTCTTGAAAACCGGCGACGTGCTTTCCACGTCCGTGGGTTCAAATCCCACCCTCTCCGCCAGTACCCGTTTATAACGCGCAATGCAGAAGTACCCAAGAGGCCGAAGGGGCTCCCCTGCTAAGGGAGTAGGCTGGTTAAAACCCGGCGCGAGGGTTCAAATCCCTCCTTCTGCGCCA
>JAFSRH010000073.1 GCA_017446225.1 Oscillibacter sp.
CCACTGTGGAGATGACCCTGCGCGTCTACACCCACTATGACCGGGTCAGTCGGGAGGCGCAGACCGCCGAGAAAGTCCGGGACGCGCTGAAAATCTAACTCTCATTTCATGCGTCCGCGCTCTAAAAAGTCGCTGAAAAGTCGCAAAATGTCAAAAAAATGCCTATGGGGTCAAAAAACGCCGGAAGCCGCATGGCGTCTGGGCTGAACGGATTTGGAAAATTTGCAACACTTTTGCAACACAAACACCCCAAATAGCCCCAAATGGCCGCAAATTATGGCAAATGCTGGGAAAGCAACATGGCGAAAAAGTTCCGAAAACCAACCGTTTCCGGTCAATTTTCGGAACTTTTCTGGTGGACGATACAGGACTCGAACCTGTGACCCCCTGCACGTCAAGCAGGTGCTCTAGCCAGCTGAGCTAATCGTCCAAAAAACGGCCTCTGTTTACTGATACGGTCTTTTAAGAGCTAAACCATCGACATTGACCACTCACAAAGAATATTATACCGCAAATTTTTTTGTTTGTCAATCCTTTTTTACCAAAACCGCATCATTTTTTTTGACGCGCTCTCCCATGGAAATATCTATTAAATGAGTAAATCCAGCAATTTGACGAAAACACACGCTTGACGCGGACAAAATTCCCGAAATTGTCCGCGTCACGAGGACTTTCGTCCGGGTTTTTGTGCAATTTTTCAAATTTGCTCATTTATAGGAAATATGAGAGAGCGCGTTCCGTCACAAGAGCAAGTCCCGTACCACTTCCGCCGCCAAGAGCAGACCGGCCGCCGCCGGTACAAACGCCGTACTGCCCGGCACAGGACGTCCGGACGCCCGTTCCGGAGCGTTATACGCCAATGGCAAGGGCGTTTCCCGTGACCAGACAACTTTCAGACGCGGAATCCCGCGTTTCCTCAACTCCTTCCGCATAACCCGCGCAAGCGGACATACCGATGTTTCGTAGATGTCCGATACCTCCAACATGGACGGGTAACGTTTGTTCCCCGTGCCCATGGAACTGATCAGCGGCGTTCCCGTCCGGTACGCCTCTTCCGCCAGTGACAGTTTCCCCGTTACGGTGTCAATGGCGTCTATCAGATAATCGTAGCGCGTAAAATCGAACTGTCCGGCGGTTTCGGGGGTGTAGAACACCCGGTAGGCGTAAATCACGGCGTCCGGGTTGATGGACAGGGCACGCTCCCGCGCCACGTCCACCTTGTAACGCCCTATCGTATCCGCGGTCGCCAGAATCTGCCGGTTCAAGTTGCTTTCGGATACCCGGTCATGGTCAATGAAGTCCAGCGTCCCGATCCCGCTCCGCGTGAGGGCTTCCGCCGCGTACCCGCCCACGCCGCCCAAGCCGAATACCGCGACCCGCGCTTGTGAGAGTCGTTCCATGCCGTCCCGGCCGAAGAGCAGTTCCGTCCGGGAAAAGCGGCCTTCCCGTTGCGCGTCCATGCCATCAGCCCGGAGGCCAAGTCATGTCCCGGCCGCTCAGAACGTGGAAATGCAAATGGGGCACGCTCTGTCCGGCCTGCGGACCAATGTTCGACACCACCCGGTAACTGTCCAGTTTCAGTTCCGCCGCCAGACGCGCAATCACGGCGAAGATATGCCCCACAACCGCGCAATTTTCCGGCGTCACCGCCGACACGGAAGCAAGGTGCGTTTTGGGAATCACGAGAAAGTGTAGCGGGGCCTGCGGCGCGATATCATGGAACGCGTAACACAGTTCGTCCTCGTAGACTTTGTTACTGGGAATTTCTCCCGCCGCAATCTTACAGAATAAACAATCCGACATAATAACTCCTTTCCAAATTCAGCCCATCGGCGTTTCAAAGGGTTCACACAGGGGACGGTATTCGTAATCAAGCAACGTGACGCGCGCCTTTTTCGCGTCCGCGGGGACAGACAGCATCACCGTTCCGACATCCGTCCGGACGTCCCGCAAGGCCACGGACACAAATTTCCCGGACGCGTCAAAGTACGCCGCCGCCACGGTTACGGCGCCCGGATTGGTCAGCGTCACGGACAGTTTCCCGTCTTTGTCGGGCGCGGCGGAGGCGATTCCGTACAGCGCGGATTTTCCGTTCAGGGACAGGGACGTAATGTTACAGTTTACAAAGACCGGCACGGCGTCCTCGTTCAGAGAGACGTTCACATCACCGCCTTGACCGGTGCCGCTGAGTTCGACTTTTTTGTAAAGAAGGTCCTCAAAGTCGGATTCCAGCGTAATGGAGTAGGTGTCGGACGCGGACGCGCCCTCCACTATGACACTGTTCGACTTCTCGTCATCGTCCACGCCGAATGTAACGGCGTTCGCGCTGGTGGTAACTTCCGCGCTCATATGCTCATCGGTCATACTGGCCGTCAGGCTGACATGATCGCTCGTGGAGATGGTATAGACTTCGTTCCGGGGCAGACAAATGCTCCGCTCTCCGGTCCAGCGCATGGACAAATCCAGCAGTTCATATACGCCGTCCGTACTCGTCACCAGCCGCCCGTTTTTCAGACTTGCCACGTTTTCGCCGTCAAAGTTCGTAATCGAAAGGTTTTCCGCGTTGACCGTGAGGACCTGCGCGTTTTGTTTCAGACTGCCGCGACTGGTCCAAATCTCTTCCAGCACGGCGTAAGGCACGTACGATATCGAACAGGCGTCATCGGCGCTCCGCCATACGCCGTATTCGCCCATATCGTAACTCCACGCGGTCCGGTCGGCGGAGAGGGTCAGGTAGCGTAACTCGCCGGGATGGTTACAGTCATAAATGAGGATTCTGTTTGACGCGTCGTCCGTATCGAACGCAAGCAGAGCGTGTCCGCCCACGCCGTTTTTGAAAATGGCAATCAGCGTGGGACGGCCTGCCGCCATGTCGGCCTTTACGGTCTGGTAAAGACGGTCCAGCGACTGCCCGGACAGGACTTGATTGGCCTGCCGCGCCTGTCCGAAGGCCTCCGTATACTGCGCCATCTGCAAGGCCTCTATGAAGGTCCGGACGGACATTTCCGCGTTTTTGTCGTGGATGGTCAGCGACCACACGTCCGATTTTCCAAAGTCCGCCGGACCGAGCTTGCCGTAGGCGAACAGTAACGCAACGCTTGCCGACATTCCGGCGCAGTTCCCGGCCCACGGCGCGGACGCGACTTTTTTATACTGCATTTTGGCCTTGACGGTCTTGCCGAATATCATAAAGAGCGATTCGGACGGAATGGGATATGGTCCGCCGCCGGGGCCGCCGCGTGACGTGTAGCCGAAGTCCTCCATACCGTTTCCGAAGGAATACGCGTCCCGGCGTACATTAAAGGTATTTTTTATCCAGCGGGCGTATAATGTCTGATTTCCGGATAACTCTACAATGGTTTCACTGGTAATTTGTTTTCCGTTCTCATCAAACCAGCCGTCAAACCTGTAACCGGCCTGTTCTGGCGGAGGCAAGGGTCCGTATTGCTTGCCATAGGTTACTGTCTTACTGGAAGGGTTTACCGTTCCGCCAAGGGGCAGAAATGTCACGGTATACGTGGCCTCAACCCATCGGGCGTACAGTGTCTGGTCTCCCGGTATCACATCGCTGGCAGACGTGATTTGTTGTCCGTCCTCGGTAAACCATCCGTCAAACTGATAATGGTCCTTTTTGGGTATAGGCAATTCGCCATACTTTTCACTGTCCATGACCTCTTTACTGTTGGGGTCCACGGTTCCGCCGTTCGCGTTAAAAGAAACTGTGTAACGGACGGGGTTATAGTTCCAGTGCGCGTACAAGGTCTGATTGCCGGACAGGTTCACCGTGGAATTTTCCGTAATTTTAGTTCCGCCGTCAGTGGACGTATACCACCCGTCAAAGCTGTAATTCGTCCGGGTGGGTATAGGCAATTCGCCATACTTTTCACTGTCCCTGACTTCTTTACTGTTGGGGTCCACGGTTCCGCCGTTCGCGTTGAAAAAAACCGTGTAACGGACAGGGTTATAGTTCCAGTGCGCGTACAAAGTGTGGTCATCGGTCCGGGTTACTACGGTATTTTCTGTGATTCTTTCTCCGCCCTCAGCGGACGTATACCATCCGGCAAAGTCGTAATTTCTTCGTATAGGGGTAGGAAGCCAGCCATATGTGTTATCTTTGGTTACTTCCTTTTGAGTAACGGAATCCAGTGTGCCACCGTTAGCGTTAAAGAAAACCGTGCAATCATAATAAATGGACCGCCAACGCCAACGATACTGCGTCTTATAAACGGGGTCAACCCAGCGCGTTTCCTCCCAGTAGAAGTCCGGATTACTGTATCCGTCTACCCGATATCTCGTCCACATGGGATAGCCCCTGTAGTCATAGCCGGAGACATGAATATGTGACGAGTGTTCCCAGTCAAAGTGACCGCACAACCAATGCGTGTCGGTATTGGTGGCGCGGGTGGCGGACCACTCGGTTTGCTGTACGGAATAGGTCCCGCCGTGGAGCGCCTCGCCGTATTCCTTGCACCAGTTGACAGTCGCGCCCACCCAACGGCCGTAACGATACTCCGTATGCCCGTCTATGACCGTTACCTGTCGGGTATCCTGTTCGATCTCCCGCTCGGGCGTGGAGGACGGCGGCGGATTGTCGCTCCAGTCGCTCCAGTCGCTCCACTCTCCGTAACGTGTCCTTGCCGCGTACGAGTCCATGGGAAGCAACAGCGCAAACACGAACAACGCCGCAATCATGCCGAGTGCCTGTTTTTTCATGTTGTGTCACTCCTTTGTACAGTAAACTCTAAACCGGACATTTTTGCTCTTGCTTTGTTCTTGATAAAGCGTTTATAATAGAGTAGAAGCGTACAGAAGAAAAGGGCGTTCGTAATGCGTAAAAGGAGACGTTATTTTGACCGTTAAATACACCTTAAAGCGCGGCCAGCCGCTTACGCCCGCACAAGTCGCGGAGCTGGACGCCCTGAAAGACCGTCCGATTATCTTTGATGAGGACTGCCCCGAAACCACCGAAGAACAACTCCGGAAGTTCAGACGGGTAAATTCTCATCCGGACAGCGCCGCACCGGCCCGGAAACTCGGATAGCCGCCGCACGGAACGCCCTTTACCGGGCGTTCCGGCGTTTTTTATCCCTTAACCGCCTGTTTTTTCGACAATGAAGTCATCGACCGCCGCCAGCGCATCGTCAAGTTTCAACAGGTCGGACCCGCCGCCCATCGCGCTTTCCGGCTTGCCGCCGCCCTTGCCGCCGCAGATTCCGCATACCCGCTTCACCAGTTCCCCGGCCTTGATTCCCTTCCTGACCGCTTCCGGTCCGCATACCGCCAAAATCGTAATCCTGCCATCGTTGATCCCCGCCAGTACGCCCACAACGGACGGCTCTTTGTCGCGGAGAAAATCGCCTCTCTGCCGGAGCGCGTCCGCGTCCAAGCCGTTCTGCGCGGCCGTCACTATCTTCAGGCCGCGCACCGTTTTCGCGCTTAACAGGAATTGCCGCGCCTCCCCAAGAGACGCCTCCGACTTGAATTTTTCAATCTCCGTCCGCATGGACTTTACTTCCGTGAACTGCGCTTCAATCCGTTCGGCCAGTTCCATGGGACGGCTCTTGAACAGTTGCGCGGCTCTCATTAACATCTGGGTGCGTTCCTCTATAAAGTCCAGCGTGGCGCGGCCCGTGATGGCCTCGATACGCCGTACCCCGGAGGCAATCGAAGATTCCGACAACAGCCAGAACGTTCCGATTTTCGCGGTGTTGTCCACGTGGGTCCCGCCGCAGAACTCCATGGAAAAGTCCTTCATTTCCACCACGCGCACCGTCTCGCCGTACTTCTCCCCGAACACGGCAACCGCGCCCTTTTTGCGCGCCTCCTCAATCGGCAACACTTCCGTGACCACCGGGACGCCCTCTAAAATCTCTTCATTGATCATTTTCACGATTTTGCGCAACTGCTCCCGCGTGACGGCCTCAAAGTGCGTAAAGTCGAAACGCAGGCGGTCCGGCTCCACCAGAGACCCCGACTGGTGCACATGGTCCCCCAAGACGTTTCTTAACGCGGCGTCCAACAGATGCGTCGCGCTGTGGGCGCGGCGAATGGCCGTACGGCGTACGGTGTCAATGGACGCCGTGACCGTGTCGCCGACTTTCAACAGTCCGTGTTCCAGCGTGCCAACGTGCAGGAATTTTCCGCCCTTGTTCTTCTGTACGTCCGACACGCGGAAGCGTACGCCGTCCGCCGTGGACAGTTCGCCGCGGTCGGCCACCTGTCCGCCCATTTCCGCGTAGAACGGCGTACGGTCCAGCACAATGGACGCTTCCGCCCCCGCGCTGATTTCGTCTTGCAGTTCGCCTTCGACCACAATCGCCAGCACGTTTCCGTTGACGCGGTCCTGTTCGTAGCCGACAAAGTCCGTGGCGGGCATATCGCTTCCGAACTCGATTCCGGCCCAGCCCAGATCGCCCAACGCCTCCCGCGCCTTCCGCGCCCGTACGCGCTGTTCCTCCATCATGGCGTTGAAGCCGTCCCGGTCCAGCGTCATCCCCTCATCGGAGACCATTTCGGCCGTCAAATCGACCGGGAAGCCGTAGGTATCGTAAAGGCGGAAGGCGTCCGCGCCGGAAAAGACCGTTTCGCCCTTTTCCCGGCGCGCCGACAACAACTCCTGATAGATTTTCATGCCATCGTCCAGCGTCCGGGAAAACTTTTCCTCTTCCGTCCGGACCACTCTTGTAATATAGTCCTGTTTCTCGCGAAGGTCCGGGTAGGCGGTCTCGTTCTCGCGAATGACGGTATCGACCACGTCATGCAGAAACGGCTTCTCAACGCCCAAGAGCTTTCCATGACGCGCGGCGCGGCGTAACAGACGCCGCAGGACGTACCCGCGCCCCTCGTTGCTCGGCAGTACGCCGTCACAAATCATCATCACGGACGCCCGGATGTGGTCCGTAATCACGCGGAGCGACTCGTCCGCTTTCTGGCTCTGTCCGTAATGCGCCCCGGTCAGTTCGGATACCCGGTTGGTGATGTTCATCACGGTGTCGACATCGAACAGGGAGTTGACGTTCTGGCACACACAGGCCAGCCGTTCAAGGCCCATACCGGTATCAATGTTCTTGTTCTTCATCTCGGAGTAATGCCCCTCGCCGTCATTGACGAACTGTGAGAAGACATTGTTCCAGACCTCAATGTAACGGTCACAGTCACAGCCCACCGTACAAGTCGGCTTGCCGCAGCCGTGTTCGGGACCGCGGTCGTAGTAGACTTCCGAACACGGTCCGCACGGCCCCGCGCCGTGTTCCCAGAAGTTGTCCTCCTTGCCGAAACGGAAAATACGGTCCGGCGCGATTCCGATTTCGTCATGCCAGACGTTGTAAGCCTCGTCATCGTCCAAGTAGATGGACGGGTACAGTCTGTCCGGCTCCAAGCCGACAACGTCCGTCAGGAACTCCCAGCAAAAATGAATGGCTTCCCGCTTGAAGTAGTCGCCGAACGAGAAATTGCCCAGCATTTCAAAGTAGGTGCCGTGGCGGTCGGTCTTGCCAATGTTTTCAATGTCGCCGGTCCGGATGCACTTCTGACAGGTCGTGACGCGGTTCCGGGGCGGTTCCTCCTCCCGGGTGAACCATGTTTTCATAGGCGCCATGCCGCTGTTAATCAGCAACAGGGACGCGTCATGATGGGGGATCAGGGAGAAACTCGGAAGACGTAAATGGCCTTTGCTCTCAAAGTAGCTCAGGAACATTTCCCGAAGTTCGTTCAGTCCGTGCCAAGGGTGTGACATTGTGTTTTCCTCCGTTTCTGAATCAAGGACGATTCCCCACGTAGCGCCGAAGCATACTCAGCGGCGGGATTTTATGGGGAAATTTCATATGAAAGACCATTTGCGGCGTACGCGGTTCGGACAACGGCGCGCCGTCCGTATCGGTCATGGTATCGGGGACCGTCAGCGCGTACGGACGGATTCCCGGCCCGATCAGTTCCAAAACGTCCCCCGCGCGGAACTTGTTCCGGAGAGAGAGCGTGGCGTTGCCGCCATCGTCACAGTCCGTGACAAGGGCCGTCACCTGCCAGTCGCGAATATAGCGGCTGTCGGCGTAATACTCCCCGGGTTCGCCGTAATAGAAGCCCGTGGAGTACGGACGGTGGCTGATGTGCCGGACCTCCTCCCGCCATACCGGATCGGGGGGACGTCCGTCCATCGCGGCGTCCAGACAGTGGCGGTAGGCCCCGGTAATAACCGCCGTATAGTACGCGGACTTTGCGCGGCCCTCAATTTTCAGGCTGTCCACGCCCGCCGCGCAGAGGTCCGGAAGATGGTCAATCATGCACATATCGCGGGAGTTGAGGATGTACGCGCCGGACGCGTCCTCCTCTATGGGGAAGTATTCCCCCGGGCGTTTCTCCTCCATCAGCGCGTAATGGTAACGGCAGGGCTGGGCGCACGCGCCGCGGCTGGAATCGCGTCCGGTCATGTAGTTCGACAGCAGACAGCGTCCCGAATAGCTGACGCACATGGCCCCGTGTACGAACGTTTCCAGCTCCAACGCCGATGGGGTACGCTCCCGGATCACGCGGACCTCTTCCAGTGAAAGTTCCCGGGCCAGAATGACCCGCGCGGCGCCCTCCTCGTGCCAGACGCGCGCGGCCTCGTAGTTCGTGACCCCGGCCTGTGTGGAGATGTGCCGCGCACAGCGCGGGGCGTGACGCTGTGCCAGCCGGAACACGCCGAAGTCGGCAATAATCAGCGCGTCCACGCCGACACCGTCCAGCGTTTCCAGATAGGCCGGGAGACGGTCCATTTCCCCGTTACGCGGCATGGTGTTGACGGTGCAGTGTACGCGGACCCCGTGACGGTGGGCGTAGTCCACGGCCGCCTGTAATTCCGTCAGGGCGAAATTGCCCGCGAAGGCCCGCATTCCGAATTCCTGTCCGGCCAGATAGACCGCGTCCGCGCCGTACGCCACCGCCATACGCAGGCGGGCCATGTCCCCGGCGGGACAGAGTAATTCCGGTTTTCTGTTCATATGACGCCTTTCAGTTTCCAATGTAGTCCGAGCTGGAAAGGAAGCGGGAGAACTCGCTGTAATTGGTAAAGAAGCGGTGCTTGTTGTCTTTGCCAAGGGCGTAGTAATAGTAATCGGTCTCATCGGGGACCAGCGCGGCGTACATGGACTGCGCGCCGGGATTGGCAATGGCCGTGGGCGGAAGTCCGGCGTTTTTATAGAGGTTGTAGGGGGAGGAGGATTCCAAATCGGCGGAGGTAATGGGTCCGGTATGGTCCGGGATTCCGTAGAGCACGGAGGCGTCAATCTGCAACAGTCCGTAGGTGCCCGCGCGGCTTCCGGAGCCTTCCAGACGGTTGTAGATCACGGACGCAATGCGGACTTGATCGGTGCCGTCCGTCTCCTTTTCGATCAGGGAGGCAATGGTCACAATTTTTTTCAGGTCATAGCCGCGTTCGGCGGCCTCGGCAAGCAGGTCTTCCCACGCGCTGAGCTTCCGCGCGAAGTTGCTCAGTAGACGGTTTAAGGCGCGTTGCGGGTTCTCCGGCGTATAGAAGTCGTAGGTGTCGGGGAAGAGGTAGCCCTCCAGACGGCTGATTTCGTGGGAGTCATTATCGATAAAGTCATAGTCAAAGGCGGCGTTCCGGGCGGCTTCCAGCAGTTCGGCCTCGGTGGCAACGCCCTTTTCGGCCAGCAGGGCGCAGATGTCGCGGACGGTGTAGCCTTCCGGAATCGTGACTTTTACCTCAGCGGTCGCAAGATTGGAAGCCGTAGCGCGCATTCCCACGACCAAGGCGCGGTAATCCATGTCGGTGTTCAGGGTATAGGTACCCGCGCCGATTTTGCTTTCCGCGTTGGTGACGTCCGCGAAGAGGCGGAAAAAGAAGGGGTGCTTAATCAAACCGGCCTGATGAAGTTTGGCAATGACGGCGTCAAGGTTATCGCCGGGGGCAATCTCGACGGTATGCGTAGTGATGGTCCCCCGGTTAAAGGCGCACAAATCGGAGGCCAGTTCCCAGCCGAAACTCGCTAAAATCACGGAAATGAGTAACACGACAAACAGATATATCACCGGGTGAAACCATTTCATACGGCGTTTCCGGCGTCTGCGGGGCGTTTTGTCCGGTTCCTGCGAACGGCGCACCTCGCGGGGATTCCAGTTGGTAGTATCCTGATGTTCAAAGTCAGACATGGGTCCCTCCGTACTCTCTCCCTCCGCGGGAGATATTTCTTGCAAACGTTCTGTCTCTCCGTCCGTCTCCGGCGGCTGGAACGTTTCCGCCGCGTCCGCCGATGTTTTCCTGACGCGTTTCTCCTGCCGGACGTGAAGCAGAAACAGCGGAAGTTTTATCATACGTTTCCATCTCCAAGGCTCCTTGCAGAGACGGTAAAACCATTCCAGACCGTGGTCACAGAAGAAGGCCGGGGCACGTTTGGCGGTCCCCGCGAAAACGTCCAGACTTCCGCCCAGTCCGCAAAGCAGTCTGGCCCCGGTCTCCGGACCGTTGCGCGACATCCACAACTCCTGCTTCGGCGCGCCCAGACAGACAAAGACCACGTCCGCTTTACTCTTCCGGATTTCCGTCACAACCGGCGCGTCCTCGCTGAAATAGCCGTCATGGAAGCCGGCGCAGCGCAACCCCGGATAACGCCGAGAAAGATTCTTGGCCGCCTGTACCGCTACGCCCGGCTTTCCGCCCAGAAAATACACGGAACGTTCCGTTTTGGACAGTCCTTCCAGCAGTCCGGCGGCGAACTCGATTCCCGGCACGCGTTCCCGTAACGGCGTACCGAGTATGGCCGCGCCCTTGATGACTCCGATTCCGTCCGGAAGGACCAAGTCCGCGCCGTTGACCGCCCGCGCGACTTCTTCCCGTTCCCGGCAGATTTCCACAATCTCCGGATTTGGCGTTACCACGTAATGGGCGCCTTCGCTTTCAATCAGCGACAGGGCCTCCCGTACGGCCTCCTCTTTTGTAATGTTGTCAAATCCAACGCCCAGAATTTTTACCCGCACGTATTTTCACCTCGCCGTGATTATAGCATTCGTCATGACCGGATTCAAGAGCGCGCCGCGCCGTTGCGCGGAATCTGCGCCATAACCACCGCTGCGAACATCAGCGCACATCCCAGCAGTTCGCGTCCGGTCATGCGTTCGTGGCGGAAGAGCGCGCCCGAGAGCGCCGCGAATACCGCTTCAAGGCTGAGCAGAAGCGACACCACCATGGGATTCGAGTCCTTCTGCGCCAGAATCTGCAACGTATAGGCCACGCCGCTGGAAAAAATCCCCGCGTACAGAATCGCCCACAGGCACAGGCGCAACGCCTCCCCGCTGACCGGTTCCGCCGTCACCAGCGCGCCCAGCGCGGAAAGCGCCGTCATGACGAAAAACTGTACGCATGACAGCGCGATGCCGTCCACGCGGCGGGAAAAGCGGTCAATCAACAGGATCTGCGCCGAGAAAGTCAGCGCGCACAGAACCATATAAACGTCACCGGGTTCCATCCTCAGGCCCTCCGTCACGCTCAGCAGGTACAGCCCGACCGCCGCCAAGGCTACGCTGATCCAAATCGTGGACGGCGCTTCCCGGCGGAGAAAGAACTTCCCGATCAACGGTACAATCACGATATACAGAGCCGTGATGAAGCCCGCCTTGCCGGGTTCGGTGGTGGCCATACCGGTCTGTTGCAGCCATGTGGCGGCGGCCAGCGCGGCCCCGCAGCAGCCGCCCGCCGTGAACAGTTCCCGCCACGAACGGACCGCGCTTCCCCGGAAGCGCCGGCGCACGGTACAGAGCGTCAACAGAAAGAAAAAGGCAATGACAGACCGCGCCGTGTTGAAGGTAAACGGCCCCATGTGTTCCGCGCCCACGCTCTGGGCCAAGAACGCGCTCCCCCAAATCATCGCCGCCAATACCGGCAAAACATTTTGCCGAATCCAGTTGTGTTTCATGGCCTTGCTCCTCCGGGCGTTCTGTGGTAGAATAGATTCCGCGGCGTTGTGCCGTCTGTCCGCAAAACAAAGGTTATTGTAGCACCGGGGTGACAAAATGGCAAGGCTTTCTTCTGATTTTTACAATGCCGACACCGTGCGAACCGCGCGGAACCTGCTGGGGAAATATCTGGTACGCGTCCCGGACGGCGGCCCGGTCCTTGTCGGACGCCTCACCGAGACGGAAGCCTACATTGGACGCTGTGACAAGGCCTGTCACGCGTACGGGTACCGTAGAACCGCGCGGACAGCCCCGCTCTTTCTGCCTCCCGGACACGCCTATATTTACCTCATTTACGGAATGTATCACTGTCTCAACTTCGTGACGGAGCCGGAAGGCGAACCCGCCGCCGTACTGGTCCGGGGTATGGAGCCGGTGTCCGGAGACGCCTTCATGTGGCGGAAACGCTACGGAGCGCGTCCGGACACCCCCGCGCGGCGGCGGAATTTTCTCAACGGTCCCGGGAAAATCTGTCAGGCGTTGTGCCTGACCACGGCGGAAAACGGACTCGATTTGACCGGCGACACGCTCTTTGTCTGTGATTCGCCCGGGGACATCGGACTACCGCCCATTCCCGCGCGCCGGGAAATCGTCCGCGCCGGACCCAGAATCGGTATCGACTACGCCGGGGAAGCGCGGGACTTTCCGTGGCGTTTCACGCTCACGCCGGAACCATGAGAGGGGGGAAACCATGTTGCTGTTCGACCTTGACGGCACGCTGATCGATTCCAACGGAATCTGGAAGGACGTGGACCGTACGTTTTTGGCCCGCCGGGGGATTCCCTATACACGGGCCTACTACGAGGGCGTGGCCCATACGATTTTCCCTTTTGCGGCGGAGTTCACAAAACAGTTCTGCCGCCTTGACGAAAGCTGTGAGGAAATCATGGCGGAGTGGATGGAACTGGCGCAGGGACTGTACCGGAAGGTCCCGTTAAAGCCGGGCGTCCGGGCGTATCTGGAACAGTGTCGGACGGACGGGGAACGTATGGCAATCGTGACTTCGAGCGTGCCGGAGCACTGCCGGGACGCCTTGGAACATCTGCAAATCGGACATTATTTTGAACGCGTCATTTTTGCGCAGGAACTCGGCATGGAGAAACAGTCGCCGGAACTCTGGCGCGCCGCCGCTTTGGCGCTGTCCGTCCGTCCGGAAGCGTGTACTCTGTTTGACGACAGTTCCCGGTCGTGCCGGGGCGCGCGCGCCGCCGGTATGCGCGTGGTGGGCGTCCATGACCTCTATTTTGCCGCGGACGAACAGGAAATGCGCGCGGCCTGTGATGTCTACATTTACAGCTTTACGGAACTGCTCCGCGACAGAAAGGAAGTAGTCACAGTATGAAAACGCGTACGTGGTTATTCATTTTCGCCGCGATTCTGTGTGTCTGCGCCTGTGCCATTCTGTGGCCGCGCCGGACGCCGTCCCTGATCGCCGGTATCTACGTGGACGGGAACTGTGTGGACCGCGTGGACCTCAGCCGCGTGACGGAGGAAGAGCGGCGCGTCATAGAGACTGAAGACGGCTCCAATACGATTGTGATTCAGCCGGGACGAATTTGTGTGGAAAGCGCCGACTGTCCGGATCAGATTTGTGTCATGGAAGGCTGGCTCCCGGAGTGCGGACTTCCGCTCGTCTGTCTGCCCCATAATTTGCTGATTCAACTGGAAGAGGCCGCCCCATGACCACGCAACGCCTGACCCGTAACGCCCTTCTGACCGCCGTTTCCCTGATTCTCTTCACAGTGGAAGCTCAAATACCCGTACCGGTCCCCATTCCCGGCGTCAAACTGGGGCTTGCGAATATCGTAAACGTCTGGGCGGTGTGCGCGATCGGCCCGCGGGACGCGCTCTCTATTCTGCTCTGCCGGATTGTTCTGGGCGCGTTCTTTGTCGGACACCTCATGGTCCTGTTCTACAGCCTTGCGGGCGGGCTGCTGAGCTGGTGCGTACTGCTCCTGTTGCGGCGCGTGACTACCCGGCGGCAAATCTGGATTCGCGGCGTACTCGCCGCCATCGCGCACAATCTCGGACAGATTGCCGTTGCCGTCTGGGTTACCCGTTCCGCCGCCGTGCTGGCCTACCTCCCTTTCCTGACGCTCTCCGGCATGGTTACCGGCGGCTTTACGGGCCTGTGTGCGCAGTATCTGCTCTCCCGCCGTCTGTCGTGAACGGGCGTCAGAAAATCTCCGGGGGCCTCTTGCTTTTTTGCCTCCAATCGTCTAAGATAGAAACAGTCACTTTTGGGCGGCTTCCACGGAACGCCGGAACACATGGAAGGGGATTGAACGCATGAAAGGAAACAAACACATACCCTATAATACAATGGGCGTGGCCTGCGGGGTATTCGTGGCAATTATGCTGTTTGCGAACGTGATTGCCGGACACGGAAGCGCACAGGCCGGCGCGAAAAAGAGCGAGATTCCGGCGGACGCTGTGACAGTCACGGGTACCGCGCCCGGTATGATGGGGGATGTCACCGTAGAAGTCACGGCCACGCCGGAGAAACTCTATCAGATCAAGGTCGTGGAACAGAACGAGACGCCGGACATCGGCGGTCTGGCGGCGCAGTCCCTCCCGGGCGTTATCTATGACGCGCAAAGTCTGGACGTAGACAACGTGACCGGCGCTACCGTGACTTCCACGGCCATTAAAAACGCAATCCGGAACGGTCTCAACTCCGCCGGGATTTCCGCCGCCGCCTTTGAGAGCGAGTCGGAACCGGAGACTGTCCCCGTAGCCGCTGACGTCCCGGACGATACGCTTCCGGATGAAGAAATCCCCGCGGACGCCGTCACCGCCACCGGAACCGCCAAGGGCATCAACGGAGACGTGACCGTAGAAGTCACGGCCACGCCCGAAAAACTCTACCGGGTCAAGGTCGTGGAGCAGAGCGAGACCGAAGGAATCGGGTCCGTTGCCGTGGCGCAACTGCCCGGGGACATTCTCAAGGCCCAGAGCCTGCAAGTAGACGGCGTGACCGGCGCCACCGTAACCTCTGACGCCATCAAGAACGCAATCCGGAACGCCTTGGAAGGCGCGGGTGTTTCCGTGGCCGCCTTTGAGGTGGTCGCCGCCGCGCCGGAGAGCGCGAAAGAGCCGGACATCGCCTATGACGCCGATATTGCAATCATCGGCGCGGGCGGCGCGGGAATGACCGCCGCCATCGTGGCCGCGGACCTCGGGCGTACGGTCGTTATCGTGGAGAGTATGCCCATGGTCGGCGGAAACTCCATCCGGTCCACCGGCGGCATGAACGCCGCAAAGACCGCGTATCAGGACGCGAACACGTTCGCCGAAGCGGCGGGCGTGGAAAAGCAGTTGGAAGCCGCGAAGGGCGCCGATTACGCCGACAATGAAGAAATTCAGGCCCTCGCCGCCACGGTTTCCGAACAGTGGGCCGCCTATCAGGCCAGCCCCGAAGGCTACTTTGATTCCACGGAGCTTTTCCGGCTGGATACCCTCATCGGCGGACACGGCCTCAATGACCCCGCGCTGGTCAAGAAACTGGCCGAAGAGACTTCCGGCGCGATTGACTGGTTACACTCTGTCGGCGCGGACCTCAACAGCGTTTCGAGTTTCGGCGGCGCGTCCGTCAAGCGCATTCACCGCCCCGTGGACGCTTCCGGAAAAACCGTTTCCGTGGGTGAGTACATTGTCCCCATCCTTCAGGAAAACTTGGAGAAGCGCGACAACATCACGTTATGTCTGAGCACCACAGCCACCGAAATTCTGAAAGATGAGAGCGGCAAAGTCACCGGCATTGTCGCCGAAGGCCCGTCCGGAAACACCGTCACGGTCAACGCCAAAGCGGTCATTGACACGGCTGGCGGTTTCGGGGCCAATCATGAGAAAGTGGTCTCGTACCGCGCGGACTTGGACGGCTTTACCACGACCAACGCCTCCGGCGCGCAGGGACAGGGGATCGACATGGCGGTTGCTGTCGGAGCCGATACCGTGGACATGGACCAGATTCAGATTCACCCCACAGTCGAGTACAACACGTCCGCCCTCATTACCGAAGGCCTGCGGGGAGATGGCGCGATTCTTGTCAACGCGGACGGCTACCGCTTCTATGACGAGGTCTCCACCCGCGACAAGGTCTCCGCCGCTGAGATTGAACAGCCCGGTTCGTTCAGTTGGCTGATTGTCGACTCCAAAATGGCGGAGGATTCCAACGTTATTCAAGGCTACATCCGGAAGGGCTACACCGTACAGGGCGATTCCTACGAGGAACTGGCGGAGGCCATGGAAGTCCCCGCCGAGACCTTCCGCGATACGATGGAATTCTGGAACAGTTGCGCCGCGAACAAAACGGATCCCCTCTACGGGCGCACCAGTTTCGCGCGGCCGCTGGACCTTGCCCCGTTCTACGCAATCAAGGTAACCGCCGGTATTCACCATACCATGGGCGGACTGAAAATCAATGACAACGCGGAAGTAGTGGACACGTCAGGAAACGTCATTCCGGGCCTGTTCGCGGCGGGAGAGGTCACCGGCGGCGTACACGGCGGAAACCGTCTGGGCGGAAATGCCGTGGCCGACTTCGTGGTGTTCGGACGTATCGCCGGAACTTCCGCCGCCGAATACGCCGGATCCTGAGCGGACGCGCGGGGGGCCGTTGCGGACGGCTCCCCGTCAGGAAGAGAAGAGGAACGCATGACGGAAAACGGAACAAATCCCGAAATCCGGGACAAAGTAGTGCTTGTGGGTCTGCATTCGCCGGTACTGGGCCGCGAGGAAAGTTCCGATGACGAGAGCATGGACGAACTGTCCGCACTGGTCGAGACCGCCCACGGAAGCGTGGAGGGCGTAATTTTGCAAAACCGTCCGTCCCCGGACCCCCGGACTTTTATCGGGGAGGGCAAAGCGGAGGAAGTGCGGCAGTGGTGCGAGAATGTCGGGGCCAGTATGGTGATTTTCGACAACGACCTCTCCCCGTCCCAAATGCGCGTGCTGACGGAACTGCTCAACGTACAGGTACTGGACCGCTGCGGCCTGATTCTGGACATCTTCGCCCAGCGCGCCCGGACCCGTGAGGGGCGTTTACAGGTAGAGCTTGCGCAGTATCGCTATCTCCTGCCGCGCCTGACCGGTATGTGGACCCACTTGGAACGTCAGGCCGGCACCAGCGGACGCGGGCCGATTGGCTCCAAAGGCCCCGGCGAAACGCAGTTGGAGACCGACCGCCGCCACATCCGGCGTAAAATTGACAAGCTCAAAGCGGACCTTGAGGACGTGCGGCGGGTACGCGGCACCCAGCGCCGGACCCGCGAGAAACGGGAAATCCCGGTAGCCGCCATTGTCGGGTACACGAACGCGGGCAAGTCCACGCTGTTGAACCGTCTGACAGGCTCCGCGATTCCGGCGAACGACCGCCTGTTTGACACGCTCGACACGACTTCCCGTCTGCTGGCCGTCAGCGACACGTTGAATGTCGTGATCAGCGATACGGTCGGCTTTATCCGGAAACTGCCCCATCAACTGGTAGAAGCCTTCCGCGCCACGCTGGAAGAACTCGAATACGCCGATATCCTGTTGCACGTCATAGACGTTTCAAATCCGGAGTGGCGGAGACAGTCGGAAGTCGTGGAATCGCTCATCACGGAATTAGGCGCGGGCGAACTGCCCCGAATCAACGTCTTCAACAAGTGCGACAAACTCCCGCCCGGGGAAATTCTGCCCCACGGAGATGATATCTGTCTGCTGTCCGCGCGGACAGGGGAGGGCGTCCCGGCCCTGCTGGACATGATCGCAAAGCGTCTGGACCCGGGAATTCAGCGTGTGTCGCTGTTTCTGCCCTACGACAAGGGCGCGTTGCTCGATACGCTTTACCGGGAAGCGTCCGTGGAGAGCACGGAGTACCGGCCGGACGGAATCGCGGTCACGGCGGTGTGCGGTCCGGCGGCGCTCGGACAGGTCCGGGCCTATCTGCGTACGGAGGGCGGCATATGAGCTACTATGTGCCGTTTCAGGAGGCGGAAACGGAGTTCACGGAGAAACGTTCCCGCTTTATCGGCCATGTGTGGCGCGTGGAGGACGAGGACGCCGCGCGGCGGCGCATTGAACAGACGCGCAAAAAGTACCATGACGCCCGTCACAACTGCTGGTGCTACCTGTTGCGCGCGGGCGGGACGGTCCGTTACTCCGATGACGGAGAACCGCAGGGCACCGCCGGACAACCTATGTTAAACGTCTTTCAGCGGCGCGGCGTTGTAAACGTGTGCTGTGTCGTGACGCGCTACTTCGGCGGAGTACTTCTGGGCGCGGGCGGCCTGACACGCGCCTACTCCCGCGCCGCCAAAGACACGTTGAACGCGGCCGGACTCTCGTCCGTCAGCCGCTGGACCCTCTGGGAAATTCCGTGCCCCTATCCGCTCTTGGAGCAGGTACAGCGTGAAATACAGGCGCGCGGCGGACGGATATCCGGTACCGATTACGGCGTGTCCGTCACACTGCGCGCGGCCTTCCCCGCCGGACAGGAGGCGCCTTTTGCCGAACGTTTACGGCAGTTGTCCGCCGCTTCCCTGTCCATGACGCCGGCCGGGGAAATGGACCTTCCCGGCGAACGTGAGGACGCGTAACATAAAGAGTTCCCGCCGCGCTGTACGGCGGGAACTCTTGTATGTGTAAAGTTTTTCTTGGCAAGTAAATAAATAAACTAAAAGCCGGGGGGGCATGGGTAGTCCTCCGGCGTTGCCTGTGGTATCATGTGATTGTCGAGAACACAGAAAGCAGGCGAGTAAAATGAGTATAGCATATGAGATAAATCTGAGCAAGTACAATATCGGAAGTTTTTCAGAACTGATTC
>JAFSRH010000074.1 GCA_017446225.1 Oscillibacter sp.
CCGCAACTTTTACGGCGTCCGGAAGTTTTTGGTAGGTCTTTATCAACCGATTTCTTTCCTCATTGCTCAACATCACGCTCACCTCTTGCTTATTATATCACCATCTTACACTATTAGCAAGCATTTTATGGATTGCTATAACTGATTAACAATTCTGCAAAGGACTGTGGTTGGAGCCTTTCTTGAACCGTTGAGCGGTAGGAGTCTGATACCAATCCACAGCATCCTTTACAGTGTAGCACAGACCTTGGAGAGGGTCTATAAAAACTACTACTCTATAATACAAGGAGTCAAATATATGAGCGAGCAAAAGGGCAACGGCGGACAGTCGCGCGGCACGAATACGGAAAAAAAAGTCCGGCGGCGGTTCTCTCCGGGACGTTCACACCACGAAAACGAAGGACATCAGCAAGGACACCAGAAACAAGGCGTAACAGAAATGCCATGCCAGCACACAGGGGAGCGGTCATGATAGGCGCTCCCCTGTTCGATTTTTTCGCAATCTATGCAATTCCGACTAACGCAGTTCTGGGATACTTCTCATCTTATCGAAAAAATGAGGACGATTCTGAAAAAAGTTACATACCTTACACTGAGAGTGCGTATATTCCGGAGGCCAATGAAATATGCTGTGATTTCACGCATATTATCATAACAGACGGAATCGACTTGGATTCCAATGCCGCGGGGCTATATAATAAGGAGGCTTCTATGGCGCAACTGCAAACCGAGTATACCGATGTCAAGGACGTGAAACATCAGGTGGAACACGTCATTGTCCCGGAAAACGACAAAAAGACCCGTGAACAGCTCATGGAGGAACTGTTTACCGCGCTGGCGGGAAATCAGAAATGGGTTTCCGCGTAGCATATCCGCGAATTTCTCCATAAGAAAGGGGGGAGTGTCCAATGGCGATTGCGCTATATGCGCGGAAGTCCATTGAACGGGAAAACAGTATCAGTTGCGAGACACAGCTTGAATACTGCCGCTCCGTTCTCCGGCCCAATGAGCGGGACGAACAAATTATGACCTTCGTTGACAACGGCTTCTCTGGCGGCAACGTCAACCGCGATGGTTTCCAGAAGTTCATGCGGCTGGTACGGCAAGGAAAAATACGGAAGGTTATCGTATACAAACTTGATCGTATCAGCCGTTCCCTTGCCGATTTCGTGAACATTTTACAGGAATTCAAGGAATACAAAGTCGAGTTCGTATCCTCTCAGGAATCGTTTGACACATCCTCCCCCTATGGGGAGATGATTGTCAAACTCCTGATGGTATTCGCCGAGTTTGAGCGAACGTCAACAATTACCCGCGTTACGCAGGCTTACGCGCACCGCAGCGAGATGGGGTTCTATATGGGAGGCCGTCAGCCCTATGGATTCGAGCTAATCCCGACCGTGATTCACAATGTCAAGACCAAGAAACTCAATCCGATTCCATCCGAGGCGGCGCAGGTGCGCTATATATTCGAGGTTTACGCGCAGGAAAACGTGTCCTTACGGCGTCTACTGGATATTCTGATAGCGGAGGACAAGAACCCGTTGAACGGAAGCCACTGGACAACGGCGAAACTCTCCACGCTCTTGAAAAATCCAATCTACGTCAAGGCCGATTCGGAGGTATACGACTACTACGAACGGCGTGGCGTACAGATAGCAACGGACGTTTCTATGTTCACCGGGGAATACGGGGCGCAACTCTACGGGCGCACAAAGCATAAGCCGGACAACCCGGATTGGTCGGACATGAAGCTGGTACTCCTGACGCATTCCGGCCTTGTGGATTCCGACATCTGGCTGAAATGTCAGCGCAAATTGGAAAAGAACCGACAAATCACGAACAGCTACAGCAATCCCACAAGCTGGCTTGCCGGAAAGGTTATCTGTGAGAAATGCGGCCATACGATGACTACTATCAAGGGGAAAATCAACAAAAGCGGCGAAATACGGCGTTACTTCAACTGCACGGGAAAATCACACAAGAAAATCTGCACGGGGCCGAAAGTCTCCATCTATGCCGAAGATTTGGAGAACATGGTATACGACTGCATTTCCGCGAAGCTGTCCGAATTAAAGAGCGCAACGGGCGCAACGCGAAAGAGCGATTCCGCGGAAGTCAACGAACTGAAACTGAAGATAAAGGTTATCGAAAAACAGGAGAGTCAACTATTGGATACCATGCTGGCGGGTGGGTTCAATGATGATTTGCTTGCCCTTGCGAATCAAAAGGCCGCGCAGTTCAAAAAGGATAAGCTGGCCTTGTATGAGCGCATGGAGGATTTGAAAAGTCGTGGGGATGAAACAAGCATCGTTGTGAATCTGGCGAAGTCTTGGAAGACTGCCGATTACCAGCGAAAGAAAGCCGTCGCCATGATTATGATACATAGAATCATAATCTCGGAGGACGGCTCCGCTAAGATAGAGTGGAATATATAAGGATACCAAAAAGCGTTGGGGCGTTTGCCCTGACGCTCTTTCTTTCATCCGTTCCGTTTGCGTCAAGTCCAGTCCGTCTGCGTCAAAAAGTCCCGGATGTTCCGGTGTTTGATTCCGTTCCGGCTGAAGTCCAGCTCGTCCATTGTCACAACGTACTTTGGGAAGTTGTCCCGGATTCCATCGTAGGCACTGAACTCCCTGCGGATAGTCTCCTCAGACGCGAGCAGATAGGCGGCCTGTACGTAGAGTTTCTCCCCGCGCTTTTCGCAGACAAAATCAACTTCCCGTTCGCCGATTTTCCCTACCGTCACTTTATATCCCCTGCGCAACATCTCCATGTAGAGAATGTTTTCCAGTACGAGGTTAATATCTCTTCTATTGCTTCCAAAGACAGCTTCCCGTAGGCCGTGGTCAGAAATATAGTATTTCTCGTTCGTGGATAAAATCTGTTTTCCCTGCAAATCCTCCCGGCTGGCCTGATATACCAGATAGGCGTCCTTACAGTATTTGACATAGTTCAATACCGTATCTGTGGATACCGTCCGGCGTTCGTTTTTCAGGAATTTTGCGATAGAGGTTGCCGAAAAGACCGTCCCGGCGTTCGCCATCACATAGGCAATGATTCGTTCCAGCAAATCCACGTCTCGGACATGGTTCCGCTTCACAACGTCTTTCAGTACCACGGAATTATACAAATCCTCCAAGTATCTCATGCACGGTTCCGTTTCATATCGTAAGTTACCCAAATATGGCATACCCCCGACTGTGAGATAGGTTTGAAACATCCGCGACTGTGAAGCGTCAGGAAAGATTTGCTGGTACAGTTCCGAAAACTCCGAAAAGGAAAACGGATAAATGACGAACTCCACATAGCGTCCCCCAAGATAGGTAGCAAGTTCGCCGGACAGCAGTTTTGCGTTGGAGCCTGTCAGATAGATGTCGCAGTCTAAGGTAGCCCGTAAGGAATTGACGCATTTCTCCCAATTCGCAACCTCTTGAATTTCATCAAAGAACAGATACGCTTTGCCATTGATTACGGAAGCGCGTTTCAGAATTTCGCTGTGCAATGCTTCTGCGGTACAAAGTCCGACGTTTTCCATCTTCTCAAAATTGAGGATGATAAACTGTTCGGAATGGATACCAGAAGCAAGCAACTCCTGTTGAATGAGTTCCAGCATGACGGACTTGCCGCTACGACGAATGCCAGTCAGAACTTTGACAAGTTCCCCATTGATGAAAGGTCGGATTTGTTTCATATAGGATTCCCGTTGAATCATACCGCGTCACGCTCCTTTGAGGAACAGTATATCACGTTTATAAAAGATAAACAAGCGTAAATTCAAAAATTTATCGACTATAATAGACAAAAAACGCATCAGGACAGCTTGTCCCAATGCTTGTTCTGTGGTAGAATCTACTTAACTTGTTATGGTTCGTCTCGCCGAAGCGCTGAAAGTGTACGATTTCGCGGGCGCGCAAGAAGCGGATGACATCATTGACATCCGGGTCATCGGACAGGCGGAGAATGTTGTCATAGGTCACGCGCGCCTTCTGTTCCGCGGCGAGATCTTCCGTGAGGTCGGCGATAAGGTCCCCTTTGACCTGCATGGAAGCGGCGTTCCACGGGAAACCGGAAGCGGCGGTTGGATACACGCCGGCGGTATGGTCTACAAAGTAGGCGTCAAATCCGGCCTGTTTTATTTGATCTTCCGTCAGGTTCCGGGTTAATTGGTGCACAATGGTTCCTACCATTTCGAGATGTCCCAATTCTTCGGTACCAATATCCGTCAGCAGTCCCTTGAGTTCCGGATACGGCATGGAAAAGCGCTGGCTGAGATAACGGAGAGAAGCGCCTAATTCGCCGTCCGGGCCGCCGTACAGCCACAGACTATGGTAATCGCCGTCACGAAAAATCCGCGATCAGACGGCCGCTCAAATCGGACAGGGATTTCAGGGCGCCGAGGGAACTGTACCCGAAATCCTGCGTCAGACTGTCCCACTGCATGAAGCCAAGGCAATGTTCCCGGGGCGTCCCGCCGACAAGCGTCCGGATTCGGGAAAGGTGCTCTTCCATGGCGAGAATGTCGGACAGGCGGGAGCTTGCGCCGTGGTCAACGTTCACCAGCAGGCCGTACTTCGCGCCGGACACGAGGCAGTATCCGACCAGTTGCGACCACTCTTTCAAGCCCGCGCTGTCCATGCGTTTGACTTCCAGAATCAGGAGTTCAAACTTCCGGCTGTCGGTGACCAGCGCGAAAATATCAAGATTGAGCGGCGGGACCGTCCGGGCAAAGGTACGCGCGCAGGCGCACGCCTCCGGATGTTCCCGCGAAATCCGTTCCAGATTCGTTTTTAATTCCCCAATGCCCCAGAACACGTACAACGTACGCCGTTTCGCGGCGCGGAAATTGCTTTTCAACTGCGCCTCAATAAAACGCCGGATTTCCGGGTAATAGGAAACTTCATTCCGTTTACTGTTCAACAAGCAAATCCTCTTCCGTGATTTCGCGGACCCGCATTTTATACGGATTCTCCGCGTCAAAGGCGATCAGTTTCCGGTACGCCTCCGGATTTTCCGGGCCAATCAGCGCGCCGCGCCCGTTGGCGGCAATCACCAGCGGCGTCAACAGGTCCGGACGCCGCATTTCCACGCACAGGGCGGGATCGGCTTTCGTGTGGCGTTCGAGGATTTCGACATAGCCTCTGGGACGCTTGCCCGTCAGTTCGGAGTTCTCGTCCGCGATGACATAGGCGGCGGCCTGACAGAGTTGCCCAACCGGGTAACCGGCATTCCGGGAAGGGCCGTACAGGAGCCGTTGACTGTCGCTCCGGTACACGGACAGCAGGAAGTTTACGTTCACGCGTTCCGCGCGATACGTCCGCGCGGCCATCAGGGGGACGGAACGTACGAGCGTTTCCACGCGGGAGAGCGTGTCCTTGCACAGAATCGGGAACGGATTGATCAGGCGTCCCGCTTCCCGGAAACAGGCCCGGAGCCGGTCATACGGCGCGTGTTCGCACCCGAGCACGGCGCAGAAATGCCGCGCGTGGAGATAGTGTCCGCCCCTGATTTCGGGCGGCAGACGGGGGTCGTTTTCGGCGGGATGTACCGTGGAGGGCGTAACGCGCAGGTCGCACTGTTCGCAGGGTTTGGCGCTATGGGTCCGCTGTTGGAGCTTACGGTTTTCCGTCTGGGCGGCCGCCTTGGCGCGAAACGCGAACGCGCCGAACTGGGCGTACTGGTCCAGCAGTACGCGCAGTTTAAAGCCCTTGTTCCAGTGCGGATAATAGGGGTCGCCGGTACAATGGATGTTCGGATGGTTCCAGTTGATTTGATCCGGAATACAGCCAACGGAACAGAGCAAATGACACAAGTCATAGACGAACCGGAAATGAAAGCCCGTAATTTCAAAGGAAATCGTCTGGCGTTCGTCCGAAAATCTGCGGTGTGACTTCGCCAGACTTCCGATCGTGTCGGCCAGTCCGGCAATAAAGCGGCGTTTCATATTGTCGTCCACCAGTTCGGGAAGCAGTCGGCCGATGTCGGCGTTCTGGCGTACGTTGCCCTCGCAGGGGAGGCCGTAACGAATCAGGTCCGCCCTGAGCGGGGCAAGGTCGCCTTCACAAAAGACGTCCCACTTGCCGCTTGACGGAAACTGATAGCACACCGAAAACCCGTAAACGGCGCGGAACATGGGTCCGACTTTACGCTGAATGTCTTGGGAGACCTGTCCGGCGCGTTCGGCGCTTTGGCCCCATTTATTGTAAGGAAGCCGGATTTTAAAACGGTCCGCCGCGCTCCCGAACTGTCCGCCTCCAATGATAAGGCCCAGCAGATAAGCCTTGTCCGTATTCATGACTCCCGGCTCCTTTCACAAAACACCTGACGGTAAATGGACTCGGCGATACCCCGGGCCAGTTCCACGGGGACCGCGTTTCCGATGACTTTGTACATGGCGGTGATATTCCGGGGGGTATCCGTCAGGAAGCGGAAGGCGTCCGGAAACGTCTGAATCCGCGCGACTTCCCGCACGGTATAACGCCGGTTTTCCGTGGGGTGGACGATGCCGCAGTTCTCCGGCTGCGCGGACGCCGTGATGGTCCCGCAGATTTCATGGCGCGAAAAACGGCGGTAGAAGTTCGGGGAGTGGTACTTTCGCATATCGTCCCGGATTTTCCGGAAGCGCGGCGAGAGGAATTCGTACGGGACATCCTTCCACGAACCGCCCTCCGGGATATGGGAAATCATGGCCATCTGCTGAGGGGAAAGGGGCCAGTCCACATGATTCTGGGCCGTCTCCGGCACGTTCAAAATATGCGCAATGGTCAGGTTTTTACGGGGCTGTTTCGGCGGGAACTCGTAACGGATTTTCAAATCTTCCCGGACGCCGACAAAAAAGACCCTCTGCCGGTTCTGCGGCACGCCGTAATCGGCCGCGTTGACCAGCCGGTAACAGACATCGTACCCGATATTCCGGACTTTGGACAGGTCGTCCCGGATCACGTCCGGCAAAACGCGCCCGTCCTCGTACTTCGTGGACAGCAGGCCTTTGACGTTTTCAAAGACCACTACCTTTGGCATTTTGCTTTCAATCACGCGCAGACACTCCTTGTAGAGCATTCCGCGGGAATCGTAAATGCCCTTCCGGTTTCCGGCGTTGGAGAACGGCTGACACGGAAAGCCCGCCGTGATGACGTCGCCGTCCGGGATTTCGTCCTCCGGGACGTCCAGAATATTCCGCCCGTCAATGTTGCCAAGGCCGTTGAGCGTATAGACCGCGCGGGCGTCCGGGTCAAAGTCATTGGCCCAGACGATACGGAATCCGGCCTTCCGGAAACCGAGGTCCAGTCCGCCGCACCCCGAAAACAGGGAAATCAGGCGCGGAGCCGGATTCGTATTCGATTCGTCCGTTTTTATACCCATACAGTCCGTCACCTGTCCCTCTGCCGCTGAATTGTCAAAAATTTTAGCATACGCGGCGGGAGATGTCAAGGACATTTCAAGCCTCAAAAATCAGAGAAATGGGACTGTTTGCGGACATTTCCGGAAGTTTTACGGGAATATGTAAGGGATTTCGGCGTAACGGTTCCCATAGAGCGGTTCCGTGCCGGACGGGCGGGGCGGCTTGCAATTTCTTCCGCGCCTGTGTATAATAAGCAATGACGCCACGCTTGAAAGGCCGGGGAGGGAATTATATGTGGGACGTGGTATCGTTCATTTTGGGGCCGATTTACGAGGCGGTTCTTGAGCCTGTAGTCTCCCGTTTCAAAGGGAACCGGGAGACGTTCGACAAGCGGCTGGAAACGCTCATCGACCCGGAGCGGGATTTCAACGCGATCTATAATGAAACCATCCTCACGCACTTTGTCAAGCGCCGCTTCCGGGTCTACAGTCCCACGGACCGGCAGAGGAACACGACCATTCGCGGCATACGCTCAAAAATCGAGGAGACCGCACGCTACAACCTGTTCCTGACCGGGGAAGCGGGCATGGGAAAATCGATCGCGTTGAAATGGCTGTATCTTCACGCGCGGCTGAAAAGTCCGCCGGAGTTTCTGTATGCCATCGACTTTCAGGACTGCGCGGACATGGACGCCTTTTTTGAAGCGTTTTCGGCCCGGCTGGACAAGATGGAGAAAGGGACCGCCGTCTTTCTGGACGGACTGGACGAGTTAAAATGTCTCCACGGCACGCCGGAAGAGTTCGATCGGATGGCCGAGTACCTCAACGGACGGAACAGCGACAAGGGCGGGGCACACCGGTTTATCATTTCTTCCCGTCCGGAACATTTTCAGTTTCAGAACCTGTCAAAACGCGCCGGCAAGCTCAACGCGTCCTACCGCTTCTATGAAATTCTTCCCCTGAACCGCCGGGAGACCATCGGCGTCTGCAAAGCGGTCAAGTTCCTTGAAAAAAACGAGGCGGACGCGCTTCCATCCACCCGGCACTTCGCGAACAAGTACCCCGAGACCGTGCGGAAGGAACGCAAATATCTTTGGTCGCTTCGGCGGTATCTCAGCACGGTGAGCCGGGAAAACTCCCTGCTGTCCATGCCGCTTCTGTGCCGCTACGGCTACCCGGTGATACGGGAATGGCTCGCCGATCCAGATGGCGCTTCCGGTTCCACGCAGGCGGCCCGTATCGGGAAAGTGCTGGAATACTGCATAAAATGGGAATACCACGACCACGAGAGGGAGCACACGGACGTCAGTCCGGGCAGGGAGAAGCTCAATGAGTACGTCACGCGCGTAAAGGGGTTTCTGTCGGCGCTGGCGGGGCGCGCAACGTCAGACGGGGACATTTCCCGCAAAGACTGGGAGGAACTGCGGCAACAGGAACAGGCGCGGGAAGAATGGGAATTGAACGCCGCTTACTGCGTCCTCCGGGAGAGCAAACACGACAACGCGCTTTGTTTCACTCATGAAGTTTTCCGTGAGTTCTTTCTGGCGCGCTTTTACGCGTCCGGACAGGGAGACCGGGAATCGGAAAAACTGGCGGGGCTGTTGCGGGATAACCACGAATTCGCCGCTATGTACGCCGGACTGCTGATAACGGACGCGGACGGCTTGTCCCGTACCGTATGCGCCTCTCTGCTGAACGCGGTCAAGGGGTCTCTGTCGGAAAAGGACAGGTACGCGCGTTTGGCGAATTACGCGCGGGGGGCGTTGTACACGGATTTTGAGAGAAACGCGGACGATTTGCCGTTTACGGTACAGGACTTTTTGCGCGTTTTCCCGCGCGGCTCTGTGTTGTACATGGGGAGGGAGTGGAACCGGGAGAACTTCGGGGAAACGCTCTCCGATGGTATCTTGAAAATTTTGGACGCGAAAGACGCGTTGGAACTGGACAAGTATCGCGCCGACAAGATAGCCGGGGAAGGGGCCATACGCGGCGTCAGACTCGCCCAGAACACATTTTACAATTTGAGCACGGTCTTTACTTGTGTGGATCGGGGAACAGAGTATGAAATTTTCCTCACTTCTAAAGGCGGTGAAGTTCTCTCCGATGAAGAGCGGCGTCACCTGAACGACTTTAAAGTACGGGAGACAATCCAAAATCGTAAAAAAGAGAAAAGAAAGTGGGACGAACTCCTTCTGAGAACTCGAAGAGACTATATGATTCGCTTTCTGGGTGACCAGAAACGCTTCTGGTGTCTGTACTGGGAAGGCGAACTTTATGTATATGAGGATTCCACAGCCATGGCGGACCTCTTGAACGAAGTGCGGAAAAAGGAATTCTCCCTTTTTCTTAACATCTTTGGGAACTGTCAGGCTTTAAACATTCGCTCTATCCGAAATTTTCGCTGGATCAGAACGGAAGATGTTTGCATTTTACTGGACGGAATTTTTAAAGGTCTGGAGCTGTTCGAAAAAAATCTCGAAATTCTGTCGGCAGTTCAATGGGATGTCAGCCTCTTAAAGAACCCGGATTTTCAACGCTTTTCATGTGGTACCTTTAAGGAGTGTTACTTTAACACACACGCCCAAAATTACGTTTTTTTGGAAACTTTGCCTACTCAATCCAAAGAGACAGCAGTTTATGATAATATCCTGAAAAGTGGAAAATTGGATTCCCGCTTGCCCGTATCACTTGAGTATTTCTACTATGCGCGTTATATCCTGTCTCCCGAAACACCCGCAGAATCGCCGAATAATATATATAAACTATGTACCGAAGCTCTGGACGAAGAGGAGCGGGACTTGTTGCATCTGCATATCGGGGACGAATATCTGATTATGCGCTACTTTCTCGGCGACCGGTTTCCCCCTTTTGGCGAGTGGGACAATCCGCGCCGGTTCGCGGAGGATACGCTTCCGCTGTGCGAGCGGTACGGACACACGTCCGGGGCCGAACTGCGGCGGCGTCTGCTGGACGACAACGAAGCGTTGACACGTTCCATGGAGCGTTTCCACTGGATTCGGGACTATGTGCGGGATTACATCTGGATTTGACGCGCACGCAAAATGATAACCGGGAGGTTTTTTCACATGAAAGCAGGCATTGTCGGACTGCCCAATGTGGGCAAGTCCACGCTCTATAACGCTATCACCAACGCCGGCGCGGACAGCGCCAATTATCCGTTCTGTACCATTGAGCCGAACACGGGGGTTGTCGCGGTCCCCGATGAACGCCTTGACGCGCTGGCCGAACTCTACCAGCCGTTGAAAAAGACGCCCGCGGTGGTGGAATTTGTCGACATTGCGGGACTGGTCCGGGGCGCGAGCAAGGGCGAAGGCCTCGGTAACAAATTCCTTGCCAACATCCGCGAAACGGACGCCATTGTTCATGTCGTACGCTGTTTTGACGATGAAAACGTCATTCACGTGGAGAACGGCCCGGACCCCGCGCGCGATATTGAGATTATCAACCTTGAACTGGGCATGGCCGACCTTGAAATGGTCCAGCGGCGGATTGAAAAGGCATCGCGGGCCATGAAGGGCGACAAGAAGTACGCCCACGAAGTCGAACTGTTTACTGCGCTTGCGAAACATCTGGACGCCGGAAACGCCGCCCGTACCTTTGCCTGTGACCCGGACGATGCCGCCCTGTTGCGTACGTCCGACCTGTTGACCCTCAAACCCGTGATTTACGCCGCCAATACGGACGAGTACGGCTTTACGCGCCTGTCGGAAAACGCGTACTACCGGACGGTGGCGGAAATCGCGAAAGCGGAAGGGAATCAGGTCCTTCCGATTTGCGCGAAACTGGAAGAGGATATCGCCGGACTGGAAGAGGAGGAACGCGCGCTCTTTCTGGAAGAACTGGGCCTGAAACAATCGGGGCTGGACCGTCTGATACAGTGCGCCTACGAACTGCTGGGGCTGATTTCGTTCCTGACCTACGGGAAGGACGAGTGCCGCGCGTGGACCGTACGCCGCGGGACCAAGGCCCCGGAAGCCGCGGGGAAAATCCATACGGACATCCAGCGGGGCTTTATCCGCGCGGAGGTGCTGGCGTGGGAGGACATGAAACGCTGTGGAAGCGTGGCGGCGGCCAAGGAAAAGGGCCTCTTACGCAGTGAGGGAAAGGACTATGTCGTACAGGACGGCGACATGATTTATTTCCGCTTCAACGTATAACAAGGCGCGGCCTTTCGGCCGCGTCTTTCCGGTTACACGTACTTTTGCCGGTTGACGTCAAAGACGCCCCGGGTGGTCAGGCGAAGGGAGGGAATGACCGGCAGAGCCATAAAGGACAGCGTCATGAACGGGTCAATGTCCCGGGGAACGCCCAGTAAGAAGGCCTGTTCCTTGGCCGCTTCCAAATCCCGGTTGACGTCCGTCAGCGGCCGTCCGCTCATAATGCCCGCGATTTCCAGCGGCACTTCTCCGCGGGTCTGTCCCTGCGAGCGTACCACGATTCCGCCGCCCATCTCCGCCACGCGGTTGGCGGCGGCGGCCATTTCCGTTTCGTCCGTCCCGACCACGATAATATTATGACTGTCGTGCGCAATAGAGGTTGCGACCGCCCCGGAGCGGAGGCCGTAGCCCCGGATATACCCCACGCCGATGTGACGGGTGTTCCGGTGGCGTTCCACCACGGCAATTTTGAGGATATCCGCCGCGATGTCGATCGCGTCCGAGTATCCGGCGTCCGTGGTGACGATCTCCCCGGGCACAATGCCCAGCGTTCCCCGCGGACGGGTTTCCCGGAAGTCCTCGGGCGTCAGGCGGGAGATGCGGAAGGTATTCCGGGCGGCTTCTTCCAGACGGGGATCCACTTCCGGCGCCGGGAAGTCCGCCACGGACTGCCCGTCAAACATCCGGACGCCCTTCTTGTAGACTTCCAGAATACGGAAGCTGTCGAAGTTGTCAATAATCACGAAATCGGCCAGAAAGCCCGGGGCCACGGCTCCGCGATTGTTCAGGAGGAAGTACCGGGCGGCATGGTGGGAGGCGCACTTGACCGCTATTATGGGGTCCACGCCCGCACGGATGGCCCGCCGGACAATATAATCAATATGGCCCTTTTCCAGTAAGTCGTTGGGATGTTTGTCGTCCGTGCAGAACATACAGTAGGTGTAATACTGCGGCGTGAGCAAGGGGAGAAGGGCGTCCAGATTGCGGGCGGCGGTTCCCTCCCGGATCATGATATACTGTCCCCGTTCGAGTTTGGCCAGCGCGTCCGCCAGATTGGTGCATTCGTGGTCCGAGTACACCCCGGCGGCGATGTAGGCGTTGAGGGCGTTTCCGCCCAAATCCGGGGCATGACCGTCAATCTTTTTATGGTGGGCCTGCGCGGCCACAATCTTTTCCAGCGTCTGGGTATCCGCGCCCACAACGCCGGGGTAATTCATCATCTCCGCGAGGCCTTCCACGCGGTTGTGGGCGTAAAAGGAGTCAATGGCCCGATAGTCCAGAGACGCGCCCGACTCGTCCAGCGGCGTGGCCGGGACGCAACTGGGGAGCATAATTCGTACGTCTATCGGCAAACCTTCCGTAGCTTGAAGCATATATTCAATGCCGTCCGTACCCATGACGTTTGCGATTTCGTGGGGGTCCGTCACGATGGTGGTCGTGCCATGCGGAAGGGCGGCGCGCGCGAACTCCCGGGGCAATACCAAGGAGCTTTCCAAATGGATGTGGGCGTCCACAAAGCCGGGCAGTACCAGCTTCCCGGACATGTCAATTTCCGTTTCCCCGGAATAGTTTCCCATTCCGGCGATCAGTCCCCCCGCGACCGCGATGTCTCCGCGGCTCAGGCAGTTGCAGAACACGTTGACATAGGTGGCGTTTTTCAGCGCCAGATCCGCCTTCCGCCTGCCGGAAGCGACCTCCACCACATACTGTTTCGTAGCCAGTTTCCGGTTAATTTTCCCTGTGTAGCTCTCCCTGTACGGCATAACGACACCTCCCTGACGTTTTTCCACGTGGTCACTTGAAATTATACCCCGCCGTCAGGGCACGTGTCAAGGGGAAATACGGCGCGGACGCGTTGGCGTATTCCGCACACTTTTCCAGTTTCCTTGAACACATACTCCTTGACGGCGCGAGATAAACTGTGGTATGATGAGCAAAAGAGGACGAAGCATACGGTTTTCGGTCAAAGGAGGCGGTTGTCATGAAAACCATCATCACCATTGGGCGGCAGTTTGGCAGCAGCGGAAAGGAAGTCGGAATTCGCGTTGCGCGGGAGCTGGGGATACCCTTCTATGACAAGGAGCTGATGAAAGAGGCCGCCAAACAAAGCGGCCTGTCCGAGAAGATTCTGGAAAGTTTTGACGAGCGTCCGAAAAGCCTGCTCTATTCCATCGCCATGGATTCCTATATCTTTTCTCTGCCCGGGACCGGGGCCGGGGATTCTCTGGAACAGCAAGTCTATCTGGCCACCTTTGACACCATCCGCCATCTGGCCGACAAGGGGCCGTGCGTGATTATCGGGCGGTGCGCCGATTACGCCTTGTCCGAAAATCCGAACCTTCTGCGCCTGTTCATCTACGCGCCCATTCAGGACCGCGTGAAACGGGTCGCGGAACGTCAGGACCTGTCCCCGGAGAAGGCCAAGACCCTGATCCGCAAAACGGACCGGCGGCGGGCGTCCTATTATGAATACTATACCTCCCGCGGCTGGGGAGAGGTGGAGAGTTACGACTTCTGCCTCAATTCCAGCAGTCTGGGCCTCGGCGGCACCGTGGAACTGATCCGCGCCATGGTCGAACACAAGGAAAATCCCGTGCCCAGCCCGACCGAACAGGACCCTACCCGTGAACGCGCGGGATAACATTTCATGTAAGGAGCGAGGACCATGAGCGAAAACACGAAACGTGTGCGGAGAATTGGCGTACTTACCAGCGGCGGAGACGCCCCCGGCATGAACGCCGCCGTGCGGGCGGTCGTACGGGAAGCGCTGACCAACAATGTCGAGTGCGTTGGAATCCGGCGCGGCTACAACGGCCTGATTCACGGCGACTACTACCTCATGAGCGGACAGGAAGTCAGCCATATTCTTTCCCGCGGCGGCACGGTTCTGTACACGGCCCGCAGCGATGAGTTTATGACCGAAGAGGGCCGGAAACGCGCCGTTGACATCTGCCATTTTCTGGGCCTTGACGGGCTGATTGCCATCGGCGGGGACGGTACGTTCCGGGGCGCGCTGGAACTCTCCCGGCTGGGCCTTCCGGTCATCGGCATTCCCGCCACCATTGACAATGACGTTGGCTGCTCCAATTACACCATCGGGTTCGATACCGCCTGTAACACGGCCATTGACTGCGTGGACCGCCTGCGGGACACCATGTCCTCCCACGAACGCTGCTCACTGGTGGAAGTCATGGGACGCCGCGCCGGATATCTGGCCCTGTACGTGGGAATCTCCGTGGGCGCGACCGCCGTTCTGCTCCCCGAGCGCGACCTTGAATTTGAGCGGGACGTACTCGAACCCATCCGGGAAGCGCGTTTTGCCGGCAATACCCACTTTATGTTAGTGGTGGCCGAGGGCGTGTGCATGGACGAAAAATTTGAAGGAATTCATACCGTGTTCGACTTGGGCAACAAAATCAAGGAGTCCATCGGCATGAAGCCCACGGTCACCGTATTGGGCCACCTCCAGCGCGGCGGAAAGCCGACCGCCCGCGACCGCGAGACCGCCAGCCGTATGGGCTACCGCGCGGTCAAGGCGCTGGTGGAAGGCCGTTCCAACCTCATCATCGGCACCCAGCACGGAAAAATCGAGGAAATTGCCATTGAGGAAGCCTTGGCTATGAAGAAGTCCATTCAGATGGAACGCTATGATATGCTGCGGGACCTGCAAAACCGCGTCCCCAGACACTGAATGAAGTCCATGTTTCCGGAAATACTACGCCCGTACACGAAAGGGGCTTCTAACAGTTAAAAGAAACTTGTAAGAAGTTTCTAAAAGTGATTCATTTTAAGAAGGGAGGCAAGCCGTTAGGGGAATTTACCTGTTATAAACTTTTTGCTCTTGACAACGGACATCAAGGTGTGGTACACTATCGAAGAAGCAAAAGCACCTTGAAAACTTGATATAGGCGGTTGCGGGAAGAAATGAAAGACGATAACCAAGTCAAGCCTTTCCCGTGTAAAATATCAAAGGTATCAGGCAGTAAAACGCTTTGCTTTGATATGTACCGGTTCGTTAGCCGGGAATTTACGCCTGTGAAGAGTACAAGAACCTGTGAGTAGCCGTCCGGCGAAAGCATACTCGTTTGAAGCAGGAATGAAACAAAAGAGTTTATAACTTTTTGTAAGTTTTCAGTAACGGCGGGCGTATGAACGCACGTACCGGCTTTATGGCCGGAATCGGGGCCGGTCTGATGGCGGGCGCCTTCGCAGGAGCCGTAATGCCTATGGGCCGCGATTCCATGAAAACACAGGTCGGTCGGAGTATCCGGAAACTTGGGCACGCCGTAGACAAAGCCGTTGACAACGTCATTTCCGAAATGCGCTGAAAAGACCGGGGGGAACGTCCGTTCTCCCCGGCCTTTTTATGCTTTCCGATGGACGCGCCCCGCCTTTTCAGTCGCGGATGGCCTTGTTCATCCAGACGCCGCTCCGGTAGCGGCGGAAGTAAATCAGGCTCCGCGCGGACCAGTCTAAAATCGCGTGGGCAAACCATACGCCTTCCACGCCGTAGCCCATGTACTTTCCCAGAACGTAGGCGAACAGGACGCGGCAGAGCCACATGGAACCCATACTAACCAGCATAGTATAGCGGGCGTCCCCCGCCGCGCGCAGAAAGGACGGTATCAGAAAGGACGGCGTCCACAGCAACATGGTCGATACCCCGTGCAGAACCGTCACGCTGACCGCGAGCCGTTCCGCCTCCGGCGACACGTTGTAAACGCGCATGATCAGCGGCAGAAACGCCAGAATCAGCAGGTTGACCGCAATCAACAGCGCGTAACAGGCCTTGCTCAGCTTGCGCATATAGCCCCGGGCCTCGTCATACTCTCCCGCGCCGGCGCACTGGCTGATGACCGTTGTCAGGCCCAGACTGACGGCCTGTCCGGCGAACACGTGGAAGTTGCCCAGCGTGTTTCCGATCGCGTTGGCCACGATGGAGGCCGTGGAGAACGTGGAAATCAGGCTGAAGAGAACCAGCCGCCCCAGTTGAAACGTACCGTTTTCAATCCCGCTCGGAATGCCAATATACAGGATGTTCCGCATCAGGCGCGGACGGAACGAGAACGCGCGCATATTGGACAGGTGCAGGGGCAGGTTCGGGTTGCACAGGAGCGCCAGAATGACCGCCGCGGCCAGTGTGCGTGAAATCAACGTAGGGATGGCCGCGCCGGAGATGTCCATACCCAGCCCGAAGATCAGAACCGCGTTGCCGACAATGTTCACGGCGTTCATCAGGAGCGACACGGACAGCGAAAGGTCCGACCGCTCCATGGTGCGGAGTATCGCCGCGCCGCCGTTGTAAAGCGCGATCCCCGGAACGGACGCCATGACAATCAGGTAATAGGTATTCGTGGCGGCCATGACGTCCGGCGCAACGTGCCCGAAGAGCGTGCGCAGGACCGCGGGGCGGAACAGGTACAGCAACAGCGTAATCAGGACGGAGACCGTACCTAACAACAGAATCAGGTGTTGTCCGGCATTATTGGCGTTGTCGCGCTCTTTGCGTCCGATGTACTGCCCGGCGACCACGGCCCCGCCCGCGGCCATTGCGCCGAAAGCGTATATCATCAGATTGCTGATGGAATCGACCAGCGAGACCGCCGAAATCGCCGCGTCTCCCACGTGCGACGCCATCAGGGAGTCGGCCAGCCCCACGCCGATTGCAAGAAACTGCTCAAGAAGCAGAGGGCCGATTAGATCCACGAGTTGCCGGTTGGAGAAACGGGAAAGCGTGACAGGGTTGTGTTTTGCGTTCATAAAAGGTTCCTTTCGGCGTTTTCGTGAGAATATCGCAGGTTTTCAACGTCCGCCGAAAGGACCCGGCTTACGCTTTGGCCCGATACAGGAACGTCACAATGTCGGCGCGCGTACAGGGCGCGGACGCGCCGCCGGCGAATCCGCTCATCAGGCGTTTGACGTTGGCCCATTTGACCGCCTCCTCTTCGGTGGCGTCCGGCTTGCCCTCCGCGCGGAGCAAATAGGTCAGCACTTCCCCGCGGGTACAGGGCGCGGTGGGTTCAAACGTTGTGGCGCTCGTGCCCTTCATGATACCGCTTTCCACGGCCCAGAGAATCGCCGTATAGAACGGCCCTTCCGAAACGTCCGTAAAGGGGTTTTTGGCGCTCTTGGGCGCCGGGGACCCCTTGGAACGCCACAGGAACGTGGCCGCGTGTCCGCGGTGACAGGGATTGTTCGGCGTGAACATGGTTTCCGTGGTTCCGCTCGTAATCCCTTTCTTTACAGCCCATTCGACCGCCTCGGCGTAGTACGCGCTGGACGGAACATCCGTAAACGTACTGCTTTTGGCGGTGGGCTTGACGCTGGCCGTGGCCGTGGGCTTGACGCTGGCCGCGTTCGTGGGCTTGACGCTGGTCGTGGCCGTGGGTTTTGCGCCGGTTGTCGTGGTGGGCTTGGCGTTGGTTGTGGCCGTGGGCTTGCTTCCGAATCCGAACAGGCCCCGCTTCGCGCCGTCCGTATTGGCAGCATTGGCCGTCTGCGCGGCCTGTTCCTTGATTTTGTTGCTCAGCGCGTTGAATTTGTCCTTTTTTTCGTCAGCCATATCTTTGCGCTTCCTTTCCGTTACAATAACGGGTCCGTTGCGCGGACCCTGTCCCATTGTAGTACCGCCGCCGGAAAATAGCAAGTGTTTTTTACGTGGCGCGTAAAAAGCAGCCGCTCCGCGTTCTGGCGGGGCGGCCACTGGTGCCGGTGGTGGGACTCGAACCCACACGGTGTCGCCACCAACGGATTTTGAGTCCGTCACGTCTACCAATTCCATCACACCGGCGGCAACAGACATATTATACACCCTTGAAAGGCGGATTGCAAGAGAAATTTTTAAAAATTTCACGCAAATGTCCGGGCGTCCAAGGCTTGATTTTTACAGGGGTACTGATTATCATGGAAGGTACAATCGGCCCCTTCCCCGTGCTGAGCATGACAGAAACACATATTCAGGAGGTACAGAACGATGCGGCATTGGAACGCGGCCTCACTTCTTACGGAAATCCATGATTTGCTGTACCGCTTGGGCGTAAAAGCCACGATTCAGGGATTTTTTGAGACATCCTGCGCGGTGTTTCTGGTCATGCGACAGCGGGACCGTCCATGGTTTTCCATCATGGAAATTTACCGGGAGATTTCCGCGTTGTACCACATCGACCTTGAAGTCATTGACCCGCGCATTCGCCGCGTGATCCGAAAAATCTGGAAGAGCAATCCGGAACTGTTGAACCGTATCGCCGGGGAGGAACTGCGTACCATGCCCACACCAAGGCATTTTATCAACATTCTGTGTCGCTACCTCACCTTGAAGCAAGCGCGCGGAAAGAACCGGTAGCCGGTCCTGCGCGAACGTTCCGGAATTTTGAATTAGTTTCAACTAACTATAAGACGTAAAAATATGGCGGGGCGGATGGCATTCCGTCCCGCCGTGGTTACGTCTCCAGCGTCCGGACCGTGTACGGCGCGCTTTCCAGCGGCGTATATGTCAGGCCGGGCGTTACCAGCGTTTCGTCACGGTCCGTAATCAGGATCATGTCAAAGCCGCCGGAATCGCGCCAGAAACGTTCCGCCTTCTCCGGACCCATCACAAACAACGCCGTGGACAGCGCGTCGCATAACGCCCCATCGTCCGCAATCACGGTGGCGGACAGAACGCCGCTCCGCGCCGGCCGTCCCGTGGCCGGGTCCATGATGTGCCAGTATGTTTCCCCGTCCTCGCCGGTAAACCAGCGTTCGTACCCGCCGGACGTCACCGCGGCTTTGTCGCGGACTTCCACAATCCCCGCGTAATCGGTCTCCCGCCGGGGGTCGCGTATCGCCACGCGCCACGCCGAACCGTCCGGCTTGCTCCCTATGGTCTGCACGTTCCCGCCCAAGTTCAACAGGCCGGAAGTCACGCCGCGTTCCCGGAGATACGCCGCCGCCTCACGTCCGGCGTAGCCTTTCGCCACGCCGCCCAAGTCGATTTCCATGCCCTCCGGAAGCGTTACGTCCGTGCCGCTGAGGCGTATTCGGGCATAGTCCACGTACTCCAACAGCGCGGCGGTCTCATCGAAGGACGGTACGCGGTAGTCTCCCGTGGTGAAGCCCCACGCCCGGACCACCGGATAAATCGAGATATCGAACGCGCCCCGCGTCAGACGGCACAACGACAGCGCGGTATCAAGCAGCGCGGCGGTCTCCGGGGAGACGCTTCCGCCGCCGTCACGGTTCAACGCGTACAGTTCACTGCTCTGACTGGTCGTGGATACGCGGCGCTCAATGTCCATGACAAGGTCCCGCGCTTCTTCCAAGCGGCTTTTGTCCGTGTACGCGGAAAACTCCATCAAGGTATCCATGGCGAGAAAGTCGACTTTCGGAGGCCCGGAGGGCCTCTGTCCGCACGCGCACAGCAGACACAGGCAAAGGGACAGTAACAGAATCCGCCGTTTTTTCATGTTTGTTCCCTTTCTCAGTCAAGTTCGGCCTGTCCGGTATAGAGCCGGTAATAGCGTCCCCGCAAGGCCAGAAGCTCCTCGTGACTGCCGCGCTCGATAATCCGTCCGTGTTCCAAGACAAGAATCGCCTGCGCGCTCCGTACCGTGGAAAGGCGGTGCGCGATAACAAAGACGGTCCGGCCGGTCATGAGCGCGTCCATACCCTGTTCGATCAGTTTTTCGGTCCGGGTATCGATCGAACTGGTCGCCTCGTCCAGAATCAGGACCGGCGGGTCCGCGCACGCCGCGCGGGCAATGTTGAGTAACTGCCGTTCGCCCTGACTGAGACTCCCGCCATCGCTGGACAGTTCCGTGTCGTAGCCCTGAGGCAGACGCCGGATGAACGCGTCTGCGCCCGCCAGTCTTGCCGCCGCGTACACTTCCCCGTCCGAAGCCGCGGGGCGTCCGTAACGGATGTTCTCCATGACCGTGCCGGTAAACAGGTGCGTGTCCTGTAAGACCACGCCCAGCGAACGCCGCAAGGATTCTTTCGCAATGTCCCGCACGTTGATACCGTCATAGGTGATGGAACCGTCCTGAATATCGTAAAAGCGGTTAATGAGGCTGGTTATGGTGGTTTTACCCGCGCCGGTGGAGCCGACAAAGGCGATTTTCTGCCCGGGGTTGGCGTACAGGGACACTTCATGCAAAACGATTTTTTCCGGCACGTACCCAAACGTTACGTTTTCAAAGCGTACGTCCCCCCGTAAGGGAACCAAACTTCCGTCCGGCTGCTTCCACGCCCAGACGCCGTTGTCATCCGGGCGGCCCCGTTCATCAACGCGCGTCAGCGTAACGGTACCGTTATCGGGTTCCGGCTCCGTCTCCATCATCTCAAAGACGCGTTCGGCCCCGGCGACCGCCGACAGAATCGTGTTGACCTGTTGCGATACCTGCGTAATGGGCTGGCTGACCTGCCGGGAGTACAGCAGAAACGCGCCCAAGCCGCCCAAGTCCCCGCTCCGGATTGCCAGCAACGCCCCCACGCAACAGGTCAGGGCGTAATTGATATAACTAAGGTTGCCCATGGCCGGCATCATGATTCCGGCGAAAATCTGCGCTCTGGTGGCGGCGGCGCGGTAGGCGTTATTTTTCTCATAAAAGCCCGCTTTGGCGGCGTCCTCGTGATGGAACACTTTGATCACTTTTTGTCCGCCGGTCATCTCCTCAATGTAGCCGTTTAACGCGCCTAACGCCTTCTGCTGTGCGGAGAAGTAGCGGCGGCTCCGGCTCCCAATGACACGGACCACGGTCAACATCACGACCAGCATTCCCACAGTGACCAGCGTCAGGGCGGGGTTGAGAAGGAACATGGCCGTGATGGTAAAGGTAAAGTTGAGCGTACTTGAAATGAGGCTTCCGAAACTGTTGTTGAGGGCTTCCGAGATGGTTTCGATGTCATTGGTGTAACGGCTCATCAGTTCGCCGTGGGTATGGGTGTCAAAGTATCTCAGGGGAAGAGCCTGCATTTTGGAGAACATATCACGCCGAATCTGCGCCACGGCGTTCTGGGCCACCTGTACCATAATCCGGGCGTAGCCGTAGGAACAGGCGGCCCCGAGCGCGTAAATGAAAGCCATGAGGCCCAGCATACGCGCCAGTCCGGCGAAGTCGCCGGGGATGATAAAGTTGTTAATCAGCGGCTTGAGGAGGTACGACCCGCCCACCGTGCAAAGCGAACTGCACACCAGCAGAACCGCCACCAGTACGAGTACCAGCTTATAGGGGGCCAGATAACGCATCAGTTTGAAGATGGTACTTTTCAGGTCTTTGGGCTTCTGAAAGCCGGGTCTCCGCTTAGCCATGCGCCATCACTCCTTCCTGTTGCGACTGGTACACGTCCCGGTAAATCTCACAGCGTTCCAACAGTTCCGCATGGGTCCCGGCGTCCACGATTGCGCCGTTGTCCATGACGAAAATCCGGTCCGCGTCCATCACGGACGCCACGCGCTGGGCAATGATGAACTTTGTCGTGCCCGAAAAGCCCGTCCGGAACGCCTCCCGGATTTTGGCGTCCGTGGCCATGTCCACGGCGCTGGTAGAGTCGTCTAAAATCAGGATTTTCGGCCGGGTCAGGAGCGCCCGCGCGATACAAAGACGCTGTTTCTGTCCGCCGGAGACGTTCACGCCGCCTTGTCCAAGGTCGGTGTCCAGTCCGTCCGGCATATTCTTCAGGAATTCGTCCGCGCACGCGGTCCGGCAGACGTCCCATAATTCCTCGTCCGTGGCGTCCGGTTTTCCCCAGCGGAGGTTGTCCCGGATGGTGCCGGAAAAGAGCGTGTTTTTCTGCAAAACCATGCTGACCGCGCCCCGGAGATGTTCCATGGTATAGTCCTGTACGGGACGTCCGCCTACGCGTACCGTTCCTTCCTGACACTCATACAGGCGCGGTATCAGCGACACGAGCGATGTTTTCCCGGAACCCGTGCCGCCCAAAATCCCCACCGTGGCCCCGGACGGAACGTGTATGGTAATATCCCGTAAGACCCATTCCGGGTTGTCGGCGTGGTAGCGGAAAAAGACGTTCTCAAAGTCAACGGAGCCGTCCGGGACGCACGCGGACGTGTCCGCCGTGGTATCGGTCATGGCCGGAGGCTCGTTAAGCACTTCCGCCACGCGCCGCCCGCACGCCACCGCCCGCGTCATCATCATGAACATCATGGAGAACATCATCAGGGAGATCATAATCTGCGTAATATAGGTGAAATACACCATCAGGTCCCCTTTGCCGAGTTCCCCCGCGTAGACCATGTGTCCGCCGAACCACATCACCGCAATGAGCGTGGAATAGACGATCAACATCATCACGGGCATATTGACAACGACCGTGCCGAAGGCCCGCAGGGACGTGTTTTTCAATGCCTGATTGCGCTGTTGAAATTTTTCCGTCTCGCTCTCTTCCCGTACGAACGACTTCACCACACGGATTCCCGTCAAGTTCTCCTGTACGACCAGATTCAGGGCGTCCGTCTGCTCCTGTAGCGCCCGAAACATGGGGCTTGCCCGGACCATAATCAGCGCCACGACCGCCGCCAGTAACGGCAGCGACACCAGAAAGACCGAACTTAACCGCGCGCTGATTTTTACCGAAAACGCGATGGCCGCCACCAGCATGACCGGCGAACGTACCGCGATACGCATACTCATCATGAGCGTGATTTGCAGGGCGTTCACGTCGCTGGTCAGACGGGTGACCAGTGAGGCCGTGGAGAACTTTTCAATATTGGAAAAGGCATAGTCCTGTATCCGCTCGTACTCCGCCTTACGGAGGTTCGCGCCGAACCCCATGCCCACGATGGACGACACGGACGCCCCCGCCATGCCGAAACACAGAGACATGACCGCCATGCCCACCATTTTCAGGCCTTCCCGCATAATATAAGCGGCGTTGGCGGCGGGAATGCCGATGTCGACAATGTCGCTCATGACCATGGGGATGAGCAGTTCAAAGATAGCTTCGGCCGCGGAACAGGCCACGCCCAAGACAATCAGCGGGACATAGGGCCGCATACTGGACCAGATGTTTTTCACACGCTCACTTCCTTTCACGTTTGCTATATATAGAGGATACTAACACGGCTTCCCCGCCGCTGTCAAGCAAAAAAAGTCCGAAACCCCCTTGCATTCTTCCGAATCATCTGATACAATGTCTTTCCATGCAATACGAAGTTCGGAGGGAGGGAAAAACATTGCCGAATATTAAATCCGCCAAAAAGCGTGACCTTATCGGGAAGGCCCGGAACGCGCGTAACCGCGCCCGGAAGTCCGATATGAAAACCGCCGTGAAAAAGTTCGAGGCCGCCGCGGCTGAGGGCGACCGCTCCGTAGCCGAGACCGCTTACCGTGTCGCGGTGAAGAAGGTCGACCAAGCGGTTGCGCGGGGCGTGCTCCATAAAAACGCCGCCGCACACAAAAAAAGCGCTATGACCTTGAAACTCAATCAGGTTGGCTGACCATGGCCCCCCGAATCCGCGCTGTTACGCTGTGTTTCGGGGGGATGTTTTTATCGGGAAGGGAGGCTTTATGCCGCTGTTCGATACCCACGCGCATTACGATTCCAAACGTTTTGACGCCGACCGGGACGCCGTCCTCTCCGCGCTCCCCGCCGCCGGGGTGGAACTGCTCGTAAATCCCGGCTGTGACATTCCCTCTTCCCGCGCGGCGGTGGACCTTGCCAGACGTTTCCCGCACGTCCGCGCCGCCGTGGGCCTGCACCCCGAGGACTGCGCCGGGGCCGGCGAAGCCGAGTTTGAGGAACTGCGCCGCTTATGCGCCGATCCGCGCGTGGTGGCGATCGGGGAAATCGGGCTGGATTACTACTGGAAGGAAAACCCGCCCAAAGAATTTCAGCGTTCCGTGTTCCGGCGTCAGTTGGAATTGTCCGTTTCCCTCCGACTGCCCGTGATTGTGCACGACCGCGAGGCGCACGGCGACTGTATGGAGATTGTACGCGAGTACCCGGAGGCGCGGGGCGTGTTCCACTGCTTTTCGGGGAGCGCGGAAATGGCCGAAGAACTGTTGCGGCGCGGCTGGTATCTGGGCTTTGACGGCCCCGTGACGTACCCCAACGCCCGCCGGGCCGCCGAAGTCATTGCCGTGACGCCGCTGGACAGAATCGTGGTCGAAACCGATTCCCCGTACCTGCCGCCGGCGCCGCGCAGGGGCACGCGCAATGACAGCCGGAATCTGCCGTTCATCATCCGGAAACTGGCGGAATGGAAGTCCGTTGGCTACGAGGAGTTATGTCTTGCCACGTGGGAGAACGGGAAACGCCTTTACGGGATTCCCTGAATCCGAAATTTTTGTTGAAAATTTCAGAAAGGAAGCCTTTTTCCCTGTGGCGTTCGCGCGCGAACTGTGTTATAATAAGCCGGATGATGTCAAATCACAGTTTCCGGCGCGGTCCGGGAAATCAACGGAGGCGCTACCGGCTTCCGATATCATGAGAGGAGCATTTGCCATGAGCAACAGCGTAACGGTAAAAATCTGCGGCGAGGAATTCAAACTGATTACGGACGATTCCATAGAGTACACACAGGCTGTGGGGACCCATGTCAACGCGGAAATGCAGAAAATGCTTGCCAAGCGGGTCGGACGGATGGACGCCGCGATTATGGCCGCGCTGAATATTGCCGATGATCTGTTTAAAGTCCGTCTGACGGACGAACAGCTCCGCGCGCAAATCAAAAGCGCGCTGGACGCCGAAGCGAATGCCAAGGCGGAGGCCAACGCGTTCAAACGGGAGAATCTCAGCCTGCAAAAGAAGCTGGAAAAAGCGGAAAAGGCCCTGAGCAAAGCGGAAAAGACGCTCCAGAAGGCCCAGAAAGTGCCGGGAAAGTCGGCCGAGGAGCCGGACGGGGACGCCGTACCGCTGGATGAGGCCGCTATGGCGGAAATCGTGGAGAAGTCGAAACGTCCGCGGAAAACGCGGAAAACCAAAGCGGAGGCCGTGAAAGTGGAGACCGTGGAAGAGGTGGAGGAAGTCCCCGCCGCCGACACGGCGGAAGTCGAACAGGCCCCTGACGCCGATGGAGCCGCTTCCGCCGAACAGGCCCCTGACGCCGATGGAGCCGCTTCCGCCGAACAGACGCCCAATGCCGACGAAGTCGCCGCCGATGCGGAAACATCCGCGTGAAGGCGCCGGAACTGCTCGCCCCCGCCGGGTCTATGGACGCCCTGCGCGCCGCCGTACAGAACGGCGCGGACGCCGTCTATCTGGGGTACGGACAGTTTCACGCGCGCGTCCGGGCTTCCGGCTTCTCGGAAGAGGAATTCCGTGACGCTCTGCGCTACTGTCACCTCTACGGCGTACGGGTCTACATGACCCTCAACACGCTTCTGACCGACCGCGAACTCCCCGCCGCGCTCGAACAGGCCCGCGCCGCTTCCCGGATGGGCGTTGACGCCGTTCTTGTGCAGGACTGGGGCCTGTTGGCCCTTCTGCGCGCCTGTCTGCCCGATTTGCCCGTGCACGCCAGCACACAAATGAGCGTGTTTACTTCCGGCGGCGTCCGGGTACTGCGTGAGGCGGGCTGTACGCGGGTGGTCGCGGCGCGGGAGTGCTCGCGGGACGATATCGCCGCGCTTTGCGACAACGGCGGCTTGGAAATCGAAACCTTTGTCCATGGCGCGCTTTGTATGTGCTACTCCGGCCAGTGTGAGATGAGCGCCGTTATCGGCGGACGTTCCGGAAATCGCGGCCGTTGCGCCCAGCCTTGCAGACTGCCCTGCGCCGTGGGAAAATTCCGTCCGGACGCGTACGCGCTCAGCCTCAAGGACCTGAACATGAGCGCGCACTTGGAAGAACTGCGTAACATGGGCGTGGCGTGTCTGAAAATTGAGGGGCGTTTAAAACGTCCCGAATACGTGGCGGTCGTCACGTCCGTTTACGCCCGCCTGTTGCGCGAACGCCGCGCGCCGTCCCCCAAAGAGGCCGCTTTACTGGAACAGGCCTTTTCCCGTTCCGGCTTTACGGACGCCTACTGGACCGCCGCCCCCGGTCCGCGTATGTTCGGCGCCCGTTCCGAAAACGCGCCCGACCCGGAGACGCTGTACCGTGAGGCGCGGGCCACGTACGAAAACGACCGGACACGGAAAATTTCCGTGGACGCGCTCTGTACGATTCGCCCCGGCGCGGGCGCGCGACTGACGCTCTCCGACAGGGACGGGCGCCGCGTCAGCGTCACGGGACCGCTTCCCGAACCGGCGCGTAACCGTCCCCTGACGCCCGAACGCATCGCGGAACGCCTCCGCAAGACCGGCGGCACGGCGTACGTCTGCGACACCGTGCGCGCGGACGTCTCGGAAGGGTTGTCTCTGTCCGTTGGCGCGCTGAACGCCCTGCGCCGTGACGCGCTGGACGCGCTCTCCGCGTGCCGGACCGCGGTCCCCGTACGGCGGGAGCGTCCCGCGCCGCCCTTGCCGGATACCGGCCGCCCGGTTGCCGTCCCGCGCTGTACGCTCTCGGTATGCCGTCCGGAACAACTCGTTCCGGACCTGCTGGAACTGCGCCCCGCGCGCGTCTATGTCCCGCTGGAATGGTTCGCGGACACCCGCGTTTTCCCGGACTGGCTCAACTCGGCCAACGCGGAACTCTGCGCCGTCCTGCCGCGCGTGTGGCGTGACCGGGACGAGTCCGCGTTACGGGACCTGCTCCGCCGCGCGGCATCCCGGCGCGTTACCGGCGTACTGGCCGGGAATATCGGACATTTGCCGCTCATATACGAAAGTACCGTTGCGCGTCCTCCGCACGTCTACGGCGATTTCGGCTTGAACGTCACCAACACGCGCTCCGCCGCGTGGCTCGCCGAGCGGGGCCTGCAATCCGTCTGTGTGTCCTTTGAACTGCGTACGGGACAAATACGCGATATGCAAAAGCCGCTTCCCTTCGAGTCCATTGTCTACGGACGCCTTCCGCTGATGATTACCGAAAACCGCCCGGGCGGGACGCGTACAGGCTCCGTACTGACAGACCGCTCCGGCGCGGCCTTCCCTCTGCTGGACGCCTTCGGGGGCCGGACGGAAATCGAAAACAGTCGTCCGCTCTGGCTGGCGGACCGGGACGAATGGCGGAAAACCGGATTGTCATTCGCGCGTCTGCGGTTCACCACGGAGTCGCCGGAAGAATGCGCCAACGTGGTCCGGGGCTATCGGGACCATCTCCCGGCAAGCGGACCGTTTACGCGCGGACTGTACGAACGCGGCGTGGAATAGGGAGAGTACAAATGGAAACGCTTTATGTTCGTTATCTGGCGGAGGGCCTGCCGGAACTCGGTTACGTGGCCGGGAAATCCGACTGGGTGGACCTCTACGCCGCCGAAACGGTCACGCTGTCCGCCGGAGACTTCCGCCTGATTCCGCTTGGGGTGGCGATTGCTCTTCCGGACGGGTACGAGGCCCAGATTGTCCCGCGGAGTTCCACCTTCCGGAATTACGGCCTTCTACAGACCAATTCCATGGGCGTTATTGACAACTCCTATCGCGGGGACGGGGACCAGTGGATGTTTCCGGCCTATGCCACGCGGGACGCCACGATTGAAAAGGGAGCAAGAATCTGTCAGTTCCGGATTACGCGGAATCAGCCCGCGCTTCGTTTTGAGGCCGTGGAACGTCTTACCGCGCCGGACCGCGGCGGATTCGGTTCCACCGGACGTTAAGGAAAGGGCGTGTCGGATATCTCTACACTGGTACTGGCTTCGGGGTCCCCGCGCCGGCGGGACCTGCTCCGCCAAATCGGCCTGACAGATTTCATTATCCGGGTGCCGGACACGGAAGAACGTCCCCCGGACGGACTGTCCCCGCGTGAGACCGTGGAGGCCATTTCCCGCCAAAAGGCGCAGGCCGTCCGCGCCGCCCCGGATGAAATCATCATTGCCGCCGACACCATGGTCTTTCTGGATGATCTGCGGCTCGGCAAGCCCCGGGATGAGGCGGACGCTTTGCGTATGCTTACCGCTCTGCAAGGGCGGCGGCATACGGTACGCACCGGCGTGACCGTCCGCAAGGGGACGCGTTTCCTGACGCGTTCGGAAGCAACGGCCGTCACCTTCCGTCCGGTCTCGCGGGAGGCCCTTTTACGCTACATCGCCACCGGCGAACCCATGGACAAGGCCGGCTCTTACGGCCTACAGGAACGCGGCGTGTTACTGGTCGAACGCGTGGACGGCGATTTTTCCAACGTCATCGGACTTCCGCTCCCGCTTCTGGACCGGATGTTATCCGAATTTGGCATGGCTCTGCTCTAACATTCCGCGCGGAAGTGGGGGAACGGACTTATGAATGATTTTTTCAGAAACAACGGGCTTTGGCTTTTACTGGTCGCCGCGATTCTCTCCGCATTGCTGGCGGTGGCTTCGCTGACGGGCGCCTCTTCCTCTATCCCGGAAAACGCCGTCAATGTACTGGCCACGCCTTTTCGTGCGGCAACGAGTAAGTTTGCCGTCTGGTTCAATGACCGGCAGATCTACCGCCGGGACGTGACCCAGTTGGAGGAGGAAAACGCCGCCTTAAAAAAGCGGATTGCCGATATGGAAGCGGCGATAAGACAGGCCGAAAATGACAGTGAGGAAAACCGGCGCTTACGCGAATGGCTCGGCCTGCGTCAGCAGCGGCGCGACCTCTCCGACTTGGAAACCGCCCTCATTACGGAGTACACCGTCTCCAACTGGACCGCCGCCGTCACGCTCGACAAGGGCACCGCCCACGGCGTGAAAACCGGGGACTGTGTGATTGACCCTACCGGCGCGCTGGTCGGCGTCATTGAGCGGGCCGGGACCAACTGGTCCACCATGCGCGCCCTCGTTGACACGGATACCGCCATCGGCGCACAGGTGTTCCGTACCAAAGAACTGGGCGTTCTGAAAGGCGAATTCTCCCTGATGGAGAAAGGACAGGTCCGCTTGGACTATCTCCCGGCGGACAGCCGTCTTTTGGCCGGGGACCTCGTGGTGACTTCCGGCGTGGGCGGCTACTATCCCTCCGGACTGGTCATCGGCACCATTGACGAAGTACGCCTCAATGACGCCGGCTCCGCGCCTTACGCTGTCCTGACGCCGCAGTCGGACGTCAGCGGCTTGACACAGGTCGCTATTATCAAGTCGTTCGACATTGTCACGTGAGAAAGGAGCCGCCCCATGTTCCGAAACGCCGTCATCTTCAAGTGGACGCTCTACCTTCTCGCGGCTCTGCTCTGTTTCATCGTACAGAGTTTCGCGCAGCGTCTGCATTTACTGGGCGTCATTCCCTTCCTCTATCCCCTTCTGGCCGTCATTCCCGCGACTATGGACTCCCCCGGGTTCGGCGGGATTTTCTCCATCCTCATGGGCGTGATATGTGACCTCCTCCTCCCCGAAAGTCTGCCCTGCTTCTATACGCTCTCCTTTCCCGTCTCCGCTATGATTGCCTCGTTCCTCTCCCGCGAACTGCTCCCCGTGGGCCTGCTGTGTTCGTACGCGGTCTCGGCCATTGCCTTTGCCGTCAACGGCTTTTTTCACTGCTTCCTGTTCTGGACTTGGGGCGACCCTTCCCCATGGATGACCGGACTTTCTCTGACGCTCCGCGAATTTTTCGTAACGGTCCCGCTGATGTCCCCCCTGATGACGCTTCTTTTCCGGCTGGTCGCCGACAGAACCCGTTATGAGGAAATGCACAAGGGCATGGCCTGAAAATTTCAGGATTTCCCGCTTGTCTTATCCTTCAGAAAATGCTACACTTATCTTGTAATGGAAAGGGGGAATGCGCGTTGAGCTATCACCGGCACGAAAATGAGGCCCCGGTACGGCTGGGACGGCTGTTTATCCTTGCGGGCGGTATTTCGGTGGTTATGTTTCTGTTTTTCGGCGTCCTTTACAATACGCAGATTATCCACCATGAAGAGTACCTCAGCCAGTCCACACGCTCCATCGTACGTACGGAGACGATCAAGGCCTCCCGCGGAATCGTCACGGACCGCAACGGCGTCACTTTAATTTCCAATGCCTCCGCCTACGACCTCACCTTTGACCCCGCCCTTCTCAAGAAGGATGAGGACCAGAACACGGCCATTCTCAAACTCCTGCAACTGTTTGAAAGTCAGGGGCGGTCGTGGACCGACACTTTGCCCATCTCCAAAGAAGAGCCGTTTTCCTTTACCGTGGACGCCATCTCCAAAGAACAGAAACGGAGGCTTCTCCGTTACCTGACGAATTTAAAAGTAAGCCGTGAATTTATCGGCGAATACCTCCTGAACCACCGTTCCCTTGTCGATACCACCGACTTGGAAGAGGCCGCCGCCGAAGCCGCCGAACGGGCCGCGCAGGAACCGGAAGATTTTAAGGGGAAAATTAAGAAACTTTTGAAGGGCAATCCTAATACGTCCGGCGTATACGTGCCCGATAAAAAGACCCTGATGGAACGCCTTTCCCCTGATTTGCTGACGTCCGAACTGCTCGCGGACGCCGCCGTTACCCCGGAACTGGTCCTTGACTGGATGCGCGCGGATATGGAAATCCCGGAAGAGTTCTCCCCCGCGGACGCCCGAAAAGTCCTTGGCATCCGTTACGAACTCAAACAGCGTCAGACCCTCGGCGATAACAGCTCCTTTATTTTAACTGAAAATATTGACACGCCTTTCATCTCCATGCTTTCGGACGGTAATTTTGTCGGCGTAAAAGTGGTGAACTCGTCCGTTCGCAAGTACGAGACCGACCGCGCCGCGCATATCCTTGGCAACGTCAGCAGGCTTTTTCAGGAGGACTTGGAAAACCCGCTTTACAAGGATTATCCCTTGGATTCCATTATCGGGCGCAGTGGCGTGGAATCCGCCTTTGAGCAGTATTTGCAGGGCAAAAACGGCCGCCGGGTCCTCTCCGTCAACGAAGAGGGCAAAGTCACGGGCGAGTATTATTCCCGTACCCCGCAGCCCGGGGCCACCGTGGAACTGACCATTGACCTTGACTTTCAGGCCAAAGTCGAGGACGCGTTAGAAGCGGGCGTAGAGGGCATGAACGCGCAGGACGGAAGCGACACGCGCGGCGCGGGAGTCGCGGTCGTGAAAGTGGGTACGGGCGAAATTCTGGCCATGGCCTCTTATCCCACGTTCAAGGCTACCGACTACTACGATACAAAAAAGTACAATTCCCTCAGCGACAACCCCGCCAAACCTTTGATTAACCGCGCCACCATGAGCGCGTACCCGCCCGGTTCCACCCTCAAACCCGCCACCGCGATTGCCGCCTTGCAGTCCGGCAAAATCTCCCTGACCGAACGTTACTATGACGGCGGAAGATGGACCTACCCCGGCGCGAACGCCTACGCCAACTGCTGGCACGAGGCCGGTCACGGACGCCAGACGATCAGTCAGGCTATCACCAATTCCTGTAACGTCTTTTTCGCGGAGATGGGCTACCGTATGGGCCTTAACACCCTGAACTTCTGGCTGGAACAGTTCGGCCTCGGCGAACATACCGGCATTGAAACCGGCGATACCGCCGGACAGCGCGCCACAAATCCGGTCGGACAGGATCAGGCTCCGTGGGCCGCGTTTGGGCAGTCCAATCAGATCTACACCCCCTTACAGCTTTCCAATTACGTTGCAACGCTGGTTTCCAACGGCAAGCACTGCAAGGCCCATCTTCTGAAAGCGGTCAAATCGTACGACAACAGCGAAGTTCTTGCCGTGGGCGATACCAACCCCGTGAACGTGATCGAGATTGCCCCCGCGAACTTGAAAGCCGTCAAAACCGGTATGCGGAATCTGGTCCTCAGTTCCCTTGACCGCTATTTCCAGAATTGCATTGTGGACGCCGGCGCGAAAACCGGTACGGCGCAGTTAGGCCGGGGCATTACCAACAACGGCGTCTTTATCTGTTTCGCGCCGTACGAGGAACCCGAAATTGCCATTGGCATGGTCATTGAACGGGGCGGTTCCGGCGCGGCGTTGGCCTCCACCGCCGTAAACATCATCAACGCCTACTTTGAAAAAGAACCCACTTACGCCGTCATTACCGGTGAAAATCAGTTGCTTCCATAAGCGTGAAACGCCGGAAAATCGGTCCGCATACGTCCAGAAAGCCCAGAGGACCGGAGAATATCCGGTCCTCTGTCCTTTTACGGTCCCAAGGAAGGAGAATTCCCATGAGCGAACCCTTTGTTTTTGATTCCCGGAGCATTCACTGTAAAGACCCGTTCGGCGCGGTGGAGTGCGGACAGAATATCATTTTACGCTGTCGGCCTCTCCAAAGGGAAGGCTTTACCCATTGCGCCGTCATGATGAAAAACGACTACACCGGGGAGCGGTTCAAAACAGAACTATACCCGCAGGCCATAGACGGCGAACGGGTTCGCTTTTACGCGAGTTTCCCCGCGCCGGACGAGCCGCAGTTAGTTTGGTACTACTTTAAGTTTTGGCGTGATGACGGCTCCGGATGTGACCTTGACCGTACCGGTTACCGCAGTGACGGCAGACAGGAACCGTGGCAGATGACCGTCTACCAGAAGAGCCATACGCCTTTCTGGTTCGGGGCTGGCGTGACGTATCAGATTTTTCCGGACCGTTTCTGCCGTTTGGAAACCCCCAATCCAACGGGCATGATTGGCAATCGCTGGGTGCACGAAAACTGGGAGGACCAGCCTGTATGGAATCCTCCGGACGGCGTCTGGAACAGGGATTTTTTTGGCGGCTCTTTTAAGGGTATCACGTCCAAAATGGACTATCTGGCCGATTTGGGCGTGTCAACGATTTACTTCAATCCTGTTTTTGAATCCGCCTCCAATCACCGTTACAACACGGCGGATTATATGCACATTGACCCCATGCTGGGCACTGAGGAAGATTTCCGGGAAATGTGCATAGAAGCGAACCGGCGCGGTATGCGTGTCATTTTGGACGGCGTTTTCAGTCATACCGGCTCACAGAGCCGTTACTTTAACGCGGACGGCTGGTATCCGGAACCCGGCGCCGCGCAAAGTCAAGACAGTCCGTATTATGAGTGGTACAAGTTCCAGAAGTGGCCGGACCAGTACACCGCGTGGTGGGGCATTGATACCTTGCCGGATACCATAGAAGAAAATGAAAGCTACCAGAATTATATCATCTGGAATCAGGATTCCGTGGTCCGGCACTGGCTCCGGGCGGGCGCGTCCGGCTGGCGTCTGGACGTGGCGGACGAACTGCCAGACAGCTTCATTGCGAATATCCGGAAAGCCATGCACGAAACGGCTTCTTATGCGATTCTGATTGGGGAAGTGTGGGAGGACGCGAGTAATAAAATCGCCTATTCTCAGAGGAGACGCTATTTTCTGGGGAGTGAGCTTCACGGCGTCATGAATTACCCGTTCCGTAGCGCGGTTCTGGAGTATCTGCGCGGCGGCGATGCGGACCGCTTCCGGGAAACGCTGGAGACTTTGCGTGAAAACTATCCCCCGGCGGCGTTCAACTCCGCGATGAACTTTCTGGGCACGCATGACACCGCCCGTATTTTGACGGAGCTTGGCGCGAATCACCGTCCCGAAACACAGGTCGGACGCGCAAACTTCCACCTTTCACCCGCCGAACGGCGGCGGGGACTGACATTGGTTCGTCTGGCGGCCATGATACTGTTTGCTTTTCCGGGTTCCCCCACGGTCTATTACGGGGATGAATGCGGCATGGAAGGCTGGGAGGACCCGTTCAATCGTGGGACGTACCCATGGGGACACGAAGAAAACGACCTGCAACATCATTTTTCCGCGCTGGGGCATATCCGTCATGAACGGGTTTCTTTGCAGCGGGGAGAACTGCACTGGCTGTACACCTCCGGCCCGATTCTGGCCTTTGGACGCAAAAAACACGCGGAATATACGGCATTGGTCGTCAACGCCGGAGAGTACGAACGGGAAATTACGATTGAGTGGCCGGGCAGTTCAGAAGCCCGTGACCTTTTAACCGGGCAAAAATTCTATGTCGTACAGGACCAGCGTCTTTTACTGAAAGTCCCCCCGTTGACAGGGTATCTTCTTGGGTAACGGCTCACCGGGCTTTGTAATGTTTCATGTGAAACGTTATAAAGCCCGTTTTTTTCTGAATCCGCCCTTGCAAGAACGCTGTCGCGTTGTTATAATAAAAAGGCTAACAGGAAAGCGGGTGATTTTTTGGGTAAGACAATCGCGGTTGTCAACCAGAAAGGCGGAGTCGGGAAAACTACGACCTGTGTCAACCTGACCGCCGCGCTGGCTGAAACCGGAAAACGTGTGTTGCTGTGTGACTTTGACCCGCAGGCCAATTCTACTTCGGGCATGGGAGTCGACAAAGACGCTTCTATGGGCGTTTACCATGCCCTGACGGAGAGTTCTTCCGTAACGGAAGTGATTTCTCATACCGCTTACGGCGATGTGTTGCCGTCTAACAATGCGCTGGCAGGGGCGGGGATTGAGTTAATCGGCATGGAACACCGGGAATTTCTTCTGAAAACGGCCTTGTCACAGGTGAAAGAAGCGTACGATTTTATTTTGATTGACTGTCCGCCTTCTCTTGAACTGCTTACGCTGAATGCTTTGTGCGCCGCTGACAGTATTCTGGTCCCCGTACAGGCTGAGTATTTCGCGCTGGAAGGCCTTTCGGATTTAATGAATACTGTCCGGCTGGTGCGGCGTTCCCTGAATCCCCGGCTGGAATTGGAAGGCGTCCTAATGACCATGTATGACGCGCGCACGAATTTGGCCATGCAGGTGGCACAGGAAGTCAAGCGTTACTTTCCCGGCAAGGTGTACGCGACCGTCATTTCCCGGAATGTGCGTCTGTCCGAGGCGCCCAGTCACGGGAAACCCATCACTGTTTATGACCCTTTTTGTCGCGGAAGTATCGCCTACCGCGCGTTGGCGGAGGAGTTTTTACGGAAACAGGAAAGGAGCGAGGTTTTATGATAAAAAAGCCCTCTGGTCTGGGGCGGGGATTGGGCGCGCTGTTGGGGGAAAACGCGTTTCTTGAGGAGAACGAACCGGAACATGGCATGACAATGCTTTCGATTACGGATGTGGAAAACTATTCCGGACAGCCGCGAAAGAATTTTGACCCCGAAGCGCTGGCACAGTTGGCCGATTCCATCCGTCAGCACGGCATTTTACAGCCCTTGACCGTACGAAAACTCGATTCCGGCTATTATCAGATTATCGCCGGGGAACGCCGCTGGCGCGCCGCGCGTATGGCCGGACTGGATATGGTCCCCGCAATCATTGTGGAAGCCGATGACAAGACCGCCACCGAACTGGCCATGATTGAAAATCTTCAGCGGGAGGACCTGAACCCGATGGAAGAAGCGGCCGGATACCGGACTTTAATAGACCTGTATCACATGACACAGGAAGAAGTATCGAAACGGGTAGGAAAGTCCCGAAGCGCGGTTGCGAATGCGTTACGGCTTCTGGACCTGTCGGAGCCGGTACGGGTGTTCGTGGAAGAGGGGCGTCTGACCGCCGGACACGCACGGGCTTTAATTCCTTTGCCGGAAGATTTACAAATACAAGCGGCAAAAGAAGTAATGGAGGGCGGCTTGTCCGTCCGTCAGACGGAACGTCTCGCGAAACAGTGGATGACGGAACGGAAAAAGCCGGAAATCATTGTCCGGAAGGAACAACTCAATGATCCGAAAGACATTGACTATACCATAGAAGCGCAAAAGGAACTGTCAGCAAAATTGGGGCGGGGCGTCCGGATTATCAACGGGCGGAAGAAGGGTCGTATTGAACTGGATTTTTACGGCCTTGATGATTTAAACGACCTGTTGGACGCGCTGTCACTTTTGAAAATTCAGGGCCGGGAGGGGTACACGGAATGAACAATGAGGAAAAGCCGGGAGAAGCTACGGAGCAGAAAGCGGCGCTTGCACAGAAAAGCAATATGAGCGTTTTTCTTTATATTCTGTTGCTTTTCAGTGCGGCGTTGCTTTTGATGGGCTTATCTTCGCTGATTCACCAGCGTAACAATACGGAAGCGTTGGGAAAATTACAAAGTTCCGTATCCGTCATGCAGGAAGTCCAGAATTTGCAGGACAAGATCATTGTTTTACAGGAATCCCGGCAGACGCTGGAAGAACAGTTAAAACAGGCCCGTAATGACCAGCAGGAAGCCTTGGAACGGACGGAACGGGAACACAGACAGGCCGAAGCTATGCGGCAGTTATATGTCATACAGGCACAGTATCAGGCGGGACGTTATCAAGCCTGTCAGGCAAGTGTGGAAGCGTTTGAAAGCGCGGGACTGTCCGACAGTCTGCCCTCTGAGTCGGCAGACAGCAACGTGATTTCTCCGTTGGACTGCTACCGTCAACTTCAGGAAGCTGTACCCGCCCGTATCGCGGAGGCCTCGCGTACGCCGCCCGATGAAAACAGTTAAGCCGGGAACGGATTGTTTCATGTGAAACAATCCGGCATGACAGAAAGGAAGACAGAATATGCTCGACATTCGCTTTATACGGGAAAATCCCGAAGCCGTACGTGAGAACATCCGGAAGAAGTTTCAGGAGCAAAAACTTCCGCTTGTGGATGACGTCCTTAATCTGGACGCCGAACGGCGGTCTGTTATCGCGGAGGCGGATAAACTCCGCTCTGACCGGAACCGTCTGAGTAAAGAAATCGGGAAACTTATGGGACAGGCCAAAAAAGACCCGTCTAAACTGCAAGAGGCCGAAGCGGTCAAAAAACAGGTCACGGCTAATTCCGAACGCCTGAAAGCCCTTGAGCAGAGAAAACCCGAATTAGAACGGGAACTTCATCAAAAAATGCTCCTCATTCCACAGATGATTGACCCATCCGTTCCGCTCGGGCCGGATGACAGTCACAATGTGGAAGTGGAACGTTTTGGAGAAGCAGTCGTGCCGGATTTTCCTATCCCGTATCATACGGAGATTATGGACTCGTTCAACGGAATCGACCTTGACGCCGCCGGACGCGTTTCCGGAAACGGCTTCTATTATCTGTTGGGCGACATTGCCCGTCTGCATGAGGCGGTGCTGGCCCTCGGACGTGATTTCATGATTGGCAAGGGCTTCACTTACTGTATTCCGCCTTTTATGATTCACGGCGCTGTGGTAGAGGGCGTCATGAGCCAAACGGACATGGATGGCATGATGTACAAAATAGAGGGGGAGGACCTCTATCTCATTGGCACCTCGGAACATTCCATGATCGGCCGCTTCATTGACCAGATTCTCCCCGCGGATACCCTTCCCCAAACGCTGACATCATATTCCCCGTGCTTCCGGAAAGAAAAAGGCGCGCACGGTATCGAAGAGCGCGGAATTTATCGTATCCACCAGTTTGAGAAACAGGAAATGATCGTTGTCTGTAAGCCGGAGGATTCGGCGGCGTGGTATGACAAACTGTGGCGGTATTCGGTGGAACTGTTCCGCGCCATGGAAATACCGGTCCGGCAGTTGGAATGCTGTTCCGGGGACCTCGCGGACTTGAAAGTGAAATCCTGTGATATTGAGGCATGGTCTCCGCGTCAGGGAAAGTATTTTGAAGTCTGTTCGTGTTCCAATCTCGGGGACGCGCAGGCAAGGCGGCTTCGTATCCGCTACCGGGACGAAAACGGGAAAATGCAACTCTGCCACACGCTTAATAACACTTGTGTCGCCCCGCCGCGTATGCTGATCGCATTTCTGGAAAACCATCTTCAGGCGGACGGCTCCGTGACAATTCCCGAAATTCTGCGGCCTTATATGGGCGGTACGGAAGTTCTGATTCCGAAAAAGCGTAAGGGAAGCGGGGTATGAGTTTGGAAAGCCTCTTACGGGAAGGGCTGACGGCGCTGGGGCTGTCGCCGGACGCGGCCGAACTTATGTGCCGCTACGCGCGTATGCTCTTGGAACGGAACCGCGTGATGAATCTAACGGCGATTACGTCAGAACCGGACGTGGCGCGACTTCATTTTCTGGACAGTTGCGCGTTGACGGCGTTGGCGGACTTCCACAAAAAGACCGTCATTGACGTTGGAACAGGCGCGGGGTTTCCCGGTCTGCCTCTGCGGCTTGTCGAACCGTCCTTGAGGCTGACGTTGCTGGACGCGCAACGGAAACGGGTGGATTTTCTGCGGAGCGTGTGCGACACGCTGGAGTTGCCGGACGTGGACTGCACACAGGAACGCGCGGAAGCGTACGCCGCCGCGCACAGGGAACAGTTTGACGTTACGGTATCGCGGGCGGTGGCGGCGTTGCCGGTACTCACGGAATTATGTTTGCCGCTGGTCCGCGTGGGCGGGACGTTCCTTGCCATGAAGTCCGTAAACTGTGACGGGGAACTGTCAGCGGCCGCGCACAGTATTGAGACGCTGGGCGGCCGCGTCAGACAGGTTGCGGACTATGTCATACCCTGTACGGAGATTCCGCGCCGTTTGATTGTCATTGAAAAAGTCCGTCCCACGCCGGACGCGTATCCGAGGGCATTCGGGAAAATCAAAAAAAATCCGCTTTGAGCGCAAAGAGACCGCGTACAGTCGAACACTGTACGCGGTTCGTTCATCCGTTGAGGCAGTAGGCACGGTACAGGAGGGTATGGTCAGCAATCACGCCCCATTGTCCGGCCCCCTTGCCGGTCACACAGATAAAATTTTTGCCGTCCTTACGGGAGGCGTAACTGACGGCGCAGTTGCCGGACTGCCGGACATATCCGGTTTTGGCTCCCATGACGTCAAGGCTGGTACTCGTGAAACGGTCTTCAATACGGCGAAGGAAGAGGTTTGAAAGAGAAATTCCGTTGGGGTGTTCGGCGGTGGACATGGTACGGAAGCGGCGCGCGTTGAGGATGACGCGGCAAATCGAATGGTCCATGGCGGCTTTCATGATGACGGCCATGTCACGCATAGTACAATAGTGGTCTTTGTTGTAGAGTCCGATACAGTTGGTAAAGTGGGCGGTTTTGGAAATGCCCAGTTGCTCCAACTTCTGATTCATCAGTTCCACAAAGGCTTCCTGCGAGCCGGAAATATGCCGCGCGAGAGCAAGACAGGCGTCCGCGCCGGAAGGCAGAATACAGCCATAGAGCAAGTCCCGTACGGTGACGGTCTCCCACGTGGCAAAGCCCGCGATACTACAGTTATTTGTGTAACAGTAATTGGTGACGGGCCTTGTAATGGTTACTTTGGTGTCCATGCCCTTGACGCCTTCCGGCGTGACCTTAATCAGCTTTTCCACAGCGACCAGAAGCGTCAGGACCTTGGTCATGGAAGCGGGCGGGACTTTCACATCAGAATTGCGTTCAGCGTAGATGTACCCGGTGTCAGCGTCAAGGAGTACGGCGTACTGACTGCCGATTTCGGCCGACTGGCCTAAAGTAATGGTTTTAGGTCCGCGCGCGGGGGCGAACTTCTGCGTTGCTTTGACATTGGAAGCGCTGGCCGCGGCGTTGGGGGAGAGGTACGCGGCGCTTTCCCCGGGCAGATAATTTTCAGGGTTTTCCGTGAGGTAGTCCACCGCATTGGAAGGAGCACCGACATAGGACTCCGTCAAGGGCTGAAGTTCTCCCGGAAGAAGGTTTTCAGGATTTTCAAGGGCATATGTGTCTGTTTCCAAAGAGACGGAAGCCATGTCTTCCAGAGTGGAGACTTCCGGGGACTTGGGCGACTGGTCCCCGACCAGTATGTTTTCGGGTGTTTCGCCGCTGTCAGGGGCCGGGTCCACAGGCTGGGCAAGCGATACCGTAAGCGTTTCGATTTCCGGGGCACGGACGGCGCGGAAGCGCGCGGAAATCGCCGAGGAGACGGGAAGCGCCAGCAGTCCGCAAAAGAGCAGGAGCAGAAGCGTAAACTGTTTTTTTTGCCGCCGCTTGCGGCGCTGACGGGCGGCGCGCCAACGCCGTTCCCGTGCGCGTGTGCGTTCGCGGGCCTTGGATTCCGACTCCATTTTGTCCAGTTCGTCCAGAATTAATTGAAAATCGTCCATAAATCCTCCGTTCAAGTGAGTGCGTGATTCGTTCCGGAATAGGGGACGCGATAAGGCGGCGCGCCCCGTTCCTGTAGCTTTGTTTCCAGCCATGCCCGAAGCTCTTGTACGCCTTCCGGTGTCCACGCAAAATTTTTCGTTTCTATGTTCCGCGCCTGTTCAAAGCAGATGTTTTCATAAACCCATGCTTGAATGTGCGCGTCCTCCTTCCCCGGCCACGAAAACCGCTGAAAGCGGTAGCGGAACGAACCGATACTTCCGGGATAGATTTCCGCTTTCGTAAAGAAGGAAACCGAGAGAAAGTCAAAATCAGGTTTCACACAAACACCCCCTTGTATACGCGGAAAATCGGACTGTGTTTGGTTTCTCCGGCGTTGTTTTCCAAAAAGCCTGTCTATCATACCAGATTTCGGGGCCTATGTCAAATCCCAGAAGCAAATATTCCGGAAAAACATATCTCTCCCGTTGGGCGCTGTACAAATGCCGCGTTTCGTGCTATGATGGACACATCAAACGGAAAGAAAGGGAACGCGTGTGAAAGAACAGAACTTGAAAGAGATGTACGGAAAACTCGGCGTTGCCCCGGAAACGTACGACTACGGGGCGCGCGTACTGGACGGACTGCGGGAGCGGTTCGCGGAGATAGACCGGGTGGCGGAATACAATCAGGGGAAAGTGTTGGAGGCCATGCGGCGGAACCGGGTCAGCGCGGCGCACTTCGCCGCTACGACCGGCTACGGCTACAATGACGAGGGCCGCGACACCTTGGAACGGGTGTACGCGGACGTGTTCCACACGGAAGCGGCGCTTGTACGCCCGCAAATCACGTGCGGCACCCACGCGCTGACGGTGGCGTTGTCGGCGAACCTTCTGCCGGGCGATGAACTGCTCTCCCCGGCGGGCGCGCCGTACGACACCCTGAAAGAAGTGATCGGCATTCGGGAAAGCCGCTGTTCTCTCAAAGAGTACGGGGTGAGTTACCGGCAGGCGGATTTAAACCCGGACGGAACGTTTGACTACCCGGCGATTCGGGAGGCCATCGGCCCGCGTACGAAACTGGTGACCATACAGCGTTCCAAAGGATACGACACGCGCCCATCCTTTTCGGTGGCGCAAATCGGGGAACTGATTTCCTTTTGCCGTTCGGTGAAAGCGGACGTCAAAATTATGGTGGATAACTGTTACGGGGAATTCGTGGAGCCGCTGGAGCCGTCCGACATGGGCGCGGACATGGTGGTCGGAAGCCTGATCAAGAATCCGGGCGGCGGACTGGCCCCCATAGGCGGCTACATCTGCGGAAGCGCGGAATGTGTGGAGCGTTGCGCGTACCGCTTATCGGCCCCGGGACTCGGACAGGAAGTCGGGGCCAATCTGGGCCTCATGCCCGCGTTTTATCAGGGCCTGTTTTTAGCGCCGACCGTCACGGCGGGCGCGTTAAAGGGAGCCATATTCGCCGCCGCGCTCTATGAGCCGTTAGGCTTTGCCTGCGTCCCGGGAGCCGCCGAACCCCGGCACGACATCATACAGGCCGTGACGCTGGGCGGACCGGAAGCCATGTCGGCGTTCTGTCTTGGGATTCAGTCCGCCGCGCCGGTGGACAGTTACGTGACCCCCGTCCCCGGCGATATGCCCGGTTATGACGCGCCTGTCATTATGGCCGCCGGGGCGTTCGTACAGGGCAGTTCCATTGAACTGTCGGCGGACGGCCCCATCCGTCCCCCGTACGCCGTGTACTTTCAGGGCGGCCTGACGTGGTACCACGCCAAAACCGGAATTTTGCTCAGCCTGCAAAAACTCCTTGACGCCGGTCTGACACGCCTGCCATAAGACACGGACAGGCCGTTTTCGAAACAGCCTGTCCGTTTTGTCATGATTCGCTGTCCTGTAACCAGAGAAATTCCTGCGCTTCCTGTTCCTCCTGCGCCTCCTGTTCCGGGGCGGCGTCCGCCCACGGGATTTCCTCGGCCTCTTCCGTGTCCTGCGGTTCGTCTCCTTCGCGGACAATCATTTCGTTTTCCAGTTTGCTCTTGACGGCCAAGGCTAACAGGCGGTTTTGCGTACACTCCTTCAAGACACTGTTAATCGCCTGTTGCATGGCGTACTGTGCGGCGGCGCGGTCCTCTTCAATCGCCGTCCGCAAGCGTTCGTTCTTGCCCGTGACAATGTTCCAGAGCCGCCGAAACAAACTTTGTTCCGAAAGTCCGTTGGCCTTCGCCTTCGCGCTGGTCAGGGCGGAGGAACATTCCAGCGCGAGTTCCTCAATTTGCGCGTAATTGTCGCGGCTCTGGCGCAACATCTCTTCGATCACCTTGTCAATTTCCCCGGCACAGGCGGCCGTAAGATGTTCGGACGGCGGCGCGTCCGGTACGGTAATCAGTTCGTTCATACGCTCACTTCCTTATAAAACGTCATCTTCAACGGGGAGGCCCTGCCACGCGTCCGCGTCCATGCCGGACGCTTCCGCCTCCGCGCCGGAAATCGAAAATTCTTCCATGATTTCATCGTAGCTGTCGCGGGCGTCCGGAGAGAGCGCGCCCTTCTTCTGCGCCCGCAACATGCTGACCCGGTCCTGATAGCGCCGCTCCGACTCCTCAAAGGCCTGAAAGATGAGTTCGTTCTGACGGTGAATTATGGCCGCGTCCACGAACCCGCCCAAGGCGCGTTTCGTGTCGGCGTAACCCTGTTCGATACGCCGCGCCGCGCCGCCGGATGTGAAGTCAAGGGTACCGTCCATCAGGCCGCCGAGGTCCGACTGCGGCGTAATTTCAATGAGTTTCGAGTCAGGGTAACGCCCGTGGCGGATGAGCACGTCTTGCGTCAGGTGGACCACGATAATGTACTTGACGCCCAACTCCGCTACGGGCGCAATGGGGATGTTATCGCCCAAGAACGGAACGCCGCCGTCACAGTAAGTTTCGTCCCGGAAGGGCACGCTGTCAAAGACCACGGGAATGGCGGAGGACGCTAAGAGAATGCTTTGCGCCTCTTCGGGCGTGTACTCCCGGAGGTCGAAACGGCGGACCTTGAACTTCGGGACCCGCAGACAGGTGGCGAAACAGGGAATGGACGCGTTCCGGATCGCGTCAAAGTCCACGCCCTCGCGCATGAGGTGCAACAGCCCTTCCCGGGAGAACGGCGCGGACTGCCGGATCCGCTTCGTAATGACCGGGGCCAGCGCGGAGACCGGCGGGACGGGCCGTACGGATTCCATGCGCTCAATACCGGATTCCATCAGCCACTTTATAACGTCCTCCTCGTCATAGGAACCGGGAGAAAGAATCAGTTCCGGTTTCATATTGCGCCAGATTTTTTCCGCGCGCGCCAAGTCTCCGGTCGCGAACAGGGCGGCGTTGAGCGCGCCGACCGAAGTGCCGGAAACCGCGCACACATTCCGGTCCAGTCCGGCTTCGCGGAGATACTTCCAGACGCCGATTTGATAGGCCCCCTTGCCGCCGCCCCCGGCTAATACTAATCCGATTCCGTTCAACAAAATTCCCCCTCCAAGCGGTTTCACGCCATTGTACACCAAGGCGCGGAAAACCGCAACAGGAAATTTGGAAAATAGTTCCATTCCGCGTGATAAATGAGAATTGACAACCCCCGCCGCGCTATGTTACATTGAAAACGGTACCGTTTCCCCGTACGGACTTTGACACGGATTTTTTAAAGAAAAGGAGCGTTGTTTTATGCGCCGCTGTTTCGTATTCTCCGCCGCCGAATTTGACGGCCTGCGGGAACGTCCCCGTTCCGGGGATTACCTCATAGCCGCCGATGCCGGGTATCTGCTTTGCCGTAAAATCGGACTGGCCCCGGATTTGCTGATCGGCGACTTCGATTCCATGGAGGAACCGTCCAACGTCTCCGGCGTCCCGCACATTGAACGGGTCCCCGTCATGAAAGACGACACGGACACCATGCTTGCCCTGAAAGCGGGATTGTCCCGGAACTGTACGGAGTTCCACATCTACGGCGGCACGGGCGGCCAACGCATGGATCACACCTTTGCAAATATACAGGCGTTACTCTACCTGCGCCGCCGGAAGGCAAGGGGCTTCCTCTACGGGCGCGACTTCGTCTGGACCGTTATCGAAAACGAGATGCTGGAAGTGCCGCGTACGGCGCCCGATGGCCTGCTCTCCGTGTTCGCGCCGGCCGGACACGCGCGGGGCGTCACGCTCCGGGGCGTACTCTACCCGCTCAACGGGGCCGAACTCTCCTCTGACTTCCCGCTGGGCGTGAGCAACCATATCACGGACGAAAGCGCGTTCATTTCCGTGGAAGACGGCGCGTTACTGCTCGGCTGGGCGCTCCCGCCGCTGGACGATAAAAAGTGACGATTTTTCCATCCCGCGCTTCCGGGATTCTGTGTACTTTTGCCTTGCAAAGCGTGGACAAGCCTGTTATAATATTGTTACATTAGAAAGGAGGTCCTCGGGGAATGAAAAAGTACATTGCAGAAGGTATCGGGACCATGGTTCTGGTCGTTCTGGGCTGTGGCACGGCCATGCTTGTGGGCTGTGACGCGGCGCAGGGCGGCGGCTATATCCTCACCGCGCTGGCCTTCGGCCTGTCCATTGTGGCGATGGCGTACTCTATCGGCAACATCTCCGGCTGTCACATCAACCCGGCGGTCTCGCTCGGCGTGTTCATGAGCGGCGGTCTGGACGTGATGGACTTCGTGGGGTACGTGATTTCGCAGTGTGTGGGCGCGCTGGTCGGCTCCGGCATTCTCTCCCTTATTTTCGGCATGGGCGGCGTAGAGGACAAAACCGGCGGTCTGGGTACGAACGGCCTCGCGGGCGTGGGCGGTAACGCCGTGGCCGGATTGCTTGTCGAAATCCTCCTGACCTGCATTTTCCTGCTCTGCATTCTCGGCGTCACGTCCAAGCGCGCCAAACACGGCTCGTTCGGCGGTCTGGTCATTGGCCTGACGCTGACGGGCGTCCATATCCTCGGCATTGGCCTTACGGGCACTTCCGTCAACCCGGCCCGGAGCCTCGGCCCCGCGATTGTGGCGGCGATGACCGGTAACGCGGCCCCCATGGCCAGCCTGTGGGTATTCATTGTCGGGCCGCTGGTGGGCGCGGCGCTCGCGGCTACCATTTACAAAGCGCTCGAAACCTGATCAACAGTCGTTTTCCAAGCTGACAAAACGGGACATTCTCCGGAATGTCCCGTTTCCCGTAAGGAGTGATGCCATGAAAGTCCGCAGACACTTTTACTTTTCCGGACGCGTACAGGGAGTCGGATTCCGCTACCGGGCCACGTACGCCGCCCGCGCCGCGCATTTGACCGGCTGGGTCAAGAATCTGTGGGACGGGCGCGTTGAAATGGAAATACAGGGGGAGGACGCGCAAATTACGCGTCTGCTCTATGATTTGCGCAAAGACCGCTTTATTCGTATCACGGGCGTGGAAAGTGAGGAACTCCCGCTCGTGGAGAACGAACGGGAGTTTCACCCGACCGGATACTGATTATCTTTGTAACAACAGGTCCGTGTTACGGTACTGCACCGCTTCGGCCAGATGGGTAGCCTGAATCTCGTCCGCGCCGTCCAAATCGGCGATGGTCCGCGCCACGCGGAGAATCCGGTCATGGGAGCGCGCGGTCAGGCCCATGGTACGGAAGGCGTTTTTCATCAGGGTTTCGGCCGGTTGATTGAGCGCGCAGTAGTCCGCCAGTTTGGACGGCGGGATTTGCGCGTTGGACATAATCCCGGTCCCTTCAAAACGCTTCCGCTGAATTTCGCGGGCGGCGTCCACGCGCTTCTTGACGGTCGCGGAGTCCTCCGACAGTTCCCGCCGCCGCATGGCCTCATATTCGACCGATGGGACGCGGACGTGCAGGTCAATCCGGTCCAGCAGGGGGCCGGATATTTTTTCCACGTAGCGTTCCACGGTCCGCGGCGAACAGCGGCAGCGCCCGGACGGGTGCCCGCGCCAGCCGCACGGACACGGGTTCATGGCGCAAAGCAACTGGAAATTCGCCGGAAGGCGTACCGTACCGCTGGCCCGGGCAATGGTGATTTCCCCATCCTCCAAGGGTTGGCGCATGGCTTCCAAGGCGTCCCGGTGAAATTCCGGCAGTTCGTCCAGAAACAGTACGCCGCGGTGCGCGAGGGAGATTTCACCGGGCCGGATGACGTTCTTTCCGCCGCCGGCAAAGGCGGCTGTGGAAACTGTGTGGTGCGGACTCCGGAACGGACGGCGCGTCAACATGGGGTGTTCGGCGTCCGTCAGGCCCGCCACGGACCAGATAGCGGTCGACTCCAGCGCTTCCGCCCGCGTCAGGTCCGGAAGGATGGACGGCATACACTTCGCGAGCATGGACTTTCCCGCGCCCGGACTGCCGATGAACAGAAGATTATGCGCCCCCGCGGCCGCGATTTCCAGCGCGCGGCGGACCTGTTCCTGTCCCATGACGTCCCGCAGGTCGGCGGGGAACGTTTCCGTGTCATTGGGCGTCCACGGGGGAGTGGGCGTCAGCGGGGCCGCGCCGCGCAAGTGTCCGGACAACTGCCGCACGTCCTTCACGCCGTACACCGTCAGGCCGCTGGCTAACGTGGCCTCCGCGGCGTTTTCGGCGGGTACGAACAGTTCCCGAATACCGTGTTCCCGCGCGGCCAGCGCCATGGGCAGTACGCCCGGAATCCGGCGTACCGCGCCCGTCAGGGACAGTTCCCCGATAAAGGCCGTACGTTCGGACGGACGCGGGATTTCCTCCCCACAGGCGAGCAGTCCGACCAGAATCGGCAGGTCATAGACGGTCCCGGCTTTCCGTTCGCTGGCCGGGGCCAGATTGACGGTAATCCGGTTCACGGGAAACTGCGCCCCGCAGTTCTTCACGGCGGCGCGGACGCGTTCGCGGGCTTCCCGAACGGCGGCGTCCGGCAGTCCCACGAGGTCAAAGGACGGCAGTCCGCCGGACAAATAACACTCTACCTGTACCTCATAGCCCGTAATCCCGTTCAGGCCCAGAGATTTCACCGTCACTACCCCACGCGGACCGCCGCCTTTCTTTCGTTCTCTTGCGTGGAATTATACCCAATGCAAGCCGTATCTGTCAAGGCGGCCGTTGTCCGGTCCCCGCGCACTTTTTTTTCTTTCTTGCGAAATTTCCTCTTGCATTCCCCCGGAAAGTGTGGTATAGTATCCATAGTGCAGGGTTCGTATATCGGTATTACACCAGCTTCCCAAGCTGGTCAGGCGGGTTCGACTCCCGTACCCTGCTCCATCAGGCGCAAAGCCGGACGGTTCCGTGTGGAACGGTCCGGCTTTGCGATTTTGTACCGCCTCATTGGACGGGTACGTAAACCATCCGAAGCGGAATCAGCGCGCGGTAACGCTCATCCAGCCCGGAATAGTATTTCAAAGTCAGCGCGGCCAGTTCCGGGCCGTCCACCGCGCGCAGGCGGGGCGCGTCCCGCAGACTCTGCCCCACACGTCCGGAAAACTCGCTCAGCGTGATGACAAGGCCGTAACGGTCCGGCCCGAGCGCCTCTTGCAGACGCGTCACGTCACTGTCGCGGACGTCTCCGGCGCGGACCTGTACCAGTACGGGGGGAAAGAGTTCGTCCCGGCTGGCGGTCATTTCGTACTCGTTCAGTCCGCCGTCAGGGGGAAGGGAAATCGTGTAGCCCATGGCGCGGAGCAGGGCGGCGGCGAACTGCCGGAAGCTCTCACGGGTCAGGGAGCGGCGGAGGGTTTCCAGCACAAATTGCGCGGCGTCAGTACCGGTAACGGTTTCGCGGCTCCGCGGGGCGGGGGCGGCTTCCGTACGGGACGGGACCGCGGCCGGACGCGCCGGACGTTCCGGCTCCAGCCACGCCACGCCCAGCGGGGACAGAAACTCCCCGGCAAAGCGTTTGACGGCGAACAGCCGTACCGGCGAACAGGTAATTTCCCGCATGGCGTCCCGGGAAAACTCGGACTGTGGAATGTGGCGCGCCCAGTTCACGGGGCGTTGGTGGGTCCCATCGCGGAAGGCGTAGGGACCGCCGATGGTTCCGAGACTGACCGTGTCACTGTGCAGACAGGCGACATAATCGCCGGATTCCATCTCATAGACCAGCCGGTAAAGCGCGCCCGCCACGGCGGCGCGGTTGGCGGCGTTGGCATCCGGATAAACGGCGTCAAACTTCCGCCGGAAGTCCTCGCGGTCAGGCCTCAGGGCGTTCAAATCGCCCATGGCGGGCCAGTCAAAGGAAATGTTTCCCTGTTCGGCGGAGAAAGCGTCCCCGAGACTGTGAACCGCCCAAAGTTTTACGGTTTTGTTGGTGTCCATGATGTCAGCTCACCCTTTCCAAGTTGGCTTTTGATATGGCGCGCGGCCTTTTCGGTTGTGGTATTGTAGGAGGGCGCGGAGGCTTTGTCAACCGTCAAAACGCACAGTTTCAAGCGGTTGTTTCATTAAAATTGTACAATTTCGACCATGTCAGGGAACAACAAAGGCGCAAAATCCGGGGACAGCCCGGTTTTTGCGCCCCATGGCCGCGGGAGGGACAAAGCGCCGCTCACAGGTAATGCCGCATACCGTCCGTAGCGGTAGAGCGGTCGGCGCTGACGGTGACGGTGAATTTAATCCCGTTGCGTTCGCCGAAGAGGTCCAGCCAGTCAAGGAAGGCCTCCATGTCATTGTCTACGTCTTGCCCCACGATTTTGCGCAGGTCATCTATAAAAATATGGGAAATGTCATAGTTGCCGGCGTAAAGGCCGATGATGAATCCCCGGAAGATGTCATAATTATGAAGGTCGTATTCCTGAGCGTCAATCAGGCGGATCTGGTAGTGGATGTTGAACGTCATGTTGCGCACGGCCTCAATGCAAACCACACTGCCTTCCTCATCCTTGGCGGCGTTGTTGAGCATATCAATCAGCTGCTTGGTTTTGCCCTCGCCTTTGCCGCCCATAATCAGTCGAACCATGGTCCATCACTCCTGTCTGAGTATATTTTTCCCTTGGGAACAGTATAAGCATACCATATCCGGAAGAAAAAAACAATACATAATTTTCAGGCGGAAAGCGGACAGGCCACGGCCCGGAGCATTTCACCGCGCCGCGTCCTCCGCCCGCGCTAACATCTCCGCGAACGCGTCCTCATTGAGCACGGGAATGTTCAACTCCTGCGCTTTGCGGAGTTTGCTTCCGGGGTCCTCTCCCGCGACCACGTACGTGGTCTTTTTGCTTACGGAGCCGCTCGCCTTGCCGCCTAAGGCCTTGATTTTCGCCTCGGCCGTTTTCCGGTCGAAACGTGACAGGGCGCCAGTCAGGACGAATGTCATACCGGTAAACGGTCCGTCCATGACTTTTAGCGCGCTGTCCATACGGACCCCGGCGGATTTCAGGCGCGTGATCAGGTCCACGGACTGCGGCTGGCGCAGGAATTCCATGACGGCGCGGGCGGTAACCGCGCCCACGTCCGGGACGGCGGTCAAGTCCTCCTCCGTTGCGGAAAGCAACGCGTCCATAGTACGGAAGCGGGCGGCCAGCGCCTGTGCGGCCTTCTCCCCTACCTGACGAATGCCCAGCGCGCAGAGCAGTTTTGACAGGTCCCGGGTCTTGGAGGCCTCAATCGACTGAAGCAGACGATCGACCGATTTTTCCCCCATACGCTCCAAAGTAATCAGGCGTTCGCGTTCGTTGCGGAGGTTGTACAAGTCCGCCTCATTGCGTACCAGTCCGCTTTCGACCAGTTGTTTGACCACGGCGGGGCCGAGGCCGTCAATGTCCATGGCATCGCGGCCCGCGAAATGGGCCAGACGCCGCAACAGACGCGCCGGACATTCCGCGCCGGTACAGCGTACGGCCGCGCCGTCCTCATCCCGCCGGACCGGCGCGCCGCAGATCGGACACATGTCGGGCAGGCGATAGGGGACCGTGTTTTCCGGACGCTTGGAGAAGTCCACTTCCAATACTTCCGGGATGATTTCCCCGGCCTTTTGTACCGTCACGGTGTCGCCGATCCGGATATCTTTTTCCGTGATATAGTTCTGGTTGTGGAGCGTGGCCGCGCTGACGGCGGTTCCGGCCAGACGTACGGGTTCCAAAATCGCTTTGGGCGTCAGGACGCCGGTCCGCCCGACCTGTACCACGATGTCCCGGACCACGGACGACTTTTTCTCCGGCGGGTACTTGAACGCCACCGCCCAGCGCGGAAATTTCGCCGTAGAGCCTAAACGGCCGCGTTTGGAAAGTACGTTCAATTTCATCACGCCGCCGTCAATGTCAAAGGGGTAATCGGCGCGGCGGTCATTGATCCGGTCAATTTCCGCCTGTACGGCGTCCGTCCCGGAGAGGGTTCTGTGCGGGATGACGGGAAAACCCTGTGATTGCAGGTAGTCCAAGGCGGCGGCGTGAGTGTCGAAGGCCTTCCCGTCCGCGCCTTCCAGATTGAAAATGACAATGTCTAATTTCCGTTCGGCGGCGATTTTGGGGTTGAGCTGTCGCAAGGCTCCGGCGGCGGCGTTGCGCGGATTGGCCAGAAGTTTTTCGCCGCCGATTTCCCGTAACTCGTTGAGTTCCTCAAAGACCGCCCGCGACATATACACTTCCCCGCGCACAATCAGCCGCGGCAGTTTCTCCGGAAGCGTCCGGGGGATGGAGCGTATGGTTTTCAGATTTTCCGTGACGTCCTCCCCGGTGCGGCCGTCCCCGCGCGTGCCGCCGCGCACAAAGACGCCGTCCCGGTACTCCAACGCTACCGATAACCCGTCTACTTTGGGTTCCACGGAGTATTCCGGGACTTCCCCCAACGCCTCTTCCAGCCGCGCGCAAAAATCCGACAGTTCCTCCGCGTTGAATACGTCTTGCAGGCTTTCCAGCGGGCGCTCGTGCTCGTACGTCCCGAAGCCCTTGAGGATTTTGTCCCCGATACGCTGTGTGGGGGAATCCGGCGTGACCTCCTCCGGGTGTTCCGCCTCCAAGTCCTCCAGACGCCGGTAGAGCCGGTCATACTCGTAATCGCTCATAACCGGCGCGTCCAGTTCGTAATAAAGGCGGCTGTTTTCGTTGAGCTTTTCGCGAAGGGTCCGTATTTCTTCCCGATAATCGTCCATATACGCTCCTTTGTGTTCATCCGTTCAAAACGTAGTCCTTCTGGTCGTCAAATCCGTCGGCGGGATTGGTGGAAAAATAGGTGTACGACTCCGGCACGGCCCCTATAATCACCGTCTCCGCGACCGTGACCGCGTTGGAAACTTTCGTTGCCGTGGTGAACCCCGGCAGGAGTACCGCTACGCTGACGTCAATATACAATACGAGTTCGTGCCTTGTCTGGTTGATACCGGCGGAAGTGAACGTATTGCCGAAGCGCGCGGAGGAGGAACCCGCCGATTCCACGCATACCGATATACGCGGGCCGCGTCCGGCCAGCAGGGCCGAACCGAACAGGGTGCCCAGCGGAATCGACAGGTCACGCGCCGGGATTTCCTCAATCCGGGCCAGAATAATGCTCAGGATTTCCGATTGCAGGCGGTTGCATACGGCCATATTGCTGTGGACGGCGGCAATTCTGCCGTCATTGTCCTTTTCAAAGGAAATCAACTGGTCATAGCGGATGGCGCCGCTCCGGATGGCCTCGTCTACGGCCTGTGTGACCACGCGGTTGACCGTGTTGGAGACGTGCGTCACGGCCAGACGGCTAAGGACCGGCTCAAGATGCGAAGCGGCGTACAGGGTCACGGCGCAGAACAGCGCAAGCACGGCCAGTAACAGGAACAGCAGCGGGCGCCGTTCGCCGCGGTAACGAAATCGAAAACGGGATAATTTCAATCAGACCGCCCCCCGCGGTTATCCTATGCGCGGACGGCCTGACCGTATCCGTATTCAGGGCAGGGCGCGCACCAGTTCTTTAAAGACGTTGCCGCGCTCCATAAAGTTGGCGAAGCGGTCAAAGGACGTACTCGCCGGGGAGAGGATGACTACGTCACCGGCTTTCGCGGCGCGGTCGGCCTCCGCCACCGCGGACGGGTAATCGTTTACTTCTATAATGGGCAGTCCGCTGTAATTCGGGGCCGTCCGTACGGATTGGCGTATCACGCCGGCGGTCGCGCCGCAGAGGATCAGGTACTTGACGCGCTCATTGACCACGGGTCCCAAGTCCTGATAACTGATTCCCTTATCCTTGCCGCCCGCGATGAGTATGACCGGGTCCGGAAAGGAACACAGTCCGGCGATCGTACGGCTGGGACTGGACGCGATGGAATCGTTGTACCAGCGGACGCCGTTCCGCGTACGGATCAGTTCAATCCGGTGTTCCACGCCCGCGAAGTCCCGCGCGAAGGCCCGGATCACGGAATCGGGTACCATGGTTTCCACGGCCGCAATCGCCGCCATATAGTTTTCGATGTTGTGGACGCCCGGAAGGCGGATGTCCGATACCGGCATGACCACGCGTTCCTGTCCGTCCCGGCGGGAGATGATTTCCCCGCCCCGCAGAAAGACGCCGTCCGGCACCTCCCGCCGACGCGAAAAGAGGCGTACCCGTCCGGGGGCGCGTCCGGCCTCCTCCGCCGTTACGGCATTGTCGGCGTTGAACACCGCCAGATTCCCGGCCGACTGATGGGTAAAAATATTCTCTTTCGCCGCGATATATTCGGCGTAATCCTTGTGGACGTCCAGATGATTCGGGGAGATGTTGGTCACGACCGCGGTCTCCGGACTTTGGTCCATGGTCATGAGCTGAAAGGAACTCAGTTCCAGCACGGCGATATCGTCCGGACGGATGTCCGGCGTCTCCGACAGGAGCGGGTGGCCGATATTGCCGCCCAAGTGTACGCGTTTTCCGGCGGCTTCCAGCAGTCGGGCGATGATGGTTGTTGTGGTGGTTTTGCCATCGCTGCCCGTCACGGCGATTTTCGGACAGGGGCAGACGTTGAAAAACACTTCCATTTCGGACGTCAGCCGCGCCCCGCGAAACTCCGGAAGGTCCGGACGTACCCCCGGCGTACGGAAAATAACGTCCTGATTCAGCCCCCGCAGGTAATCGGGGCCGAGCTGTAACCGACAGCCTTTCCGGCGCAGTTCCTCCCCGTACGCGCCGAGGTCCGGCTTCCGGTCGCACGCCGTGACAAGTACGCCGTGGGAAAGCAGTAACTCTATCAGAGGGCGGTTCGATACGCCCACTCCAATGACCGCCGCGCGCTTTCCCCGTAACGCGGACAAATACGTTTCCAGTTCCATAAAATCTCCCCTTCTTGCGCTTGATAGCGTGCCTATCATACCACAGACGGCGGCAAAATACAACGCGCGTGGCCACGTTCATTGCATAAATATAGAAATAAATTCCAAGCTATAAATGAGCAAATCCGGGAATTTGAAGAAAATACGCACTTGACGCGGACAAAACTCTTGAGATTGTCCGCCATATAAGGACTTTCGCCCGACCTTTTGTGCAACTTTTCAAATTTGCTCATTTATAGCGCATTTTATGATAAACTCCAGTTCAAACAGGAGGCGTCATAAAATGCAGGAAAGATTTGCGGTCGAGGAAATTGGCTATTACATTTCCAGTTCCGATGTTTCGCTCAAAAACTGCTTGAAATTGCGCGAGAACATTGGAAAGTTGAAAGTATGCACTGGATGTTAGACGTGGTGTTTTCCGAGGATTTTTCCGCTTTTTCATCAGAAGAGACGCACATCACTCTCAACGCTTTCCGGAAATACGCGCTGGCTCATCGCACCTACTTGCTTCCGCCCCCATATGCACTAACTTAATTTGCAATAAGAACAAGGAAGGTATATAATAGGAAAAAAGCTGGGAGGCGCTCAGGGATGGAAGGAATCATGGTAGGAGTAGGCGGGCTGATGAGAGAATTGCCGGAAGGCTATGAAC